>NZ_JAIOTY010000003.1 GCF_019931275.1 Nitratidesulfovibrio sp. SRB-5 | reverse complement strand
CCAGCCTTGACGCCTTCAACAACCACGACGCCGACGGAATCGCCGTCTTCGTGCACCAGAAATTGGATCGACATGGAGTTCCTCCTTGGGGAGCGTTGTTGGAAACATGTGTATGATGTCTTATGCAAGACGTCAACATCAATGCGTCTCTTTCCATGCGCCGCAACGGATTTCACATGGCAACACTACAATATATCAGGGTATTTTCTTGAGAACGCCGCACGCCAAACGTCACAGCCCCCTGCCGGAAACCGGCAGGGGGCTGTGACGGCGCTTCTGCGGCGCACATGAAGCCCGGACAGAAGCTCGTGAAAAGCAGGAATCCCGGCGGCGCACGGTCGTCCGGGAACGTGGCGGACTATCCGGCCTGGGCCAGGATCAGTTCCACCTCGTCCACCGACAGTCCGGTGGACCGGGCGATCTGGTCCAGACTGCGCCCCTTGCGGTGTCCGTTCAGGATAACCTCGCGCAGGAACTGCGGCGAACGGCTGATGCCCTCGGCCTGCTCCAGCAGACGGCGCAGGGCCTGGGCCCGCTCTTCCAGGCGCTGGTCCAGATGGCGCAACTGTTCCTGGCGCTGGGCAAAGGTGGCCACCAGCTCCTGTTCAAGCTCGGCGTTCTGGTGCAGTCGCTCCAGCAGTTGGGTCTGGTTGGCTTGCAGGCGGTTGAGCAGTGCCTCCGACCGCCGCAACCGCAGAAAGAACACCAGCAGCACGCCGAGCAGCGCCACTTCCACCACGCTGACGAAAATGATGAGCCACAGGGATACGGTCATGAGTGTTCCGGTTCGGGTTGACGCGCGTGTCCGGCCAGACCCACACGAGCCTGTCAGACCTTGATGTTCAGAATGTTGCCGGACCAGGGATCATCGTCGGTGTCGGCGGGCTCGTCGTCCTCTTCCCGCGCGGCACGGGCCTTGCGCCGGGCCAGCAGCAGGGCCTGCCGCCGCTGGCGGTTGCGCTCGCGCTCGTCCACCACCTCGGACTTGCCGCTCTCGTCGGTCTTCTGGACCTGCGAACGGTCGTGCTGCAACGCCTGGGCCGCGGCCTGCTGGGCGGCAGCCTGGGCCATTTCCGGGTGTGCCTGCGCCTCGTGGGCCACGCGCTCGGCGTGGCCCATCTGGGCTATGACGACGGGAAGCGACGGGTCGACGGACACGGCGGATCCTCCATCGCCGCATGGTGCCCCGCGCAACGCGCCTGCACGAAGGGGGCGGCGGCTGGCGGCGAAACCCGCAGCCGGGGCGGGCGGGTTGTAGGCGGGGGCGGCGGGCTCTGGCGCGTCCGGTCGGCAGACCGGTGATGTCCGCCGAATTGGCGGGGGGCCGGTATGGCCGGGCGGGCGCGCCGGGGGGTGCCTTGCGGCGCCCTTATTTGACCAGGTAATTCTCTATCAGCAAATCCTCCAGCTTACCGATGCTGAGGTATTCGTTCATGATGGCCAGGATGTCCTTTTTCAGCGTTTCCGCATTGGCCGCATCGGTGAGGTAGGTCAGGGACTTGTTCTTCAGATAGTAGTACACGGCGTCGCGGATGACCACCTTCTTGGCCTGTGCCTCGAAAACCAGCTTCTGGTTTTCCGTGGGTGCCGAGAATTTGACGACCAGGAAGCGGATGGCGCCCTTGGCGTCCTTCTGCTCCACCCAGAACGGTTCCCAGCTCAGGATGGTCTGGGCGGGCCTGGCTGGCTCCGCCGGGGACGGCGCGGCCTGCTGGGGCACCACGATCTTCTGGACGGCGGCCTCGGGCGGCGGTGGCGGCGCCTCTTTCTTGCGCAGCAGGAACCACGCGGCGCCGCCGCCCACCAGCAGCACCAGCACGGCCACCACGATGATCAGCAGCTTCTTGTTGGCCAGCAGCCCGGAAAGGTCGAGGCTGAATTTCTTCTTCTTGGGGGCGTCGCCATCGGGCGACAGCGCAAGGGACTGGGCGGCGGGGGGCGGCGGGGGGGGCGCCTTCTCCTCTTCCGGCAGCAGGAAGGGGGCGTCCTCGAGGTCCAGTTCGACCTTGTCTTCCACCGGGGGCCCCAGCGCATCGACATCCAGTTGCCCGGCGTCCAGCTCCGCCTTGCCCGCCTCGTCGGACAACAGACCAGTCGCCCCCGGGGCATCGGGGGTATCGGGAACGGCGGCGGTGACGATGGGCATGAGCAGCATGGTCTGGTCCTTCGCACGGGCCGCGCCGGGGCGGCGGGGTAACGGGCGTCCGGATCAGACCCGACCGGGGAACACCGGCATGGGAAGACGCCGTGTCGGCTGCCACCGAAGGCTCCGGGAGGTTCCGGAGCGGATGGCCAGCCGGTGGGAAGGGGGGCGGCATGCGGCGCGGTGGCGGCCCTGCACGGCAAACGGGCGCAAGCCCGCCCCATGGCGGCCCCGCGCCCGCAGGAAGTGACGGTCTACGGGAAGATCTTGTCGATCTTCTGCTTCATGGTCTCTGCGGTGAAGGGCTTGACGATGTAGTTGGACACCCTGGCCTGCACCGCTTCGATGACGTTTTCCTGCTGGGCTTCGGCGGTCACCATCAGGAAGGGCATGTCGGCGAATTCCTCGCTGGCGCGCACCTTGCGCAGCAGTTCGATGCCGGTCATCTGGGGCATGTTCCAGTCGGAGATCACGAACTCGATGCGGTCCTTGTTCAGGATCTCCCACGCGGTGGTGCCGTCGTCGGCCTCGACCACGTTGGTGAAGCCCAACTGGCGCAGGATGTTCTTGATGATGCGACGCATGGTGGAAAAGTCGTCCACCACGAGGACACGCATATTGGTGTCGTAGGGCATTTGCGTACTCCTGGCCAACGGACGCCGCAATCAGACGGTGCCGTGTTCTCCGTAGTGGTTCCTGAATTCCTTGCGCAGCCTGTTGAGCGCCTGGGAGTGCAGTTGCGAGACGCGCCCCTCGGTGATGCCCATGACCTCGGCTGTTTCGCGCATGTTCAGCTCGTCGCTATAATACAATGACAATACCAGCTTCTCTCGGGGTGTCAATTCGTCTATCAGCCCCGCCACCCGCTCTATGAGCTCCTGCGTTGCCGTGGTCTGGAACGGTTCACCCTCTCCCTGCACGCCCGCATCGGGGGCCAGCGAGTCCTGTATGGCGTCGAGCGAGAGACACAACTGGTTCTGCAACGCCTCCAGCCCCAGCCGTACATCCTTCTGGTCCAGTCCCGTGGCGTCCTGCAATTCCGCCTCGGTGGGGTGGCGTCCCTTTTCATGCTCGATGCGTTGGATTGCCTCGTCCAGTTGCCGCACCCGTTGCCGCAGGCTGCGCGGAAACCAGTCCAGCCGTCGCAACTCGTCCAGCATGGCGCCCCGGATGCGGCTTTCGGCATACGTCTCGAAGCGGATGCCAAGCTGCGGACGGAACTTGCCCAGCGCCTCCATGAGGCCCAGGGTGCCCGCGCTGATCAGTTCGTTCAGCTCCACGTTGCGGGGCAGCTTGGCCTTCAGGCGCAAGGCCAGAAACCGCACCTTGGGCGCGTAGTGCCGGACTATCCGTTCCTGGTCGCCGCGCGGGAAGTCGCCCCAGGCGACGGCTCCCGATTCCAGCGCGTCCCAGGGGTTAGTGCCGGAAGAGGAGCTTTTTCCAGAAGAACTTGATGTTTCCATCGAGGCTCGCCGCCACGTCCCACGTTTGTACCGTCCGGGCCACCTCGCGCACCGCCGCGCAGGCCGGACTGTCCGGCGCCATGACGCAGAAGGGTCGCTGGTTCACCACTGCCTTGCGCACCGCCGGGTCGCGCGGGACAAAGCCCGCCAGGTCCAGCGACACGCCGGAAAGAAAATGGTCGCAGGCCTTGTACAGCCGGGTGAACATGTCGCGCGCGGTCTGCGCGTCGGGCACCATGTTCACCAGCACCTTGAAATGCTCCACCCCGTGGTTGAGCTTCATCACCTTGATCAGGGCGTAGGCGTCGGTGAGCGACGTGGGCTCGGGGGTGAGCACCACCAGCCGCTCCTGAACCGCCAGGTTGAAATACAGCACGTTGTCGTTGATGCCCGCGCCGGTGTCCACGATAAGGTAGTCCACCGCGCCTTCCAGCGCGTCCATGGCCTCCAGCAGTTCCAGCTTCTGGCCGGTGGAAAGCGACAGCATTTCGCTCATGCCGGACGAGGCGGGCAGGATGCGGAAGCCGTAGGGCGTTTCGCAGAGTATCTCGGAAAGGTCGACGCCTTCGTGGAACAGGTGGAACAGGTTCAGTTGCGGGGTCATGCCCAGCACCACATCCACGTTGGCAAGGCCGAGGTCCGCGTCCAGCAGGACCACGCGCTTGCCTTCCTGCGCAAGGCAGCAGGCCAGGTTGGCGGCGATGTTGGTCTTGCCGACGCCACCCTTGCCGGAGGTGACGGAGAATACCAGGGGAAGATCGGGGCTCATTCGATGCAAGCTCCAGTGGGTGCGTGCGGTGCCGGGCGCGCCTGGCGCGGTCGCCCGTGGATGCCGTGTGCCGCCGGGTATGCCGTCGGCACCGGGACCATGGTTCAGGGCCTTGCGCCGACAGAGGACCGGATGTCCGCCGAAATTCCGTCAGGCCGGATTCCTTCCGACCGGAGACCGCCGGGCCTGATGCCCGTCTGGCCGACAGCCTGGCCGCCGGTCTGGACCCCGGTTTGGGCTCCGGTTTGGGCCGCCACCCTGGCCGCGGGCCGGGGCTCGGCCTGCGTCGGAGCCTCGCCGGGCAGTTGCCGCTTGAACAGCAGGCGCCACAACGCCGCATCGCTTGCGGCAACCAGCGAATTGCGCATGCCGGGGCCGTAGGAAAGGGCCGACACGGGCAGACCGCACGCCGCCGCCACGTTCACCAATGCCCCGAAGGTACAGGCTTCGTCCAGCTTCGTCCAGACAAGGCTGCCCGTCCCCTCGAAGGCGTAGCGCGCCAGCAGCGCGGTCATCTGGGCCGGGCCGTGGTGCGGCGGCAGCACCAGGTGCACGGCAACGCCGTTGCCCGCTCCCGCGCCCGACAGGCCCAGGATCGCCAGTTGGCGGGCCAGGCTGCCGTCGCGCGCAACGCCGGGCAGGTCCACCAGAATGCGGCCCGCATCCGGGCATTCGCGCAGGATGGCCGCGAATTCGGCGGCGGTGGAGGCCTCGCGGTACACAAGGCTGGAAAGTTCGGCGTAGTGCTTCAGCAACAGGCGGCCATGGCCGCGCCCGCAATCGGCGTTGACCAGCACGATCTTCAGATCCGGCTTTTCACGGCGCAGGGTCAGCGCCATGCGCAGCATGGCCGTGGTCTTGCCCGCGCCGAACGGCCCGGCGAACACGTGGGCACGTTGCGGCCATGCCGCAAGGCCCCAGCCGCGCACGGGCACGATGTCGGCCAGGGCTTCCAGCACCGAGGCGCCGGAATCCGCCGCCAGCCTGCGATGCAGGGTCATGGCCACGCCGTCGTCCACGCCTTCGCGCGTCAGGTATTCCAGGGCCACGCGCTGGCGGGGGGTAAGGTCTTCCATGCGCAGGGCGGGTTTCATCAGCGCGAACAGGTGCTCCTTCATCTGGCTCCATTCGCGGTGCCATTCCTCCCAGCCGGGGGGGACGGGACCGCCAGGGCCGCCAGACGCGCCAGTCGTGCCAATTGCGCCGGACGCGGAGGCCACGCCGGGCGCCGCCGCATGCTCGATGCCCACGCTCATCTCGTGCCACGTGCGGCCCCCCTCGCGGCATTCGCGCGAGGACAGGATCACCGCGTCCGGGCCGAGTTCGGCCTTGATCTTCGCCAGCACCGCCGTCGCGTTCCGGCCTGTGTACGTCTTGATCTGCATCAGAGCATTTCGACCTTGAAGTTGTAACCGTTGCAGAAAAATGCTCTCGGTGCTGACGGCACCGCCCACCTAGTCAAAGGCCACGCTGCCCACTGCCTGCAACCGGATGTCCGAAGGAATCTCGGCCTGCGAAATGACGGGAACGTTGGGAAGAAAGCGCATCAGCAGCTGGGCCAGATGAGGCCGGGCCACGGGCGAGGCCAGGATGACCGGCTGCCCGTCGGTGTTCACGGCGCGCTCCACCGCGTTGTTCACCCGCTGGATGAGCCGCTGGGCAATGCCGGGGTTGAGCGCCAGGTAGTTGCCGCCGTCGGTCTGGCGGATGGCTTCCTGCACGGTCTTTTCCACGGCCTGGTCCAGTGTGACGATGGGCAGGCCGCCCTCGCTGTCCATGTACTGCTTGACGATGGCGCGGGCCAGGCGTTCGCGCACGTATTCGGTCAGGGTGTCGGCGTTCTTCACCGCCGGGCCGTAGTCGGCCAGGGTTTCCGCGATGGTCAGCAGATCGCGGATGGAAACGTTTTCGCGCACCAGGTTCTGCAGCACCTTCTGCACCGTGCCCAGGGGCAGGATGCCGGGCACCAGCTCTTCCACGGCCTTGGGGGCGTGCTTGGCCAGGTTGTCCAGCAGGCCCTGCACTTCCTGGCGGCCCAGGAAGTCGCCCAGATGGCGCTTGAACACCTCGGTGAGGTGGGTGGCGATGACCGTGGACGGGTCGACCACGGTGTAGCCCGCCAGCATGGCTTCTTCCTTCTGCGATTCGGGTATCCACAGCGCGGGCAGGTTGAAGGCCGGTTCGCGCGTTTCGATGCCCCGGATGCGGTGCTTGGCGTTGCCCGGGTCCATGGCCAGGTAGTGGTCCACCAGGATTTCCGCCGAGGCCACCTGATTGCCCTTTACCAGCACGCAGTACTGGCCGGGCTTCAGTTGCAGGTTGTCGCGCAGGTGCAGCGAGGGCACCACCACGCCCATGTCCAGGGCGAACTGGCGGCGGATGGAGCGGATGCGCGACAGCAGGTTGCCGTTCTGGTCCTCGTCCACCAGGGGAATCAGGCCGTAGCCCACTTCCAGCTCCAGGGTGTCGAGGGGCAGCAGGGACTGCACTTCTTCCGGCGTATCCAGCGAATCGCCCTTCTTCTTGCCCTTGGCGCCCTTGCCTCCCTTGGCTTCGGCGGCGGCCTCCGCGTCCTGCTTTTCGCTCACCAGGCGCGACACGCCGTACAGGCCCGCGCCAAAGGTAAGGAAGGGCAGCGTGGGCAGGCCGGGCACCAGGGCGAACAGCACCAGCACGCCGGACACCAGCTTGAGCGCGCGCGAGTTGTACGACAGCTGGCCCACGAATTCCTCGCCCATCTTCGCTTCCGCTGCCGCGCGCGACACGATGAGGCCCGCCGCCGTGGAGACGATGATGGAGGGAATGGTGGCCACCAGGCCGTCGCCGATGGTCAGCAGGGTGTAGGTGGTCAGCGCGTCGCGCCACTCCATGTCCTTCTGGAACACGCCAAGCAGGATGCCGCCCACCACGTTGATGATGGTGATGAACATGCCCGCGTTCACGTCCCCCTGCACGAACTTGCCCGCACCGTCCATGGCGCCGTAGAAGTCGGCTTCCTTGCGGATGTTGGTGCGGCGTGCGGTGGCTTCTTCCTCGTCGATGAGCCCGGCGTTCAGGTCGGCCTCGATGGCCATCTGCTTGCCGGGCATGGCGTCCAGGGTGAAGCGCGCGGCCACTTCGGCGATGCGCGTGGTGCCCGCGGTGATGACGATCTTGTTCAGGATGAACAGGATCATGAAGATGACCGCGCCGATGACGTAGTTGCCGCCCACCACGAATTCGCCGAAGGCCTGGATGACCTGGCCCGCCGCGTCGGTGCCTTCGTCGCCGTGCAGCAGGATGAGGCGGGTGGAGGCCACGTTGAGCGCGAGGCGCAGCAGGGTGGTGACCAGCAGCAGGGAAGGGAAGATGGAAAATTCCAGCGGCGAAAGCATGAACATGGAGGTGACCAGGATCACCAGCGAAAGCGAGATGCTGAGCGAGAGCAGCATGTCCAGGAAGAACGTGGGCAGCGGCACCAGCATCACGAACAGGATCGTGACGACACCGCCCGCCAGCAGCAGGTCGCCCTGCTTGGCGAAGCGCTGGTAGTCGATCTTGGGGGCGTATCCTGGTTTGGCAGCCATGTTCTTGACACCTTCCGGAGTTATCCGGGTTTCGCTTCAGGTTCGCTGCGCGGGGGCTACGATGCGCGCCCCGCCTTGAATTTCCACAGGCTGGCCAGCACGGTGGCCACGGCCTGGAACAGTTCGGCGGGAATCATGTCGCCGACTTCCACCGCTTTATACAAAGCCTGTGCCAGCGGCTTGTTCTCGCGGATGGGCACGCCGTGCTCGCGGGCCACTTCCTTGATCTTCTGGGCCAGGTTGTCCGCGCCCTTGGCCAGCACGATGGGCGCCGGGGCCTCGGTGGCGTCGTAGCGCAGGGCGATGGCGAAGTGGGTGGGGTTGGTGATGACCACGTCGGCCTTGGGCACGTCCTGCAACATGCGCTTGGCCATCATCTGCATCATCTTGCGGCGCTGCTGGGCGCGCACCACCGGGTCGCCCTCGGCCTGCTTGCGCTCGTCCTTGGTTTCGTCCTTGGTCATCTTCAGGTTTTCCTCATAGCTCCAGCGGGTATACCAGAAGTCCGCAATGGCTATGATGAACATGGGCACCAGGGCGTAGCGCACCATGTCCCATCCCGTTTTCAGCATGTACGCGCTGACCCCCTGGGCATCGGCGTAGTACAGGGGCAGAAAGTTGTGCATCTCGCGCCGGATGATGAGGTACGGCGCAACACCGATGAACAGGGCCTGCAACAGGCTCTTGCCCAGACGCATGAACGTTTCGGGAGAAACGAACATGCGCTTCAGCGCCGCAAGAATGTTGAAGCGCGACCAGTTGAACTTGAAGACCTCGGTGGTCCACAGCTTGCCCACCTGCAACCGCAGCACCAGCCACGCCGTGAACCCGATGAACAGCATGATGGGCAGCAGCATGGCCGCCAGTTCTCCGGCCAGCCACATGAGCAGCTTGATGATGTTCTGCTGGTTGGGGACGAACCCGAAGGCGTTGCCCAGGAAATGCCGGAACAGGGTCTGCATGTCCTTGGCCAGGAAGTCGATGTAGGACAAAAGGCCCACCGAGCCCGCCAGAATGGTCAGGGCCTTGGTGAGCTCTTGCGATTTCGGTACGTTGCCCTTGTTTCGGGCCTTGTTGCGACGTTTTGGCGTCGCTTTTTCGGTCTTGCTCGGATCGCGCTGCGCCATGGCAGCCCTCCGTCAGGGTTCCGTCCGCGCCCTTCCCTGCGTGCGGGGGTGGCGCGGCGCCCGGTCAACGGTTCAGAGGCTCAGCGGTTCAGCAGGGGGCTGGCGGCCTGCAACAGGTGCATCATCATGGGGTCCATGCCCACGATGAATTCGCGGATCTTGTCGGCCATGATGGTGAACAGCATGCCGATGAAGAAGAAGCCCACGGCGATCTTGAGCGGAAAGCCGATCATCAGCAGGTTCATCTGCGGGGCGGCGCGGGCCATGAGCGCCAGCGCCAGCTCCACCAGAAACAGCGAAACCAGCACCGGCGCGGCGATCTTGACGGCCAGCACGAACATGGAGCCGGACAGGGCCAGGACTTCCTTCACCAGCATGGGTGTAAGCAGCAGGCCCCCGGCGGGCACCAGTTCGAAGGTGCGCACGAAGGCCCGCAGCATGTACAGGTGCCCGTCCAGCACCAGAAAGCTGAGCATGGCCACCATGTACAGGAAATGCGAGGTGATGCTGACGTTGGCCCCCGTCAGCGGGTCGGCCAGGGTAATCATGGTGAAGCCCATCTGGGTGGCCAGCAGCTGGCCGCCGGTCTGGATGCCCGCGAACAGGAAATGCACGGTCATGCCCAGCATCAGGCCCATGATCAGCTCGCCCGCCAGCAGCACGATGAGCGAAAAGGGGTGCGTGGGCATCTGCCCGCCCGGCAGGGACACGTGCGGCCACAGCGCCAGGGTGAACACCAGGCACAACGCCGCCTTGACCTGCGTGGGCGCCGCCTCGCCCCCGAAGAAGGGCAGCAGGAACAGCACCAGGCTCACCCGCATGAAGGTGAGCAGGAAGCTGAGCATGGAGGCGACGTCGAAGGCGAAGATATCCATGCGCGCGGCACAGCAAGATGCGGGCCATGCAGCCGGGCCTGACGGGCAGCCGCCTTGGGCCGCAAGGCCCCGGCGGTTGCGGAAGGGGCTGGCGGGCAACGCGGCGATGCCCACGGCACGGGCACGGGAAGGTCCGGAAGCGGGCCATGGCCAAAAATCCGTCGCGGCGGGCCCGCCGCGCCACGCCCCGTTTCCGGCAACCGTGCTGGACACACGGACCCTTCGAAGGCATCCTGTGGGCATGCTCGGCACCCCCATGCGTTCCGGCGGGGTGCCCCAAGCCCTACGGTGAGACCATGCCCGACACACCAACGCCAGAGACATCAGCTACTTCCCGCTCCACCGGCAACTCCGCAGGTGCGGGCGATTCCGGCTCCCCTGTCCCGCCAGGCCGGTCCGGCCCGCCCGCCCAACCCGGCGGCGCGGCCTGCCCGGTGCCCCCGCGCGGCCTTGGCGACAAGCTGCTGTGCGCCGCCCTGCCCTTCGTGGAAAGCCTGCGCGGCTATTCCATGCAGGCGCTGCGGGCCGACGTGCTGGCCGCGCTGACCGTGGCCGTGGTGGCCCTGCCGCAGTCCATGGCCTATGCGGTCATTGCCGGGGTGCATCCCAAATACGGGCTGTACGCGGCCATCGTGCCGGTGATCGTGGCCGCGCTGTGGGGGGCATCGCGCTACCTCGTCGCGGGCCCCACCAACGCCATCGCCATGCTGCTCTTCGCCACCATGGCCGAAACCGTGGTCAACGGCGTGCCCCTGTCCGCCCTGCCGGAAGAGACGCGCATGGCCTACGTGTTCGGCGTGGCCATCCTGGCCGGGCTGTTGCAGGTGCTCATGGGCCTCGCCCGGCTGGGCGAACTGGTGCACTTCATCTCCCATTCGGTGATGGTGGGCTTTACCGCCGGGGCCGCCGTGCTCATTGCCGTGGGGCAACTCAAGAACCTGCTGGGCGTCAGCATCGGCAACGCACCCACGTTCGTGGAACTGGTGCTGTCCACCCTGCGCCACCTGCCCCAGACCAACCCGTGGGCGCTGGGCACGGGGCTGTTCGCCATGGCCGTGGCGTTGGGCATCGCGCGGGTGCACCGCCGCCTGCCCGCCGCGTTCCTGGCCGTGGCCGCATCGGGCGTGGCCGCGTGGGCGCTGGACCTTGGCGCGCACGGGGTGAAGGTGGTGGGGGCCATCCCCGCCGGGTTGCCGCCCTTTTCGCTGCCGCCCGCGCCCGACGCGCAGGTGATGCGCGACCTGTTCATGCCCGCCCTGGCCATTGCCCTGCTGGGCGTGGTGGAGGCGCTGTCCATCGCCAAGACCCTGGCGGGCGCGCGGGGCGAGCAGGTGGACGGCAGCCGCGAATTCGTGGCCCAGGGGCTGGCCAACATTGCCGCCGGGTTCTTTTCGGGCATTCCGGGCAGCGGCTCGTTCACCCGCAGCGCCGTCAATTTCGTGGCCGGGGCGCGCACCCGCTTCGCCGGGGCGCTTTCCGGGGTGATCACCCTGCTGGCGGTGCTGTTGCTGGCCCCGCTGGCCGCGTACATCCCCATTGCCGCGCTGGCGGGCATCCTGATGATCATCGCCTGGGGCATGGTCGACAAGCACGGCATTGCCCTGGCGCTGAAGGCCACCCGCGCCGACCGCACGGTGCTGCTGGCCACCTTTGCCGCCACCCTGTTGCTGGACCTGGAAAAGGCCGTGTTCGTGGGGGTGCTGCTTTCGCTGGTGCTGTTCCTGCGCAAGGTGTCGCACCCGCTGGTGACCCGCATGGACACCTGCGACAGCCCGGAATTGCAGGGCCTGCCCGCCGGGCCGTGCTGCCCCAACCTGGCCGTGTACTCCATTGAAGGCACGCTGTTCTTCGGTGCCGTGGACGAGTTGGAGCAGCGGCTGTACGAATACGAGGATTTCGGCCACCGCGCGGTGATCCTGCACCTGCGCCAGGTGCACTGGGTGGACGCCACCGGGGTGCACGCCTTCCAGCAGTTCCTGCGCAAGTGCCAGCGGCGCGGGGTGGCCCTGGTGCTGAGCGGGGTGAAGCCCGCCGTGCGCGCGGTGTTCGAGCGGTCCGGCCTTGTGCCGCAACTGGGCGCGGACAACATGGCGGAAACCCTGACCGATGCGCTGGCCCTGTGCTACCGCCGCTACCTCAAGGGGGCGGTGTGTGACGCCTGCAAGCAGTCCAACGAAGGGCGCTGCCGCCGCGAGCATCACGCCGGGGACAGTGGCAACGCCGATGCGGCGCGCGACCCGGACAACGGCGCGAAGGGCGCCACGGTTCCCGCCACCCTGCCGGATGCCCGCACGAACGCCCATGCGAGTCCGGGCCGTCCCGGCGGGGATGCCCGGACCAGTGAAGATGCCCGGACCAGTGGAGATGCCCGGAAATGAGCGAGCGCATCCGCCACGCTTCCGGCACTGCATCCACGGGACTGTCCGGCGGCCCGGGCGACCGTCAGGGAACCGGGCACGACCCGGAACGCGCGGCGCGCTTCCGACGGGCCCATCGGCCCGGCGACACGGTGCGCGGCACGTTCCTGCGCCCGGCGGCGCAGTCGGCGGCCTTTGCCGGGCCGGGAGCCAGCGCTGGCGGATTGGGCTGGGCCGACATCGAGGGGCAGACCCTGCTGGCCTCCATGCCCGCCTTTCCCCAGCCCGGCACGGAATTGCTGTTCCGGGTGGAGCGCACGGAGCCGGACATCGTGCTGCGCCTGCTGGCGGAAGGCGACGGCGCTGCCGTTGTGCCCCCCTCCCCCGCCCGGCTGGCGGCGGATTACGCCGCCGCGCGCGACCGGCTGGACGCCCGGCTGAGCAGCCGGAGGACCGGGGCGCCGTTCGCGGGATGGGGAGCCGAGACCGTGACGGACCCTGCGGTCGAACATCCCGGCACCGGGGAGCAGACCGCTCCCCGTCCCCCCTTCACCGCCGCCACCGCCGCCACCGCCGCCGCGCGCCATGCGGCCTTTGCGGCGCACATTGCCGACGACGCGGAAACCGCCGCGCTGTTCCTGGCCTGCCAGCGTGCCCGACTGGCCCTGCTGCCCGTGCTGCGCGCGGCGCATCCCGGCGTGATGCTGCTGCATCTGCCGTGGCTGTGCCCCACGGCCCGTGCCCTGGATTGCGCGATACTGCCGCCGCCACCGGAGGCCACGGGCGGCGGGCTGACCCGCATCCTGCTGGGCGGGGTGATCGGCCCGGCCTGTTCCCTCGACCCGCCGGACAACCCCATCGGCAGCGCCCCGTCCCTTGGCCCGTCCCTTGGCCCGTCCCTTGGCCCGTCCCTTGACGCTCCGGGGCGCTTCCTGCTGCACGGGCTGCTGCGGCCCGCCACGCCGCAGGCCCCGGCCCGTCTGGCCTTCCGGGTCATGGCGGAACATCCGGAAAATCTCGATGCGCTGCTGGAACCGCTGGTGACCGGGATGCACGCCGCCGACGCCCTGGAGACGGCCCTGCTGTCCACCGGC
This sequence comes from Nitratidesulfovibrio sp. SRB-5, assembly GCF_019931275.1. Classification (NCBI taxonomy): domain Bacteria; kingdom Pseudomonadati; phylum Thermodesulfobacteriota; class Desulfovibrionia; order Desulfovibrionales; family Desulfovibrionaceae; genus Nitratidesulfovibrio; species Nitratidesulfovibrio sp. SRB-5. Next base: position 276,220 of record NZ_JAIOTY010000003.1, on the reverse strand, counting down.
CCCCTGCCCCCCGGGCCGTCCGATCCGCTGGGGTTGCTGCTGGCCGCGCTGCACGGCGGGGCTGGCCTGTTGGCCTGACTCCGGGTACCGGCAACGTCCTTCCGGGAAGGCTCCGCCTCCCCGGCCCCCTCCGGCAAAGGGGCCGCGCCCCTTTGCAAACCCTTTCAGGGGGGAGCGCCGTATTCCGGAATGTGCCCGCCGTGGCCATTAATTTTCCGTCATTTCCGTGGGGTGCGGGGGGCGTTGCCCCCGACTCGGGGTGATGGCAAACCCGCCCCGGCGGGTTTTGCAAAGGCACGCTCACTCCGGCGCCATACGGCGGCAGTGAATGCCGCCAGCGCCTTCGTGCCGGGCTGCCGACAAACTGCGTTTACCAACAGCCTCGGACAGGGGGCGTTGCCCCCCGTCCGTCGACAGCGTACAAAACCCCTTCCCTATTCCCGGCTTTCCACGCCGCCCACTCCAACCCGTCACCCCGCATGACCGACACCGCATCCCCCGCCCCCCACCTTTTCCTGCCCCCGCCCCTGCGGGCCGACGCCCCGTGGCTGGCCCCCCTGGCCGGGTATTCCGACCTGCCCTTTCGCCTGCTGTGCCGCGAGCACGGCGCGGCGGCCTGCTGCACCGAAATGGTCAGCGCCAAGGGGCTGCTGTACCACAGCCCGGGCACCCGCGACCTGCTGGCCTCCACGCCTGAAGATGCACCGCTTGTCCTGCAACTTTTCGGGGCCGACGCGGGCATCATGCGCACGGTCATGCCGGGGCTGCTGGAGCAGGGCTTTCGCTGGTTCGACCTGAACATGGGATGTTCGGTGCCCAAGGTGGTCAAGACGGGTTGCGGCTCGGCCATGTCGCGCGACATGGACAACGCCCTGTCCGTGGCCCGCGCCATGGTGGAGGTGGCCGGTGAAGGCCGGGTGGGCTTCAAGATGCGGCTGGGCTGGCAGGCGGGCGAGGAAACCTGGCGCGAAATGGCCCTGCGGTTGCAAGACGCGGGCGCGGGGTGGATCACCCTGCACCCCCGCTTCGCGCGGCAGGGCTTTGGCGGCGAGGCGCGCTGGAGCGCCCTGCGCGAGCTTGCGGCCACGCTGACCATCCCGGTCATCGCCAGCGGCGACCTGTTCACGGCGGCGGACGCGGTGCGCTGCGTGCGCGAGACGGGCGTGGCCACGGTGATGTTCGCGCGGGGGGCCATGAACAACCCCGCCATCTTCGACGAATACCGGGTGCTGCTGGCCGGTGGCCAGCCCCCGCCGCCCGACGCTGACCGGCTGAAGGCGCTCATCCGCCGCCATCTTGAACTGGCCCTGGCCCACTCCGGCGAACGCACCGCCCTGCTCAAGATGCGCACCTTCGTGCCGCGCTACGTGCGCCACATTCCCGGCGTGCGGGCGCTGCGCAACCGGCTGGCCTCGTGCCTGGACCGCGACCTGCTGGAAGAACTGCTGGAAACCCACCTGACCCCGCAGGCGTTCGCGGAAGACGGCGCCGCCGACCAAGCCACCACCAACCCCGATGGAGAGGCCCGGCCATGAAAATCATTCGCGCCCGCACGGCGGGCTTCTGCATGGGGGTCAGCCTGGCCCTGCGCAAGCTGGACCGGGAAGTGACCGAAAACAACGCGCCCATCGCCACCCTGGGCCCCATCATCCACAACCCGCAGGTGATGGCCCACTACGAGGAGCGCGGGGTGCGCTGCCTGCGCGACACCGCCCAGGTGGTCCCCGGCCAGCGGGTGGTCATCCGCGCCCACGGCATTCCCGTGGCCGAGGAAACGGCCCTGAAGGCCACCGGCGCCTCGGTGGTGGACGCCACCTGTCCCAAGGTCAAGCGCGCCCAGCTGGGCATTGCCGAGGAACGGGGCCGGGGCGGCACCCTGCTGCTGTTCGGAGAGGCCGACCACCCGGAGGTGCGCGGCCTGCTCTCCTACGCCGGTGAAGGGGCCATGGTCTTCGGCTCGCTGGACGAACTGAAGGGACTGCCGCTGCGCGACGACGTGGCCTACTTCCTGGCCGCGCAGACCACCCAGGACCGCGAGGGCTTCGAAGACGTGGTGGCCTGGCTGCGGCAGCGCCTGGGCCACGACATCCCCGTGCTGCAAACCATCTGCGACGCCACCCGCAGGCGCCAGCAGGAGGCCGTGGACATTGCCCGGCGGGTGCAGGCCATGGTGGTGGTGGGCGGCTTCGACAGCGGCAACACCCGGCGGCTGGCCGACGTGGCCCGCGCGCAGGGGGTGTTCACCGTGCACGTGGAGACCGTGGACCAGCTTCCCGTGGACGAGTTGCGAAAAAAATCAGTCATCGGGCTAACGGCGGGGGCATCCACGCCGAAAAGTCTTATTGACGCCGTGCAGCGGTTTCTGGAATCCTTGTAATTCTGTTCCAAGGCGTTTCCGCCCGCCGAAACCGGCACGCCGCTTGCCGGCGGACCTGGTCGGGGCGGCGGCGAAAGCCCGCTGCGGAACCCAGCGCCCCGCACGTACCGAAAGACGCGACGCACCAACGGAGGGGACCATGTCCCAGACCAACATCCTGCTCGAAGCCGGGACCAACGAACTCGAGATCGTGGAATTCCACCTCGAGGAAAGCGCCACCGACCCCGCAACGCCCAATTATCGGGGCTACTACGGGGTCAACGTGGCCAAGGTTCTGGAAATCATCCGCATGCCCAAGGTCACGGGACTGCCCGAAGTGCAGCACCCCTCGGTGCTGGGGGCGTTCAACCTGCGTTCGCACATCATCCCGCTGGTGGACCTCAGCCAGTGGCTGGGCAAGCAGCGCGCCGAAAGCGAACCGCCCAAGGTCATCGTCACCGAATTCAACAACGTGACCACGGCGTTCATGGTCTCCGGCGTCAACCGCATCCACCGCATCAGCTGGGAGGAAGTGGAGCCGCCGAACAGATACGTGGCGGCGCTGTCCAACAACTCCATCACCGGCGTGGTCAAGCTGGAGGGGCGGATCATCTTCATCCTGGACCTGGAGAAGATCGTGGCCGACCTGAACCCCCAACTGGGCCTGCGCCTGGACGAGGCCGTGGACTGGTCGGCCAACACCCGCTACCGCGCCCTCATCGCCGACGACTCGGGCCTGATCCGCGAAATGCTGAAGGACCTGATGCAGAAGGCCAACTTCGAGGTGGAGGCCGTGAACAACGGTCGCGAGGCCTGGGAGCGGCTGGTGGAACTGAAGCACAAGGCCGAGCAGGAGGCCCGCCCGGTCACCGACTACGTGCAGGTGCTGGTTTCCGACATCGAGATGCCCAGCATGGACGGCCACAACCTGTGCAAGCAGGTCAAGGAAGACCCGGCCCTGAAGAAGCTGCCGGTGGTGCTGTTCTCGTCGCTGATCACCGACAAGCTGCGCCACAAGGGCGACTCGGTGGGGGCCGACGACCAGATTTCCAAGCCCGAGGTCACGGCGCTGGCCAAGCGGTGTCTGGCGCTCATCGAAGCGGCCAAGTAGCCGGCGGGATACTGAATTGTACGACACCCCGGGGGGCGGTGCGCCATGCGGCGTGCCGCCCCTCTTCGTTGGACGCTGTTCGCCGGACGCCGTTGGCTGTACACTGGCCCCGGTGACCCCGATGCCCCGCTGGCCCCGGATCGACCGAGGGGCAAGGATCAACCTTCGGGCAGACACCGGGCGGGCCGAAACTGGCCGGGCCTGCCTGAGTCGGGCCGAGTCAGGCCGGAATCAGCGGTTCAGGCCGGATATCATTGGATCGGGCCGAATCTCGACGAGACAGGCCGTGTCTCGCCGGGACAGGCCGGAACCGGCGCGCGTTGGCCAGAACTGGCCGGAGCTGACCGGAACCGGCGCGAACAGCCACACCCACCAACAGCGTCCACCTCTTGCCGGGAAACGAGCACACCATGTTCATCCTGAACCACGAGGACAGCGCCCCGCTGTACGTGCAGTTGTACACCCAGATCAGGGACCGCGTGCTGACGGGCGAACTGCCCGCAGGAACCCGTCTGCCTTCCGTCCGGCACCTGGCCGACGAGCTTGGCGTCAGCCGCAACACGGTGGATACCGCCTACCTGGAGCTGATCGCCGAAGGGTTTCTGCTCACCCGGCCCAGAAGCGGCTTTTTCGTGGCGCCCGTGGAGCGGCACCAGGCATTCCGCGCGGGCATGCCGCCCGCGCCCGCCGCTGCCGGCGCTGGCCCCCGCCACCACCCGACCACATCTGACGCCCTTGGCGGGTCCGGCACCGCTGGCGTCCCTGGCACACCTGACGTCACAGGCACACCTGACGTCACTGGCGCCGCGCACGACAGGTCACACCACAGGGAGCATGGTAGGGCGCAGGGTGGGGCGCACGGCGGGGTGCATGACGGAGTGCATGGGGCGGCAGCGCCCGCCCCGTACCGGTTCGACTTTCACCCCGCCCGGCTGGACCCGGCGAGCTTTCCCCTGCCCCTGTGGCGCGCCTATACTCTGGAATGCCTGCGCGAAGCCCCCCGCGAGCTTGCCGAATACAACCACCCGCAAGGCGATCCGGAACTGCGCCGGGCCATCGGCGACTATCTGCAACGCTCGCGCGGGGTGGTCTGCACCCCGGACCGCGTGGTCGTCTGCGCCGGGTTGCAGCACAGTCTGGAAATCGTGGCGGACATCATGATGGACGCCTCGCCGAACGCCGGTGTGGGCGCGGTATCGGGCGCGGTGGCGGGCGCCAATCCCGCAAGGCCGCTGGTGGTCGGGGTGGAGAACCCCGGCTATCCCCTGCCGCGTGCCGTGTTCCGCAACCGGGGCATTGCGGTGGTTCCCGTGCCCGTGGGGCCGGAGGGCATGGACGTGGACGCCCTTGCGCAAAGCCGCTGCACGCTGGCCTACGTCACGCCGTCGCACCAGTTTCCCCTGGGGCACGTGATGCCGGTGCGCAACAGGCTGCGGCTCATCCAATGGGCCAATGCGGGCGGCAACGTCATCATCGAGGACGACTACGACAGCGAACTGCGCTACGCGGGCACGCCGGTGCCCTGCATGCAGGGGCTGCACCCAGGGGACGCGGGCAGGCAGGCCGGACCTGACAATCCAGCCGGATCAGACAAGCCGGACAGGCCAGCCGGGCCAGCCGGGCCAGCCAGTTCTGACGGGCTGGACGGGGCCGTGGTCTACACGGGCACCTTTTCCAAGATCCTCTCCCCGGCCCTGCGCATGAGCTACATGGTGCTGCCGCCCGCGCTGCTTCAGGTCTACCGGCAACGCCACCGCCACCACCACGCCATGGTCCCCCTGCTGGAGCAGCGGGTGCTGGCCCGGTTCATGGCGCGCGGGCACTGGGACCGCCACGTGCGGCGCATGCGCACGGTATACCGGCAGCGCCACGACGCCATGCTGCGCGCCATCGACACCCACTTCGGCGGGCGGGCCACCGTGATCGGACAGGGGGCGGGGCTGCACGTGGTGGTCCGGCTGCACGGCACGGATGCCGACGAGCGGGAACTGGCCCTGCTGGCCGGGCGCGCGGGCATCCGCCTGCTGCCCTTCTCCGAAACCCGGCTGGCGGACAGCCCCGAAGCCTTCCGGGGTGGCCCACCTGCCAGTCCTCCTGCCAGCGCTCCCCACGGGTACGGAAGCACGTCCCATGACGGCCCCCTGCTGCTGCTCGGCTTCGGCGGCATGCCCCCCGACGAACTGGAACAGGGCGTGGCGCAACTGCACCGCGCCTGCTTTCCCCGCGCCCGATGAAACGGCACGGGGCCGGGCGATGTACGCCCGGCCCCACCGGAATAATCATCTGTCCGGGCTCGCCGCCTGACCGGGGCAAGCGCCTCGTGCAGGCCGCCAATCAGTCCAGTCGGCCCTTCAGGCAGACGCGGCCCGCCTACAGGGTCTGCTCCGCCGACGCCACGGTGATCACCAGGGCCGCGCGGGCCCACTTGAACCGGGCGATGGCCTCGAACTCCGGCCCATCGGTGCGGAACGCCGCAGAACCACGGATCAGGAAGCCCGTGCCCGGCCCGTTGCGGCCCGCGACCTTGCGACTGCCCAGAGTCATCAGCACCCGTTCGTCGCGGGCAACGTTGGCCTCGGTCTTGTGCATGCCCCCCACGGGCACCACGATGCGGTTGCCGTCCAGCACCTTGAGGTAGCTGTTCCAGGTGTTGACGAGATGCGGTCCGTCCTCGCCCTGGGTGGCGATGGCCACGACCCCTTCGTTCTTCAGCACTTCGAAAAATGTATCCGGCAGCATTTTGCCATCCTCCGTACGGTGTGTGCGTCACGCGGCGCGGCCCGGCCAACCCGGCGAAAGACTCCGGCTGGCGGGGCCAGCCGGGTCTGCCAGACGGGCGTATCGGGCGTGCCTGTCAGGCGGATTTGCCTGGCGGGTTTGCCAGTCAATCCGACTGTCATGCCTACCCTTGTACGGGAAAACGAAAGACGGAACAGGTGCAGTTTCCGAAAATCCGGCGGGGGCAGATGCCCGGCACCCAATGGCACCGGATTCGGCCTGTGCGGGTCAGGGCAGATCGCCCTCGCCCACCTGCCAGCGGCCCGTCCAGTCCGGCAGGGCCGTGAAGCGTTCGCCGTCGGGCAGGGTCAGGCGTACGGCGTGCAGCAGCATGCCCTGGCCACAGGCGGGCCCACCGTACTTGCGGTCACCCATGATGGGGTGCCCCCGCTCCGCAAGCTGCACCCGGATCTGGTGGGTGCGTCCGGTGTGCAACCGCACCAGCAGCAGAGACGCCCCATCGCCGCGCCGCAGGGGGGTGACGGTGCAGGCGGCGTGGCGGCCAGCGTCAGCACCGGCGGCGGCATGGGCCGCGTCCGTACCAAACGCCACGCGAACCGCGTCAGTAGCAGAGGCCGCGCGAGGCACGGAACCGTCCCCGCCCACCCGGCGCACCTTCTGGCGGCCCGGAGCGCCCTGCTTCTCCAGCCGGTCATGCAGGGTCAGCGCGCCCTCGTGGGGCCAGCGCCCCGCCACCCAGGCCAGGTATTCCTTCACCAGCCCTTCGCGCGCCGCAAAGGCGTCGGACAGCGCCCGCAGCCGGGCATAACTGGTGGCCACCAGCAGCAGGCCCGAGGTGTCGCGGTCCAGCCGGTGAGCGGGCGTGGGCAGAAAGTCCGCCCCGGCGTACTGCGCCGCAAGCCGGGCGGTAACGCAATCGTCGTGGCCGGTGCCCGGCTGCACCGCCAGCCCGGCGGGCTTCAGCAGCACCAGCAGCCCTTCGGCGCGGCCCGCCACGGGCAAGGGTGATGCCTGAAATTCCGGGCGCGCGCCGCATGCCCGTGGACCTGGTGCCGCCGCGCTTCCCGCCGCTCCCGTACCACAGGCCGCGCCCTCACCCGGTTCGGGGTCAAGGGGACACGGTCCCCTTGCGGGGCGCGGGGCGGAGCCCCGCTCTTTGCCTCCGCCCGCATTCGCCGACGCATCCCGCGCCGCTTCCTGCCCTGCATCCGGCGCACTTCTCCCGACAACCGGGTCCCCCTCTCCGCCCGCCAGGGCAAAAGGAGGCACCCGCACCACGTCGCCCTCGGCCACGCGGTCGAAGGGCTTGCAGCGCCCCCCGTTGATGCGCACCTGCCCGGTGCGCACCCAGCGCTGGATGGCCGACTGCGGCGCGCCGCAGCGCCGTTGCAGGTACTGCACCAGCTTCTGCCCGGCCTCTGCGGCGGTGACCACGAGCGGTTCTGCCATGACGTGGGGTCCGTGCGTTGAGGGTTGCGTGAAGGGATGGCCCGTGCGCGCCAAAGGGATCGGCCACCGCGAGGCCGCGGGGGCATGCCAGCCCCTGCGGGCCCTGTCTGTACACTATGTGGCCGCGTTGCAGGCGCACCGTGCGGAACGCTCAGTCGCCGGGCAGGGCGTCCTTCGGTACGAGAACGCCCGGCGGGTGCGTGGGCATCCCGCCGGGCGTGGTCATCGGGCGAACTGGGGGCGAACCGGAGACGAACCGGGGCAAGGGGCCGCTTCCCTCTGGGGGAAGGCTGGCCCGGTGACCGGCTACTGCTGTTCGTTCTCGGTCTTGTCCGGCGCCGTGTTGGGGTCGGCCTTGGACAGGTCGAGGGGGTAGGCCAGCAGCATGGTCTTGCGGCTTTCCAGTCCCAGGGCGCCAGGGTGGGTGTTCACGCACAGCACGATGTCGGTCACGCCGTCGTTGTTGAAGTCGCCCACGGTGAAGTCGGCCACGGAGCCCTTGATGCGGCGGGTCTTCCATTGCAGGTTCAGGCCCACGCCGTCCCAGTACAGGGCGTGGATTTCACCCTGCGGGAAGAAGCGGTAACGCTCGAAGAACTGCGCGGCGGTGGAGATGGGCCGGTTGACCAGCAGCTCCCAGTTGTCGTCGCGGTCCAGGTTCACGGCGTACATGCGCAGCGGCACGAAGTAGATGTTCTTCAGCTGCACGCGGTCCTTGCCAAGACCCGGCATGGAGGGTTCCTCGGGAATGCCCTTGGACGAACCGGAGTAGTTCTCGTCGGTTTCGGACAGGCGGGCGCCGCGGTCGGTATGCACGCGCAGCCGCTCGTTTTCGGTAAGGACCACGCACTTGTCGCCTTCACCCTTGCTGCCGGGCAGGTAGGTGAAGTTGAACACGTTGGTGGCTTCCGGCAGGTCCAGGCGCTTGCCCGTGACCAGCTGGTCGCCGGACTTCAGCATTTCGTACACGCCGGGCTTGAACAGGCGGGGGTTGTCGCCGCGCTGGCCGATGAGCGTGGGAATGTAGTCCGGGGGCAGCTTTTCCACGTTCAGGTAGAAGCGCACCCGGCGCATAACTTCGGTGAACTGGCCGCCCTTCCAGTTGAGGATGAACGCTTCCGGTTCGCCATCGTTGTTGTAAGCGCTGACGACGATTTCCTTCACGCCGTCGCGGTTCCAGTCGATGGTGCGGATGTTCAGGCATTCCACCAGGCCCGGCGAACGGTATTCGCCCATGGGCACCAGACGGCCGTTGTCCCAGCGGTAGGCGTAGACGGCGTGGTCGTCCAGCATGAGGACTTCGTTCTTGCCGTCGCCGTCAAGGTCGTCCACCACCATGCCGACGGCCGAATAGTTCAGCGCCTGGCTGCGGATGCGGCTGTCGCCCTCCGGCGAGCCCGCGTAGCGGAACTGCGGGTTCAGATAGACCTGCTGGGGCTGCGTTTCGTTGTGCACCAGCTCGGGGTTCATCTGGTTGACCGCCTTGGGCGCGGCGTTGGCGGGGCCACCTTCGCCGGGGCGCTTGAACACCTCGGCGTTGATGGAATCGGCCACGCCCTTCAAGGCGGGGATGAGCCCGGCCACCTTGGCGTTGGCCGACTTGGGCCATTCCTTGCCGTCACGGTCGCGCACGCGCACGTCCAGACTGCAATCCTCCCCCACCACGGTCACGCTGCCCCACACGGCATAGTCCGCACCCAGCGAGGCCTGGGCGGCCCTGGCCTGGGTTTCGGTTTCCGGCGGGTTGACCTTGGCGGAGGCTTCCTTGGAAACGGGATGGAAGTTGTCCTTCCAGTACAGACGCGAAGTGAGCATCTCGGGGATGGCCCGTTCGAGATACTTGTAGCCAGCGGGGCCGTTGACCTTGAACGGCAGCACGGCGAAGCTCTTGGGGGCCGGTGCGGCCATGGCGGTGGCGGCGGAAAGCAGCAGGGCAAGCACGAGCGCCGCCGAGCGCATGAGCAGTTGCATCAGGTTCTCCTTGGTTCAAGGGCGCATCCCCGCGCGCATCCCGGAAGGGGAAGGGGGATTGCCTTGGCGCTGAACGCTCTCATAATATCTCTTGATGGCCGAAGCAACCATAAGGTAGGAGCGGCGCTGTGCCGTCCGCCTCCGGTCGCATCCGCGCATCCGGCGGGGGAAGGGGCGAAAGGCGAGATGCCGCGCCCAAGGCGGAGACGCCGGTGCCAGCCGGACCGCGCCTCACGGGCTCCGCCAGGCCGCGCCGGACCACGCCGGACCAGGCCGGACCGTATCGGTCCGTATCGGACCGCGTCGAACCGGGCCGGGCTCCGCAGGCCCGCGGGCGGCGCGGCATCCACCGTCCGGGCACCGCGCCGGTATCGTCGCGGGCACACCGGCCCGCACGCGTCGGCACGGCACGGTGCCCGCCACAATGCCCCGCTTCTGTTGCCCCCGTGTGTCCGGCTCGTTTCCCCAAGTATCACGGCGTGCCGACGCGCAGCCATCATCAATCACATTTCCCCCTACGCCATGACCGCACCCGCCGCCCGCTCCTTCCGCATCGTGTGCCCGCCCGCGCAGGTGCCCCTGGTAGAGGACCTGCTCCGCGCCCAGGGCTACGGCTTCGACCCGGAGCCGTTCTCCCCGTGGTGCCGCCGCCTCACCGAAGAGCCGCGCCCCCTTGGCGGCAGCCTGGCAGCCTTCTTCGGGCTGATCTACATCCAGGACCGCTCGTCCATGCTGCCCCCGCTGGCGCTGGCCCCGGAAACCGGAGCCGCCGTGCTGGACATGTGCGCAAGCCCCGGCAGCAAGACCGGGTTCCTGGCCCAGCTGGTGGGTCCGCACGGGCTGGTGGTGGGCAACGAACCCAACCACACCCGCCTGGCCACCCTGCGCCAGAACCTGTTCACGCTGAACCTGCTCAACGCGGCCACCTGCTCGCACCCCGGCGAAGCGCTGCCCCTGCCCGACGGTTCGTGGATGCGCATCCAGCTGGATCCGCCGTGCTCCGGCTGGGGCACGGTGGAACGCAACCCCTCGGTGCTCAAGCTGTGGCAGGGTGACAAGGTCAAGCCGCTCATCGGCATCCAGCGGCTGCTGCTGGCCGAGGCCGCGCGGCTGCTGGCCCCCGGCGGGCGGGTGGTGTTTTCCACCTGCACCACCAACGTGCACGAGAACGAGGCCCAGGTGCTGTACGCCCGCGACGAGCTGGGGCTGGAACTCGTGCCGCTGGCCCCGCCGCCGGGCTTCGTGTTTGCCGAGCCGGAACTGCCCGGCTGCGAGGGCTCCCTGCGGGTGGACCCGGAACGCTCGGGCGCGCAGGGCTTCTTCATCGCCTGCCTGCGCAAGCCCGGCCCCAAGGGGACGGACGACGACGCGGGCCCCCTGGCCCTGTGCCCGCCCCTGTCAGACGCCGATCGGGTGCGCGCCGACGCCCAGCCCGCCACGGTCTGGCCCGACACCGGACTGGACCCGGCCCTGCTGCCCGACGGCGTGGTGGCGCCCTTTGGCGACACCGCCTACTTCCTGCCCCGGCCCGCGCTGGAACGGCTGCCCGCCGCATTGCGGTGGCGCGGCTACCCGCTGGGCAAGTGGGGCAAGGACGGCATCCGCCCCTCGCCCCGGCTGCGCGCCCTGATGCCGTACCCCCCACATCCCGCAGACCCCACCGGGCAGGGCAGGCAGGACGGGTCAGGCGCAGGGGACGACGTCGCCCTGCTGCACATGGACGACCCGGCGGACATCGCCGGGGTGCTCACCGGACGCAGCATCGACGCCCCCCGCAACGCCACCGCCGCCCTGCTGTACTGGCGCGGCCTGCCCCTGGCCCGGCTGCGCGTGAAGGGCGGGCGGGCCCTGTGGGCCGAGCGCTAGGCCGTCCTGCTTCCGGAACAGCCCAGAACGGCGCACGCGAAAAAGGGCGCACCACGCGCCCCGTTCAGCTCCCTGTTCCGCGTCCTGTTCAGCCCCTGCGTTTCCCACGCACCCCGGCCCATTCCGCAACATCAAACCGCAATGCCGCACGCGGCGCACCCCTGTGCGTCCTGCCCTTCACCGCAGGCGGCCATGGCTCATGTCATGTGTTTGGGGCGCAGGCGGCGGGGCCCACGGCCAGGATGCATTCGTTGCGCAGGTCGGGCTTGTTGTAGGCCAGCGGCGTGCCGTCCAGCAGGGTGACCATGCCACCCGCCCCTTCCAGCAGCGCCTGTCCCGGCGCGGTATCCCATTCCCAGGTGGGGTGCATGCACGGAAAGACGTGCGCCGCCCCCTCCGCCACCAGGCAGAATTTCAGCGGCCCGCCCGCCTGCATGCGCCGGTGCGGAAACAGCCCGGCGCGCAGCCTGTCCTGCGCCGCCGTGTCGGGCGGCATGGGCACGGGCGCGGGCGCGCCGGGACGCCCCGGAAACGCCGCCGAACAGATATCCGCATGGGCGGCCAGAAAGGCGTCCAGCCGGGGGGTGCGGCGCACCCGCCCCTGCATCACCGTGGCCCGTTGCGGAAACGTGCGCGCCGCGTGCACCGGTTCCGGCGGGGCGTCGTGCTCCAGTCGCCACGCGCCGCAGCCACGCCCGCCGAACCAGGTCACCCCCAGCGCGGGAAAGTGCAGGATGCCCACCGTGGGGGAGCCGTGTTCCACCAGGGCCAGGCACACCGCAAAATCCCCTTCGCCGTTCAGAAAGCCGCGCGTGCCGTCCAGCGGGTCCACCAGCAGAAAGCGCGGCCAGCCCGCGCGCTCCGCGTGCGGGGGAATGCGCCCTTCCTCGGACAGCACGGGCAGGTCCGGCCGCAGACGGGCCAGCCCGTGGGCCAACACGGCCTGCGAGGCCTCGTCCGCCTCTGTGACCGGAGAATCGTCGGCCTTGCGGCGGATGCGCGGCGCGGCGCCGCCGCACCAGTGCAGGATGGCCCGGCCCGCCTCCATCACCAGGGGCAGCAGGTCGCGCAGGGGAAAGGACGCGGCGGAGGGCCGAGCGACGGAGGTTGCGGCGGGAGACCCGTCAGCCTGGTCTGCGGGATCGACCATGCCCGCAAGATCGGCCAAGGCGGGGGGATCGGCGCAGCGGCCCCAAGACACGGAAGGCGCATCCGGCGACGCACCCGGCGCCCCGCGTTCCGCGGCACGGCCCCGTGCGTCCGCGCCGTTGCGGCATTCCTTGCGTCCATCCCGCTTCCCGTCGGCCATCACCCCTCCGCATGCATGGGCATTTTCAGGATTTCATGCTACAGGGCGGCCATGCGCCCCGCACACTCCGCCGACATGAACCGGCGCGCGCACCCTGCCAGCATTGCCACCGCCGCTCCGCACCCCGCCGGAATGCGCGGCGCGCCGCATTGCGCCCGTCCGCACGGCCACGGCCCCGCCGGTCGACTGGCGGACAGCCGGGCCTTCGCCCGCGCCACCGCACGCCGGACCGCGCTGGCCGTCCTGCTGCTGTCCGTTGTGGCACTTGCGGGCTGCGCGGGCAAGCAGCAGATCGCCATCCCCCAGGAAACACCGCAACAGGTCCGTCAGCAGGCCCCTGCCGCGCCGTCGCAGGCCTTGGTGCGCACCGCTCGCTCCGCCCTGGGAGTGCCCTATCGCAACGGCGGACGCACCCCGACGGAGGGGTTCGACTGTTCGGGCTTCGTGTGGTGGACGTTCTATCAACACGGGGTGAACCTGCCGCGCACCACGGAAGAACAGGCCGCCTGCGGCAGCCCGGTGCCCCCCGGCCACGAACTGCGCCCCGCCGACATCATCGTGTTCCGCACCGGGTCCGGCCCGCTGGGCCTGCACACGGCCATCTACACCGGGGGCGGGCAGTTCGTGCATAGCCCGAAGCCCGGCGGCACGGTGCGCGAGGAAAGCCTGACCGTACACTACTGGCAGCGCGCCTTCATTGCCGCGCGGCGCATCCTGCGCCCGGCGGACCAGCCTGCCGCCAGCCAGCCCTGAATCCGGCCGCGCCATCCCGGTTCGCTCGTCTTGGCCCGCTCGTCTTGGCCCGTCCCTACCCTCCTACCCGCCCGGACCGCTGAACGCGGCTCGGTCCCCCCGGCCCGCCCCCCCGTCTCCGCTGATGAGCCCGATCCCGACGCATCGTGCGCCCCGCGCTTGCGCAGCCACCGCCGCCCATCGGAACATCACGCATCGGCGCAGCCCCCCTCCCGCGCCGCACGCCCGCCCAAAAAGAAAACGGCCGCACCCCGAAGGATGCGGCCGTTCGCGTCCGGACGCGTGAATGCTACTTGTTCAGGCCATCCACAAGGGTCTTGGCGGCCATGAACTTCACGGCCTTGCGGGCCGGAATGGAAATGCTCTGACCGGTCTGGGGGTTCCGGCCCGTGCGGGCGGCCCGCTCGGTGACCGAGAACGCGCCCACGCCGGGCAGACGCACGCCTGCGCCGTTGGCAACGCCATCGGCGAGCACGCTGCAGAACGCGTCATACGCCTTTTCGGCGCTCACCTTGGTCACGAACACATCGGGCAGCGCCTCTTTGAGGGCGGCAACAAATTCAGCCTTGGTCAACATCAGGATGTCCTCCTTGCGCTATGCGGATTTCCCCCCGTAACCAAACCACGGTCAGCATGTCCCACCCTATGCAGTGACCTTGTTTTCTTGTCAATCGTTTCACGCCCCGCAAACCAAGGATACACGCGGTTTTCCTCCACTGCCCCCCGGTCTGTTGCGCTTGGTTCGCATTGCGTATAGGAGAAATGATGCACACGGCCCCAGAGCAACAGGCATTGCGCCCCCACAGGGCCGCGCATCCGCCACAACGCCACGGGAGCACACCATGCCAAGCCCCCCGCCGCGCGATTCCGCACAGTCCGCGCCGCCCTCTGACGACGGCCTGCTGACCATCGCAGACATCGCCCGCCGCCTTGCCCTGCCGGAATCCACCGCGCGCTACTACTGCAAGCGTTTTGCGGCATTCATGCCCACCGTGGGCGATGGGCGCCGCCGCCGCTACCGCGCGGAGACCCTGGCCATCATCGAAGCCATCATCGAGGCCATGCACACCGCCCGCACCGCCAGCGCGGTGGAGGCAATCCTGGCCCGGCGCTTTCCCCGCAATGCCGCCACCCAGCCTGCCCCGTCCCGCGGCAGCACTGCGGACGGTTCTTCCGCAACAACAGCCACCGCAAGCGCGGCATCGCACCCGGTACGGCCGGTTCCCGTGGCGGACGCCTCCCCCTCTGTTCCGCCAGTGCCCATGGGCGGCGTGGAACCAGGGCATGCGCTGTACGCGCTCATCGAGCACCAGACCCGCGCCCTGGACACCATTGCCGCAGCCCTGTCCACCCTGGCGGCCCGGCAGTCGGCCATCGACCTTCTGGCCGACCTGGCCCGCACCGCCGAAGGCGAGGTGGGCTCCATCCGCAAGGATGTGGAAACCCTGCGCCTGTTGCTTGATTCCTCCGAAAAGATTCACCAGCAGGACCTGGACCAGTTGCGCGACTGGCTGGGCCGGGTCATTGCCGACCGGCGGCAACGGGTGCGCGACCAGGCATAGTCGGCCAATCGCCCAGCCACGCAGCCTCACCGTCGCACAGCCACGCAGCCGTACTGCCGCACAAGCGCTCGGCACGCGGGCACGCGGCCCCTGCGCCCCGGGCACTGCCTCCTCCTTGCCCCGTCGCACGCGGCGCAGGCGCGCCCAGCATGCCGTGCCGCCGACAGCTCCGTTGCGCACAGGCGCCACGCATCCGCCATGCCCTCCGCACAAGGCCCGCCCACGCGCAGCCCCACAGCCCACCCGCCCTGCTCCCCGGCCTGACAGCGTCTACCGCTTCTGCGGCCATGCCCCCTTCGTTTTCCCCACCCGCCGATTGGCGGCATCTTTTTTTCCGCCCGTGATTACGGACCATTAAGCCGTATTACGAAATCGCATCGAAATGTATTTCGATGCGTGCGGCCTGTACCCGCGCCACGTTGGCGTTTTCACCGACTGACTGTGGAAAAAATCTAGAGTCTGGATTTTCTCGCCGGGCCGGGTTACACCACGGATTGGTCACAATTGTGCTCACTAAAAAAATAGCCTTGCATTGCAACACATTATAAAAATACCACCGGAAAACAGCCACATGACAGCGCCAGCTAACCAGCCCCTGCCCACCCCGCCCGCCATGCCCGAAACCCTGCCCGACGTGGCCCTGAACCCCAACGCCAAGGTCGTGCTGGCCAAGCGGTACTATCGCAAGGGCCCCGACGGACAGCCCTACGAGGACGCCCGCGCGCTGTTCTGGCGCATTGCCGGAGCCATTGCCGCCGAAGAAGGCAAGTACAAGAAGTCTCCCTACAAGACGGACGCGCTGGCCCGCGAGTTCTACGACCTGATGACCGGCTGGAAGTTCCTGCCCAACTCGCCCACCCTGATGAACGCAGGCACCGACCTTGGCCAGCTTTCCGCCTGCTTCGTGCTGCCCGTGGGCGACTCCATCGAGGAAATCTTCGATGCCGTGAAGCACGCCGCCATGATCCACAAATCCGGCGGCGGCACGGGCTTTTCCTTCTCGCGCCTGCGGCCCAAGGAGGCGCGCGTGGGCTCCACCGGCGGGGTGGCCTCCGGCCCGGTGTCCTTCCTGCGCATCTTCAACACCGCCACCGAACAGATCAAGCAGGGCGGCACCCGGCGCGGGGCCAACATGGGCATCCTGCGCATCGACCACCCGGACATCATCGAGTTCATCCGCGCCAAAGAGCGCGACGGCGAATTCAACAACTTCAACCTGTCAGTGGGGCTGACCGAGGCCTTCATGAAGGCCGTGGAGGCCGACGAGGAATACGACCTGGTCGCTCCGCACACCGGGCAGGTGCGCGAACGCCTGAAGGCCCGCAAGGTCTTCGAGATGCTGGTGCAGAAGGCCTGGGAAAGCGGTGATCCGGGCATCGTGTTCCTGGACCGCATCAACCGCGACAACCCCACCCCGAAGCAGGGCGAGATCGAATCCACCAACCCCTGCGGCGAACAGCCGCTGCTGCCCTACGAGGCCTGCAACCTGGGGTCCATCAACCTTTCCGCGTTCTTCGTGCCCGGCACGGCCACCGCTCGCGAAGGCGGCCTGCCCCATCCCTCGCCGGAAAAGGCCATCGACTGGGCGGACCTGAAGCGGGTCATCCACCTGGGCGTGCGCTTTCTGGACAACGTCATCGACGCCTCGCGCTTTCCGCTGGAGCGCATTACCGAAACCGTGCACCGCAACCGCAAGATCGGCCTCGGCGTCATGGGCTGGGCCGACCTGCTCTACCAGCTGGGCATTCCCTACGACAGCCAGGAGGCCATCGGCCTTGGCGAACGGATGATGCAGTTCGTGCAGGACGAGGGCCGCGCCGCCTCCAAGGTGCTGGCCAAGGAGCGCGGGCCCTTCCCGGCCTTTGCGGAATCGACCTTTGCCGAACGCGACATGGGCCCCTACCGCAACGCCACGGTGACCACCATCGCGCCCACCGGCACCCTGTCCATCATCGCCGGGTGCTCGTCGGGCATCGAGCCGCTGTTCGCGCTGTGCTTCTCGCGCAACGTCATGGACGGCGAGCGGCTGGTGGAGGTGAACCCCCATTTCGAGGCGGCCCTGCGCGACACCGGCAGCCACAGCAAGAAGCTGATGGAGGCCGTGGCCGAAAAGGGTTCCATCCAGGCCATGGACCACCTGCCCGAAGACCTGCGCCGGGTGTACGTGACCGCCATGGACATCGCCCCGGTGTGGCACCTGCGCATGCAGGCCGCCTTCCAGAAATACACCGACAACGCCGTGTCCAAGACCGTGAACCTGCCCAACTCGGCCAGCATCGACGACATCCGGGCCATCTACTGGATGGCCTACGAGCAGGGCTGCAAGGGCGTCACCGTGTACCGCGACGGCTGCAAGGCCGTGCAGGTGCTGTGCACCGGCGAGGGCGAAAAGAAGGACGAGGGCAAGGACGACGGCGACCACAAGAGCGCCGTGCGCCAGCGCCCGGACATCGTCTACGGCTTCACCCAGAAGGTGCCCACGGGCCTGGGGGCCATGTACCTGACCGTCAACGAAGCCAACGGCAAGCCCTTCGAGGTGTTCGCCACCATCGGCAAGTCGGGCCGGTCCATCACCGCCAAGGCCGAGGCCATCGGTCGCCTGGTGTCGCTGGCCCTGCGCTCCGGCGTGGAAGTGCGCGACATCGTCCAGCAGCTCAAGGGCATTGGCGGCGAACACCCGGTGTTCCAGAAGAAGGGCCTCTTGCTGTCCATCCCCGACGCCATCTCGTGGGTGCTGGAAAACCGCTACCTGAAGGGCGAACTGCCCCCCCACGGCCCGGTGAACGAACTGGACAAGCAGCGCTGCCCCGATTGCGGCGAAGACCTGGTGTTCCAGGAAGGCTGCTACATCTGCCCCGGCTGCGGCTTCACCAAGTGCGGGTAGGGTAAGACTGTCGGAAAATCCCGTTTTCGCGGGGGAGGGACCCTTTTGAAAAAGGGTCTCCTCCCCCGCACCCCCACCCCCCAAAACTTTTCATTTGATACGCCACCATCCGCCCGAAATCCTCGCAGATGGAACCATCGACCGGATAATAAGACTGTACGGGACGATTTGATGACGCCCCTACCTTTCCTCTATACGAAATGTTTAGGGGGGAGGGGTTCGGGGAGGGAGACCCTTTTCAAAGGGTCCCCTCCCCGATTCACTTTTCCCATGCAATCTCCCCTTGCCCCTTGCCCCTTGCAAAGTCGCGCGGGCTTTGCTTTGATGCGGTCAGCATGCTCAAGGTCAGCCACCTGTCCCATTCGTTCGGCACCCACTGGGCGCTGAAGAACGTGTCCTTTTCGCTGGAAAAGGGCGAATTCCTGTTTCTTTCCGGCCCTTCCGGCGCGGGCAAGACCACGTTGCTGCGCCTGTTGCACGGGGCCTTGCCGGTGCAGCGCGGCGCGGCTTCCGTCGCGGGCTTCGACCTGACGCGCCTTTCCGGGCGCACCGTGCCGCTGTTGCGGCGGCAGGTGAGCGTGGTGTTTCAGGATTTCAAGATCCTGCCGGAGCGCAGCGTGTACGCCAACGTGGCCCTGCCGCTGGAAGTGCGCGGCCTTGCGCCGCAGCACATCGGGCGGCGGGTGCGCGCCGTGGTGCGCGCGCTGGGGCTGGAAAACCGGCTGGACACGCCCGGCGGCGAACTTTCCGGCGGCGAGCAGCAGCGGGTGGCCGTGGCCCGGTCCATCGTGGTCAACCCGCAGGTGCTGCTGGCCGACGAACCCACCGGCAACCTGGACCCGGAACTGTCGCTGCGGCTCATGGACATCTTCATGCAGTTCCACGCCTACGGCACCACCGTGGTGCTGGCCACGCACAGCCCGGAACTGATCCGCCGCCATTCGGACGCGCGCCTGCTGCGGCTGGAGGACGGCATGATCACCCACGCCAACTGGCCGGGGGGCGAGGTGTTCCGCTGCGCCGACGGCGGCCTGCATCTGGGTGACGGCAGCGGAAACGGCATGGACCCCTGCGGGCTCGACGCACCGGGCATTCCCGGCAATCCGGGTGACGACGGGGGCAGCGCTTCCCCCGACTCCAACGATTCCGGCAATCCCGACGGCAGGCTGTCACTCTGATGCGCACATTCTTCCGCCTGCTGGCCCGCGGCGTGGCCGACCTGTTCCTGCACCCGTGGGCGCAACTGCTGTCCATGGCGGCGGTGACGCTGGTGGTCTTCCTGTCCGGCCTGCTGCTGATGGCCCTGGCCACGGTGGACGCCGAGCTCAGCGCCTCGCGCGGGGAAACGGTGTACCAGGTGTACTGGCGCCCCGGCACGGACATGGCCCACGTGCGCGGCCAGTGGGAAGAGCTGGGCCACATGCCGTGGCTGGCCAGCCTGGAAACCTACAGCCCGGACGAGGCCCTGACCGCGCTGGCCCGCCGCATGGGCGAAACGACCGGGCAGGCCGCCGGGCTGCCCGTGCCGGACATGGGCTTTCTGTCCGGCAAAAGCCCCCTGCCGCCCACGGCCCTGCTGACCTTTGCCCCGCGCGAGGCCGACCCCGAAAAGTGGGCCGCCGACACCCAGGCCTTTCTCAAGGCCATGCCCGGCGTGGAGCGGGTGGCCGCATCGCCCCTGCGCGACGAACTGGGCAAGGCGTGGCGCTCGGCCAGCCGCTTCGTGATCTGGCCCACCGTGGGCTTCCTGGGCGTGGTGCTGGCGCTGGTGGTGGGCAACACCGTGCGGCTCACCCTGTCCACCCGGCGGGAGGAAATCGAGATCCTGCAACTGGTGGGCGCGCGCAACTGGTACATCCGGCTGCCCCTGATGGTGGCGGGCGCGCTGCAAGGCCTGCTGGGCGGCGGCCTTGCCTGCCTGCTGCTGCTTGCCGTGCACTGGCGCTTCCGCACCGCGCTCAACGTGCCGCCCCTGCTGCTGGAACTGCGCCTGCCCCCGCCGGAACAGGCCGCCCTGCTGCTGGCCGTGCCCGTGCTCATGGGCATTCTGGGCAGCTGGATTGCCGTCCGCAGCCGCTAGGGGTACGTATTCGCCGTGGGGGTTCGAGAAAAAGGAAGGACTCTGCTCCTACCCCGTCCTTCCTTTCCTTCAAGCCCCCCGTTTTCTCCTCCCCCGGACTTTTCTTCGGAGCAACACAGCCGTGCGAACACCCTTCGCACGCTGTAGCGGCAGCCCACACCACACCGCACCGCGCCCCCCCGAATGAAAAGTTTTGAAAGAGGGTGAGGGGGTGCGGGGGAGAGGGGGAAAACTTTTACGTCAGCCGTTCGGTGAGCGCTTGCGCGAACCTTACGGATGACGATCGCAGAGCGAAAAGTTTTCCCCCTCTCCCCCGCGTAACCACCTGCCCAACGACGCATACAATGAGGACGCAGACAATGCGCAGCAAGAAGATGACCCATGGATTGGAGAAGGCCCCGCACCGTTCGCTGCTGCATGCCCTGGGGCTGACGCGCGAGGAGATCGAGCGCCCCCTGGTGGGCGTGGTGAACGCGGCCAACGAGGTGGTGCCCGGCCACGTGCATTTGCACACCATTGCCGAGGCGGTGAAGGCCGGGGTGCGCGCGGCGGGCGGCACGCCCATGGAGTTTCCGGCCATCGCGGTCTGTGACGGCTTGGCCATGAACCACGAGGGCATGCATTTTTCGCTGCCGTCCCGCGAGATCATTGCCGATTCCATCGAAATCATGGCCACGGCGCACCCGTTCGACGCACTGGTGTTCATCCCCAACTGTGACAAGTCGGTGCCCGGCATGCTGATGGCCATGCTGCGGATGGACATTCCGTCCATCATGGTCAGCGGCGGCCCCATGCTGGCGGGCGGCACCCTGGCGGGCCGCACCGACCTGATCAGCGTGTTCGAGGCCGTGGGCCGCGTGCAGCGCGGCGACATGACCATGGCCGAACTGGACGAGATGACCGAAACGGCCTGCCCGGGCTGCGGTTCGTGCGCGGGCATGTTCACGGCCAACACCATGAACTGCATGGCCGAAACCATGGGCCTTGCCCTGCCCGGCAACGGCACCATCCCGGCGGTGACGGCGGCGCGCGTGCGCCTGGCCAAGCACGCGGGCATGAAGGTGATGGAACTGCTGGAAAAGAACATCACCCCGCGCTCCATCGTCACCCCGCGCGCCGTGGCCAACGCCGTGGCCGTGGACATGGCGCTCGGCGGCTCCACCAACACCGTGCTGCACCTGCCCGCCGTGTTCGGCGAGGCCGGGCTGGACCTGACGCTGGACATCTTCGACGAGGTCAGCCGCAAGACCCCCAACCTGTGCAAGCTCTCACCAGCCGGGCACCACCACATCCAGGACCTGCACGCCGCAGGGGGCATTCCGGCGGTGATGGCGGAACTGACCAGGAAGGGGCTGGTGGACACCTCGGTCATGACCGTCACCGGCAAGACCCTGGCCGAAAACCTGGCCGAGCTGAACGCGCGCGTGCTCAATCCGGACGTAATACGTTCTGTAGACGTTCCGTATTCGGCGCAGGGTGGCATCGCCATCCTGAAGGGTTCGCTGGCCCCGCAGGGCGCGGTGGTCAAGCAGTCCGCCGTGGCACCGGAAATGATGGTGCGCGAGGCCGTGGCCCGCGTCTTCGATTCCGAGGGCGAGGCGCATGCCGCCATCATGGGCGGCAAGATCAACAAGGGCGACGCCATCATCATTCGCTACGAAGGCCCGCGCGGCGGCCCCGGCATGCGCGAGATGCTGTCGCCCACCGCCGCCATCGCGGGCATGGGCCTGGGCGCGGACGTGGCCCTGATCACCGATGGCCGCTTCAGCGGCGGCACGCGCGGCGCGGCCATCGGCCACGTTTCGCCGGAAGCCGCCGATGGCGGCAACATCGGGCTGGTCAGGGAAGGCGACCACATCCTCATCGACATTCCGGCCCGCAGGCTGGACCTGCTGGTGGACGAGGCGGAACTGGCCGCCCGGCGCGAGACCTTCGTGCCGCTGGAAAAGCCGGTCACCTCGCCCCTGCTGCGCCGCTATGCCCGTCAGGTGACCAGCGCGGCCACCGGGGCCATGTACCGCAAGTAGCCTGCCGTAGCAGCCTGAATGCTTGCGGGGGAGGGACCCTTTTGAAAAAGGGTCTCCTCCCCCGCCCCCCCCCACCCCCCAAAACTTTTATTTGTATTCCCTCGCATTACGAAGCCCCCTCAATGGGGTTCCAAAGCGTGGTAGCGAA
Organism: Nitratidesulfovibrio sp. SRB-5; assembly: GCF_019931275.1. NCBI lineage: Bacteria > Pseudomonadati > Thermodesulfobacteriota > Desulfovibrionia > Desulfovibrionales > Desulfovibrionaceae > Nitratidesulfovibrio > Nitratidesulfovibrio sp. SRB-5. The sequence goes on along the minus strand of NZ_JAIOTY010000003.1, from coordinate 253,965 downwards.
CCTTCAAAAACGAACTCTTCCAGTCGTCTGTTAATTCGTCCTCGCCCCACACGGCTTTCATTGACGGCCCGTCGCACCACCCGGTGCGGCGGGCCGTTCTGCGTGGCGGCAGTGGGTGGGCTTTCGGCAAAATGCCCGCTCCCGCGCTTGACACTCAATCACTATATCAGTATTTGCTGATTTAGTGATGTTATCATCCCCGAGCAACGCAGACCGCTGCATGCTCGGACGTGGAAGGGAAACGGAAACCGGTGCGAATCCGGTACAGGCGCGCTGCCGTGTTCGGGCATGCCGCCCGCATCCACCGCCACCGCATCCGGCGCTCCCCTGCCCGCACGGGCAACGGGCTGCCGGACGCGGCACACGGGAAGGATGCGGGCCACGGCTTCGGACCACGCGAGGCCCCTCGCAAGGGTATTCGCGTGGCCACGAAGCCTCTCACCCACCGCCCGTCAGTCGGAAGACGTCCCCTCCGCACCGCCCAAGGCCGCGCGAACCGGACCCCGGCATGCGCCCGCCCGTTGCACGGGCGCGCGCTCGCGAATCGCTCTCACCTGTCTTCACGCATTCCGGAGGTGGCAATGCGTACCCACACCCTTGGTTTTCCGCGCATCGGCGGCAACCGTGAACTGAAAAAGGCCGTCGAGGACTACTGGAAAGGCGCCGCCACGCGGCAGCAACTGGAGGACGCCGCGCGCGCCATCCGCCTGCGCAACTGGACCCTCCAGCGCGAGGCGGGCATCGACGTGGTGCCCGTGGGCGACTTCGCCCTGTACGACCACATCCTGGACGCCGCCCTGCTGCTGGGCGTCATCCCCCCGCGCTTCCGCAACGGCGATGCTCCGCGCGACATAGACCTGATGTTCCGCATGGCGCGCGGCCAGGGCGGCGACCAGCCCGTGGCCCCGCTGGAAATGACCAAGTGGTTCGACACCAACTACCACTACCTGGTCCCGGAACTGGACGCGGCCACCACCTTCGCGCCTGACGCCGCCCCCCTGCTGGCCCGGATCGACGAGGCGCTGGCGGCGGGTTTCACCCCCAAGGCGGTGCTGCCCGGCCCCATGACCTTCCTGTGGCTGTCCAAACGCGTGGATGGCGGCACCCGCTGGTCGCTGCTGCCCGCCCTGCTCGACGCCTACGGCGCGCTGCTGCGCGACGTGGCCGCCCGCTGCCCGCTGATCCAGCTGGACGAGCCCATTCTTTCGCTGGACCTCGCCGACGACATCCGCTCGCGCTTCGTGCCCGCCTACGCCCGGCTGCGCGTGGCCGTACCGGACGCCACCCTGCTGCTGGCCAGCTACTTCGCCCCGGTGGGCGACAACCTGGCAACGGCACTGTCCCTCCCTGTGGACGTGCTGCATCTGGACCTGGTGCGCGGCCCGGAAGACCTGGCCCCGGCGCTGGACATCCTGACCCGCGCTGCCGCACGGCAGCCCGCCGATACCGGCCTGCCACAATCCGTGTCGCAATCCGGCATTGCGCTTTCCCTTGGCGTCATCAATGGCCGCAACGTGTGGCGCGTGGACGCGGACAAGGCCGCCGCGCCGGTGCGCGCCGCCGTGGCCGCCCTTGGCCCGGACCGGGTGTGGGTGGCCCCCTCCTGCTCGCTGCTGCACAGCCCCGTGGACCTCGACGCGGAAACCGGGCTGGACCCGGAAGTGGCGCAGTGGCTGGCCTTTGCCAGACAGAAGTGCGCAGAGGTGCGCCTGGTGGCCGACATGTGCGACCTGAATGGCCGCGCCGACGCGCCGGAAACCGCCGCCGCCCTGGCCCGCAACCGGGCCGCGCTGGCCGCGCGCGCCGCAAGCCCGGTCATCCACGACCCCGCCGTTGCGGTCCGCGCAGGCACCGTCACCCCGGAAATGGGCTGGCGCGCCACGCCCTACACCGCCCGCATCGCTGCCCAGCGCGCCGCGTTGCGCCTGCCCGTGCTGCCCACCACCACCATCGGCTCGTTCCCCCAGACCGCCGACATCCGCGCCCAGCGCCGCAAGCTGCGCACCGGCCAGATCACCGAGGCCCAGTACGACACCGCCATGCGCGAGGCCATCGCCACCGCCATCCGCGAGCAGGAGGCCCTTGGGCTGGACGTGCTGGTGCACGGCGAGCCGGAGCGCAACGACATGGTGGAGTACTTTGGCGAGCAGTTACGCGGGTTCTGCATCACCGCCAACGGCTGGGTGCAGAGCTACGGCACCCGCTGCGTCAAGCCGCCCCTGCTCTACGGCGACGTCTCGCGCCCCGGCCCCATGACCGTGCGCTGGATCACCCATGCCCAGGCGCTGACCCAAAAGCCGGTCAAAGGCATGCTCACCGGCCCGGTCACCATCGCCTGCTGGAGTTTTGTCCGTGATGACGTGCCCCGGCCCGTGGTCTTCCGCCAGCTTGCCCTGGCCATCCGCGACGAGGTGGCCGACCTTGAGGCCGCGGGCATCGGCGTCATCCAGATCGACGAGCCCGCCCTGCGCGAGGGCCTGCCCCTGCGCCGCGCCGCCCATGCCGCCTACCTCGACGCCGCCGTGGGCGCGTTCCGCCTGGCCTCGTCCGGCGTGCGGGACGCCACCCAGATTCATACCCACATGTGCTACTGCGACTTCCACGACATCATCGACCACGTGGCCGCCCTGGACGCCGACGTCATCAGCCTGGAAGCCAGCCGCAGCCGCATGGAGCTGCTGGAGGTCTTCGCCACCCACGCCTACCCCAACGAGGTCGGCCCCGGCGTGTACGACATCCACAGCCCGCGCGTGCCCTCCATCGACGAAATGGAAACCCTGCTCCGCGCCGCCACCCGCGTCCTGCCCCTGGACCGCCTGTGGGCCAACCCCGACTGCGGCCTGAAAACCCGCGACTGGCCCGAAACCCGCGCCAGCCTCGCCCACCTCGTGGCAGCTGCCGCACGGGTGCGCGAAGGGGTGTAGCCAGAAGAAGGACTTGAAAGAATGACCGGGGAGGGGACCCTTTAAAAAGGGTCCCCTCCCCGGACCCCTCCCCCCTAAACTTTTTAGTTAGGGTAGGCTCCGCAATGCGTAACCGCAGTATCCCAAGCCCTTCCCCTGCGATGCCCCCCAATTGAAACGTTTTGTGGGAAGGGGTGGGTTTCCCCGCCCCCGGTTTCTCCTTCCTTTCCCCCATGATCCACCTCCCCATCTTCCCCCACGTCCCTCCGCCCCACACCCTTTTCGCGCGGGTGGTCTTGGCGTATGCTGCGCGCAAACCGGATGCCGGAAGCAATGGGGAGGCGCATGAATCAGCGGTGGGATGCGGACACGGTGCGGGGCTACATGCAGTGGCTGGAGACGCCCCGGGGGGCGTTTGCGGTGCGGCACGAGCAGCGGCTGCTGCACCACATGGTGTCTGGCTGGCCACGGCGCGGGCACACCCTGCTGGAGGTGGGCTGCGGTCCGGGGGTATTTCTGGAATCGTTCTGGGGCGCGGGGTTCGACGTCACGGGGCTGGACAGCAGCGAGGCCATGCTGGAGGCCGCGCGCGAGCGCATGCACTGCCGGGCGGACTTTCACCTTGGCGTGGCCGACCACCTGCCCTTTGATGACGACGCCTTTGACTACGTGGCCCTGCTGACCTGCCTGGAATTCGTGCCCGACCCGGCGGCGGCGCTGGCGGAAGCGTTCCGGGTGGCTTCACGCGGGGTGCTGGTGGCCTTCCTGAACCGTATTTCGCCCTACTACCCCACCCACGGGGTGCCCATGCCGGGGCTGCGCGGTTCCTTGCTGCGGCAGGCGCGCTGGTTCAGCGTGCCCTCCATGTACGGGCTGGTGCGCGGCACGGGGGTGTCCTGCTCCGTCACCATGCGCTCGGTGCTGCACGGCCCGGCCTGCACCTGGCGAGAATCGCGGCTGTTCGAGATGCTGAACGGCTGGATCAGCCTTTCGCCGTTCGGGGCGTACGTGGCCATGCGCATGGACTTTGGCCGCCGCATGCCGGTCACCCCGCTGATGCTGCGCACGGGCAAGGCCGCCGTGTCGCGCATGGCGCCCGGACGTCAGGCCGCCACGGACGGCTTTTCCTGCCGCAGAAAGCACGAGGAGTAGCCGGACTGCCCGCATCGGGCCCATATCCGGACCAAACTTGCGCCAAGCATGGGCCATAAAGGGTCCAATCCGAGTCAATCCGCTCCATTCCAGGCCATTCCCGGCCCATGCCGCGCCGCCTTCTGCCCGCCCGGGCCGTTCAGGCCTGCCCTAGTGCCTCGGCCTGCCGGGGCCATTCCGCGCGCGTGATATTCGACGATTTTGACAATACCCGCCCATTGGACTATCCATGGCTGTTTCCGCACCGGCGGGGCGCGGCGTGCCGTGCGCATGCCCCCTGCCGCGCAAGCCTGCATCCGGAAGCGAGCCATGAGCACCAACAATTCCGACAAGACCGCACAAAAGGTTACGAGCGACAAGGTGAGCACCATCAAGGGGTTCGCCGACATGTTCAGCCCCGACAGCGACGTGTTCACCTTCATGGAGAACACCGCGCGCGAGGTGTTTGGCCGCTACGGCTACGCCGAACTGCGCACCCCGCTGCTGGAACGCACCGAACTGTTCTGCCGCTCCATCGGCACCGAGACCGACGTGGTGCAGAAGGAAATGTACACCTTCCCCGACCGCAAGGGCCGTTCGCTGACCCTGCGCCCGGAAGCCACGGCGGGCGTCATGCGCGCGTTCATCGATGCGGGCCGCCACGCGCAGGAGCCGGTCTCCAAGCTGTTCACCACCGGCCCCATGTTCCGCTACGAGCGCCCGCAGAAGGGCCGCATGCGCCAGTTCCACCAGATCAACTGCGAATGCCTTGGCCCGCAGGAACCGCAGGCCGACGCCGAACTGGTGCTGATGCTCATGACCTTCCTGCGCGAACTGGGGCTGACCGACCTTTCGTTGCAGGTGAACTCGCTGGGCTGCCGCGAATGCCGCCCGGTGTACCGGGCCGCGCTGCGCGACTTTCTGGATTCCATCGACCGCGAATCGCTGTGCGAGGACTGCCGTCGCCGCATCGACACCAACCCGTTGCGGGTGCTGGACTGCAAGGTGCCCACCTGCCGCGAGCTGACCGCCGAGGCCCCGCGCATCATCGACCACAACTGCCCGGAATGCCGCAGCCACTTCGACACGGTGCTGCGCGTGTTCGACGCCGCGCAGTTGCCCTACGTGCTCACCCCGCGCCTGGTGCGCGGGCTGGACTACTACAACCGCACCACCTTCGAGGTGGTGTCCGGCTCCATCGGCGCGCAGTCGTCGGTGGCGGGCGGCGGGCGGTATGACGGCCTGGTGGCGCAACTGGGCGGCCCCGACGTGCCCGGCGTGGGCTTTGCCTGCGGCATGGAACGCCTGGCCCTGATGATGCCCGCGCTGGAAAAGAAGCGGCCCGATTTCTACATCGCCGTGCTGGACCCGGCTGCGGCGGACGCGGCCATGCTGCTTGCGCAGGAACTGCGCGCGGCGGGCAAGGCGGGCGAGGTGTCCTTTGCCGCGCGCGGCATCAAGGGCCAGATGCGCCAGGCCGGACGCACCGGCGCGCGCTGCACCCTGCTGCTGGGCGGCGACGAGATGGCCAACGGCACCGTGGTCATCAAGGACATGGACAGCGGCGAGCAGCGCAGCGTGCCGCAGGGCGAGGCCGTGGCAGCCGTATAGGGCTGTCCAAATCGGCCTTTCGCCCGGTGGCGTCGTCAAACGGCGCCTGCCAAAGGACGAAACCCTGCTCTGAAAACAGTCCTCGTCGCCACTGCGTCAGCATTCGAAAATTCATAGCCGAAGAACCCCTTGATGCCCGTAACGCGTCAAAGAGGCCACCCGGAATCCTTTCAGCCTTGTCATCCTCGGGTAACATCCAAAGGAACCGTTCATGAGCGATCAGAAACTTGACGTCCAACAGGAACACCAGCAGTACATCGAACCCCTGGGCGACTGGGTGCGCAGCCACGATTGCGCCACCCTTACCGCCGCCGACACCGGGGCCGAAGTCTGCCTGATGGGCTGGGTGCAGTACCGCCGCGACCACGGCGGCCTCATTTTCGTGGACCTGCGCGACCGCCAGGGCCTTACCCAGATCGTGTTCAGCCCTGACGTCAATCCCGCCGCGCATGAGCGCGCGCACATCATCCGCTCTGAATACGTGCTGGCCATTCGCGGCACCGTGCGGCCCCGGCCCGAGGGCATGACCAACCCCGGCATGAAGACCGGCGAGATCGAGGTGTACGTTTCCGAATGGAAGCTGCTGAACACCTCCAGGACGCCCGCCTTCGTCATCGAGGACCGCACCGAGGCCAGCGAGAACCTGCGCCTGCAGTACCGCTACCTCGACCTGCGCCGCCCGCGCATGGCCAACAACTTCATCGTGCGCCACAAGGCCGCGCAGGCCACCCGCCGTTACCTGGACGAGCTGGGCTTTCTCGAGATCGAGACGCCCTACCTCACCAAGTCCACGCCGGAAGGCGCGCGCGACTTCCTGGTGCCCAGCCGCCTGAACCAGGGCCAGTTCTACGCCCTGCCGCAGTCGCCCCAGCTGTTCAAGCAGCTGCTGATGATGTCGGGCATGGAGCGCTACTACCAGATCGTGCGCTGCTTCCGCGACGAGGACATGCGCGCCGACCGCCAGCTGGAGTTCACCCAGATCGATATCGAGATGAGCTTCGTGGACGAGGAACAGGTGATGGCCATGGCCGAAGGCCTGATGGCCCGCGTGTTCCGCGACGCGCTGGACCGCGAGATCGCCACCCCCTTCCCGCGCATGAGCTATGACGACGCCATGGCCCGCTACGGCGTGGACAAGCCGGACACCCGCTTCGGGCTGGAGTTGCAGGACGTCACGCACATCGTGCGCGGCTCCAACTTCAAGCTGTTCGCCACGGCGGAGCTGGTCAAGGCCATGCGCGTGCCCGGCGGCGAAACCATGACCCGCAAGGAGATCGACGAATTCACCGAGTTCGTGAAGATCTACGGCGCGCAGGGCCTGGCCTGGATCAAGATCCGGCCCGACGAATGGCAGTCGCCCATCGCCAAGTTCCTGTCCGACGAGGAACGCGCCGGGCTGAAGGACGCGCTGGGCCTTGAAACGGGCGACATCGTGTTCTTCCAGGCGGGCGCGCCGGGCATGGTCAACGCGGCGCTGGGCAACCTGCGCGTGCGCCTTGGCGAGCACCTGGGCCTCATCGACGAGAACGCCTTCAACTTCCTGTGGGTGACCGACTTCCCGCTGTTCGAATACGACGAGGAAGAGAAGCGCTACGTGGCCTGCCACCATCCGTTCACCTCGCCCAAGGACGGCCACATGGACGTCATGGTCGAGAACCCGGCGGCGGCCCGCGCCCGCGCCTACGACATGGTGCTGAACGGCTACGAACTGGGCGGCGGCTCCATCCGCAACCACACGGCGGAAAAGCAGCGCCGCATGTTCGCGGCACTCGGCTTCTCGCCGGAAGAAGCGGAAGCGCAGTTCGGCTTCCTGACCCAGGCGCTGGAAATGGGCGCCCCGCCGCACGGCGGCATCGCCTTCGGCATGGACCGTCTGGCCATGCTGCTTACCGGCTCGTCGTCCATCCGCGACGTCATCGCCTTCCCCAAGACCCAGAAGGCCACCTGCCTGCTCACCCAGGCGCCGGACAGCGTATCCGCCCGCCAGCTGCGCGACCTGGGCCTGCGCCTGCGCGAAACGGGCAAGGACGGCGCGCCCAACGCTCCGCAGGGCTAGACCCCGCACATTGTCTGCTCCGTACGGGGGAGGAGGGCCGCGCGCCTTCCTCCCCCGTCGCTTCGCCCCCTGTTCTCTGCCCTTTCCTTGCCCGCACGGCGTGCTTACCGTAGGGTGATCGCATCAAACGCCCACATCACAGGACCGCCCATGATCCGAGAAGTGCTGCAATATCCCGATCCGCGCCTTGCCGTCGAATGCGAGGACATCACCGAGATTACCGATGAAATCCGTCAGCTTGCCGCAGACATGGCCGAAACCATGTACCGGCAGGACGGCATTGGCCTTGCCGCGCCCCAGGTGGGCGAGCACTGCCGCCTGATCGTGGTGGACGTGTCCGGCCCGGAAAAGCGCGAGGCGCTGATGACCTTCGTGAACCCCCGGCTGGAGCTGACTGGCGACAAGATCGACTCGGAGGAAGGCTGCCTGTCGGTGCCCGGCGGCTACCGCGCCACGGTCACCCGCAGCGACACGGTGCGCCTGACCGCGCGCGACCTGGACGGCAACGAGGTGTGCATGGACGCGGACGGCCTGCTGGCCGTATGCCTGCAACATGAGGTGGACCACCTGAAGGGCACCCTGTTCATCGACCACATCAGCAGGCTGAAGCGCACCCTGTACGATTCGCGCGTCAAGAAGATGCAGAAGAACGCGCCCCGGCCCATGCCCACGGCAGCAGCCAGAACGCGCACGGGAGCGCGCTAGCATGACCGGGCAGGACGCAGTGCACGGTGATGGCGCCATGCCGGACGGCAACGGTAATACGGACGCCGCACGGGTGGTGACGGAACCCGCCGCGCCGCGCGAACCCCTGCGCGTGGTGTTCATGGGCACGCCCGGCTTTGCCTCGGTAATCATGCGCCACCTGCTGGAATGGGACGGCTGCGAGGTGATCGCCGCGTACACCCAGCCGGACCGCCCCTGCGGGCGCGGCCAGCAGTGCAGGCCGCCCGAAGTGAAACTGCTGGCCATGGAACACGGCGTGCCGGTGTACCAGCCCCTGAATTTCAAGACCGAGGAAGCCGTTGCGGAATTGCGCTCCCTGCGGCCCGACGTGCTGGTGGTGGCCGCCTACGGGCTTATCCTGCCGCAATCGGTGCTGGACATCCCGCGCCTTGGCCCCGTCAACGTGCATGCCTCGCTGCTGCCGCGCCTGCGCGGTGCAGCGCCCATCCAGCGCGCCGTCATGGCCGGTGACGCCGTGACCGGGGTAACCATCATGCGCATGGAAGCCAGCCTGGATACCGGCCCCATGCTGCTGCAAAAGGCCATGGGCATCGGCATCGGCGACACTGCGGGCGACCTGCACGACCAGCTGGCCGAGCTCGGCGGCAGGCTGCTGACCGTGGCGCTGGGCAAGCTGGCCGACGGCACCGCCGTGGCCATTCCGCAGGATCACGACCGGGCCACCTACGCCGCCAAGCTGACCAAGGCCGACGGCCTCATCGACTGGAACCGCACTGCTGTGCAGGTGCACGCGCACATTCGCGGGGTTACCCCGTGGCCCGGCGCGTACTGCACCATTCAACGGCAGAGTCAGGGGCTCCAGAGCGGTACGGTCCAGAAGGAACTGCGCGTGTCCCTGGGCCCCGGTCGCATCGGCCCGTTGCGGTCGGAGGCCCCGGAATACGAGGGCGCCGCTCCCGGCACGATAGTCGGGCTGGTGGACGAGCAACTGGCCATCGCCTGCGCCGACCGGCTGTACCTTGTGGATTCCATCCGCCCGGCGGACCGCAAGCCCATGGATGCCCGCGCCTTTCTGTGCGGCTACCTGAACGCCTGCGAGTGCGACGGCGGCCTTGCCGTGTGCGTGTAGGCGGCTGACGCAGGCGCTGCCACAGGGCCACCACCTTGCAGGTGTGGCCCGACCCGAGTGGCGCACCCCGTCCGCATCCGGCCCTGTACCGGTACGGCCCGACAACGACGTATCACGCCCCGGCCCCAGGTCATCACCGGACCAGCCCCGGAACATCCCCGGCCCCCCCGGGCACCGCGTACCCACCCTTTTCCGCGCCTAGCAAGTACGAAAGCCATGTCCATGCCCATCCGCAAGAACCCGGATTCCCTCCCGCGAGAGGACTACCACGGCGCCCGCAAGCGGCTGTTCATCGGGCTCATCAGCCTGACGTCCGCCGCCCTGTGCCTGGTGCTGCTGGTGGGGTGGATCATCCCGTACATCGGACTGGGCAACATCCATCCGCTGGTGCCGGACATCACCGGGGCCCTGCTGGTGGCGTGCATTGCGCTCATCGTGTGGGCCACGCTGGGGCTTGTGCTGCACATCTACACCGGGCGGCCCTGGTTCGGCTCGCAACGGGTGCGCGGCGTGGCGGTAAAGCTGTTCCTGCCGCTCATGGAGCTGCTGGGGCGGCTGTTCGGCATCTCGCGCGAAGAGGTGCGCCACTCGTTCATCAAGGTCAACAACGAGCTGGTGCGCGGCGAGACGGGCAGCTTTGCCCCGTCGGACGTGCTGATCCTGCTGCCGCACTGCCTGCAGTCCAGCAACTGCGCGGTGCGCCTGACCTACGGCGTGGACCACTGCAAGCGCTGCGGCCAGTGCCCCATAGAGCGGCTGCTGGCCCTGCGCGACCGCTACGGCGTCAAGCTGGCCATAGCCACCGGCGGCACCATCGCCCGGCGTATCGTGGTCAAGGAGCGCCCCCGGCTGATCATTGCCGTGGCCTGCGAACGCGACCTTGCCAGCGGCATCCAGGACACCCACCCTATCCCGGTGTACGGCGTGCTCAACGAGCGGCCCAACGGCCCCTGCCTGGACACGCTGGTCAGCCTGCTCAACGTGGAAAAGGCCCTGCGCCACTTCCTGAACGTGCTGCCGCCCGATGTTGCAGAAAATGTCGCGGAAGATGATGCGACAGATGTTGCGGAAGCTGACACGACTCGCGCGGCACCCGGCTCTCACGGTGCTCCCGCAACTGGCATGCCGGGCTCCGTTGCCGATGCCACCTTCGGGGCCGGCAGCGGACATTCCCCGGGCGTCCGGCATGCCGTGAGCCCCCATGATGCCGGTGTTGCCACAGCCCGCGACCAGCGCCCGCAGGAAGGCACGCCTGCGGCCTCTTCCCCCGCAGAGGCGTCCGCCGCGCCGTCGGAACCGCAATGAGCGCCCGGCGTCCCCAACCCCACGCAAAGGGGGCCCCCCTGCCTCCGGCTCGTGCCGCTGCCCTTGCCGCCTTGGACAAGGTGCTGCGCAAGGGGCAGGAAGTGCAGGCCGCACTGGACGCCGTGCTTGCGGATGCTGCCGCACGCAATGAAGCGAGCGCACGCGCAAACGCAAGCAAGGCATCTGCCAGCAATAGCACCACACACGTCGCAAACGCCTCCTCGACCACACCAGACGGTTCCGCATTGCGGCATGCCGGAATTTCGCGTCAGGACGCAGCCTTGGCCACGGAACTCGTCTACGGGTATCTGCGGTCGGAAATCCGCATTTCGTGGCTCCTGCGCCGCTTCCTGACAGCCCCGGAGAAGTTGCCGCCGGAGGCCTTGCTGACCCTTGGCGTGGCCGCGCACGAAATCGTGCACCTTGACCGCATCCCCGACTACGCGGCGGTGGACTGGGCCGTCACCCACATCCGCCAGCGCTTCGGCCCCGGTCTCGGCAAGCTGGCCAACGCGGTGCTGCGCAACGTGGCCCGGCTGGGCGGCGATGCCCGCAACGCGGAGATGTACCACGCCGACCTGCCGGACCCGCGCGATTTCCTGTCCGTGCACCATGCCGCACCGCGCTGGCTGGTGGACCTGTGGTGCGATGCATACGGCATGGACCGCGCAACAGACCTGCTGGCGTCCAGCGCCCAGGCTCCGGCCCCGGCGGTGCGCGTCAATGCCGCCCGTCCCGGCTGGCAGACGCTGCGTGACCAGTTGATTGCGGATCACGGCGGCACCGCCTGCGGCCATGCCGGGGTGGTCTTTCCCGTCGGCGGATTTCCGGCCGAGGTTGCCGCGCTGGAACGCGCGGGGCTGCTGTCGCGTCAGGGCGCGGCATCGCAGGAAGTGCTGGACGCATTGCGCCCGGATACCTGGGAAGGCCCGGTGTGGGATGCCTGCTGCGGGCGCGGCGGCAAGGCGCTGGCCCTGCTGGAGCGCGGCGTGGACGTGGGCCTGTGCAGCGACCCCAATGCGGGCCGCCTGCGTGGCCTGCGTGCCGATGCCGAACGGCTGGGCCTTGCCGTGCCCGCCATTGTCCGTGCCTCCGCAACGCAACCGCCCTGCGCAACGGACGGCACCTGCCCCGCAGGCGGTCCGGGTGGCCCGGCCCGGCCAGTTCCGCCAGTTCAGCCAGTCACACCAGACACGCCGGTCACAAATGTTGGAACGGCCAGCGCGGGCGCCTTCCGCACCATTCTCATCGATGCGCCCTGTTCCGGACTGGGTACCCTTTCCCGCCGCCCGGACATCAAGCTGCGCCGCTCTCCCGCCGACCTCGACGCGCTTGCCGCGTTGCAAGGCAGGATACTTGATGCCGCCCTGTCCGTGCTGCCCACGGGTGGTCGGCTGGTGTACATCACCTGCACCCTGAACCCCGCCGAGAACGAGGCGCAGGTCGAACGTCTGCTATCCCCGACCGGTGCCGCCAGTGCTGCCCCCGTCATTGTCGAAGCGCAGCACACCACCCCCGCCGACACCCCGGCCCGTGAATTCTTTTTCGGCGTGGTGCTGCGCAAGGGGTAACCGCGCTCGCCTCCCATCGCGACGCAAAGGGGCGCCCGGAGCATACAGCTTCGGGCGCCCCTTTGCGTGCGCGCTCGCCTGGCGGCGACTTTTCGCCTGTCGCCGGTTACGCCTTGTCGTCCTTGCCGTCAGCAGATTGCCCCGCCACACGCATCCGGCTGACCATGCTTCGGTAATACGCTTCGTACTCCTCGAAGTTCAGCGGACGGTTCCGGCTGGCGCCCACCTTGCGCAGCAGCAGGTTCAGCTTCTGCATCTGGCGATACTTCTCGCGCTCGTCCGAACAATTTTCCAGCAAGTCCATCACCGTCTGTATCTCGCGTGCTGTTTCCAGCTGGGGCGGCAGGTAGCCCGCGTTGCGGAGCACCTTGCAGGCCATGCGCAGGTCTTCGGGCACCATGGAGTCGTCCTCCAGGTCCAGCGGGCGTCCGGCACCCGGCAGGTTGTCGAATGCGCCCTCTTCCTGCGCCTCTGCTATGCGCCGCTCGGCAATGAGCGTTATGGCGTTCATGAAACCTCCGGCATGGCGGGTGGGCCTGCGTGGGCGCGCTGCGCCCGCCACAGTGAAAGACAAAAAAACATCCTGCGCGGGGCACCGGCTCTGCACGGTTTTTTCTGCGCATACGCCCCCACCCCGCGTTCGGCAATGCCCTGTGCCTGCCCCGTGCGGCTCGCGCCCTCCCCGCGTTCTGGCGCGCCACCCCACTTAAAGGCGGCTCAGAAACGCCAACAAAACGTATTACGTTTCCATCTGCGTTTACACTTCATGTTTCACGTGAAATCGCACATCGTCACCAAAACAAGCAGGGCTCCCATTCGGGAGCCCTGCAAAACAACGGATCAAGGGCGATGTTCAGGCCCACCGGTCCACGTGCGGCACCGGCAGGGTGGCGATGGCCTCGCGCAGTTCATCCGGCAGCACGGATGCCGCCCCAACCTGCCCCACCACGATGCCCGCAGCGTAGTTGGCCAGCACGCAGCTTTCCAGCAAATCCACCCCGGCTGCAAGGGCCAGGGCAACGGTGGCGATGACCGTATCCCCGGCGCCGGTAACGTCGAACACGCTGCGCGCGGTGGTGGGGATGTGCCACACCTTGTCTGCGGCCTCGAACAGGGCCATGCCTTTGGGACCAAGGGTGGTCAGCAGGTGCTGGCAGTGCAGCTTGTCGAAGATGGCCCGCCCGGCAGCCAGGATTTCGTCGCGGGTGCCCGTGGGCAGGTGCGCGCCTTCGCTGGTTTCCTTGGCATTGGGCGTGGGCATGAACACGTTGCGGTACAGATGGAAATTGGGCGTCTTGGGGTCCACCAGCACGGCGGGGCGCGTGCCGCGCTGCGCCCACAGCATTTCCAGCCCGTCCATGAACTCGCCGGTCACCACGCCCTTGCCGTAGTCGGACACGATGACCACGTTGCAGTCGGCGCTGGCCGCATCCACAAGCCGCAGCAGATCGGCCAGGTGCTGGCCGCCGATGGGGCTGGTTTCCTCGCGGTCTATGCGCAGCATCTGCTGCTGCCGGGCAATGACGCGGGTCTTGAGGGTGGTGGGCCGTCCCGGAATTTCCACGAACGCGGCGTCCACGCCCTCGTCCCGCAGCACGCGGCGCAGCAGCGCGGAACGCGGACCGTTGCCGCACACGCTGACAAGGCGCGGAACACCCCCCAGGGTGCGGATGTTCTTGGCCACGTTGCCCGCGCCGCCCACCAGGTGGCGGTCCTCGGACACGCTGATGACGGGCACGGGCGCTTCGGGAGAAATGCGCTGTGCATCGCCCACCAGGTATTCGTCGATCATCACGTCGCCCACCACGCACACGCGGGCGCCCGCCAGACGGGCCACCAGCGCGCTCAGTGCGGCGCCATCGATGCTGTAGTTGACCATCAATTCATCCTGCAAAGTGTAATACGAAACCTGTGGGCAGGCATAAAACAAGGAACCAGCCTTAACGCTGCTCCAGCCCAAGCCGTGACAGAAGCTGCGCAAGCTGCTCCGGCGATTCGAAATTGAGGGTGATCTTGCCCTTCTCTTCCGTGCCGCTCACCGATACGCGCAGGCTCAGCGCCTCGTGCAGGCGGCCTTGCAGGCTGCGCATGGACGGCGCAACCCGGTGCGGCGGGCGCACGGGGCGGGCCTCTTCCCTTTTGGGCGGAACGGCCAGCGGCTCTGGCAAGGCACCCCGGTCCCGCCAGTGGGCGGCAGCGGCTTCCGCCTCGCGCACGGAAAGCCTGTCGGACAGGATGCGCCGGCGCAAGGTGTCTTGCGGCTCCGGATCGGTGACGGTAAGCAGGGCGCGGGCGTGCCCGGCGGACAACCGCGCTTCGCGCAGGTCTTCACGGGCGGCTTCCGGCAGATGCAGCAGGCGCAGGGTGTTGGCCACTGCGGGGCGGCTCTTGCCCAGCTTCTGGGCCAGATCTTCCTGGCTCAGGCCGAACTGCTCGCGCAGTTCCTGCATGGCCAGCGCTTCTTCCATGGGGTTCAGGTCTTCGCGCTGCAGGTTTTCGATAAGCGCGACGGCCAGTGTTTCCTGATCGGTCAGTTCTCGGATGAGCACGGGCACTTCGCGCAGCCCGGCCATCTGGCTGGCCCGCCAGCGACGCTCGCCCGCCACGATTTCGTAGGCCTGCGACGCGCCTTCGGCCTGCCCTTCCGTGCCCGGAATGGGCCGCACCAGCAAAGGCTGCAATACGCCCTGGCTGCGGATGGAGGCGGCCAGTTCTTCCAGCGCCGCTTCCGTGAACAGCTTGCGGGGCTGGCCGGGGTTGGGGCGCAGCGCGCGCAAGGGCAGCGTGCGGATGTCCGAGGGCTTGGGCTGTTCCTGATAGCCCTTGAACAGGGCATCGAGTCCCCTGCCTAATCCGCGCGAAGGTCCTGCCATCGTGTTCTCCTTGACTTTGGGCCGCATTGACCTGAATCTTTACCTAAATCTGTGGACTGACGAACAAACACCCTTACGGAGTGGCAACCGGATGACCGAACGTGAAGCGCATGTGGTGCACCTGCACGACCGCCATGGCGAACTCTACGGCGTATTGCTGAGCCCGCAGGTATGGGCCGCCGTGCAGGGCAAGGTGGCGCCCCTGCTGGAGCAGGCCCTCGAAAGAATGTACCCCACCGCCAGGCCGGAGCCCATGGACGACTGGCAGACGTTCAAGGACTACTGGGACTTCAAGTATCCTCTGTGCGCGGACGTGCACTGCGATTGCTGCGGCGCCGCCACCGAAGACTGGGAGAAAGACCCCTTTCACCCGTTCCGGCTGCGCAATGCAACCCTGAGCGGGATGCTGGTCTTCGACTGCGTGAAGTGTGGCGCCTCGGTGCGCAAGAAGCACTTCAAGGACCACATCTGCTTCGAATTCACGCCCGCCAGCCCCAAATAGACACGGTTCGCCGCGCACCAGCGCGGCGAACCGCCTTTCAAACCTATCCGCCCTGCCCTTCGCGCCGCTGCGGCCTGCGCAGCACCACTTCCTTGGCCAGCGCCAGGTACGATTCCGCACCCTTGGACTTGATGTCGTAGTGGATGATGGACTTGCCGTGGCTTGGCGCCTCCGAAAGTCGCACATTGCGCGGAATGACCGTTTCGAACAGGTGGTCCGGGAAGCACTTGCGCACCTCGTTCTTCACCTGTCGCGACAGCTTGTTGCGCACGTCGTACATGGTCAGCACCACCCCCAGCAAGGACAGGCCGGGGTTCAGCCGCTTCTTCACCTGCTCGTACGTTTGCAGCAGCTTGACGATGCCTTCCAGCGCGAAAAACTCGCACTGAAGGGGGATCAGCAGTTCGCGTGCGGCGCACAGGGCGTTCAGGGTTATCAGCCCCAGCGACGGCGGGCAGTCGAGGATGATGTAGTCGAACCGGCTGTCCAGCGGCTTCAGCAGGTCGGCCAGGTAATATTCCCGCGCCATCTTGTCGACCAGCTCCAGTTCCAGCGCCACCAGGTCGGTTGTGGAAGGCAGAATGGACAGGTACGGCGTCTGGGTGGGGTAGATGGCCTCTACCACCTCATCGGGCTGAAAGAACACCGAGTAGAGGTTGTGGCGCACCTCCTCCTGGTCGATGCCGAGACCGCTGGTGGAGTTGGCCTGCGGGTCGCAGTCGACCAGCAGCACCTTTTTTTCCATGATGGCGAGAGAAGCGGCGAGGTTGAGGGAAGAGGTGGTCTTGCCCACGCCGCCCTTCTGGTTGGCGACTGCGATGATTCGTGCCACGGCTGCCTATCCTGTTGGGGTAAGAGGCAAAATTCATGTTTCACATGAAACGTGCGTGCGCCGGAGTGGGTAAAACGGCGGCTGAAAGCGCCGCCGGGCTCGCCAAGCACAGGGTTATAGCTAGTTGAGGCACGACACCCTGTCAACACGCAAAACGTTAAAGCAAAGGACGAGCGACACCCCCTCGCAAGCCCCGAAGAGAGAGCATGGCCTTTCATGTCGGCAGGATACAATTCCGGTCATCGCGGCAGGCACCCAACAAGACCGCATGGCTGCGCGTGCCACAAAGAGTGAAGGCAAAACACCTAAGCTCTCGGCTTGCTGGCATCATGGCCGATCAGGGTAACCCGCAACACGGCGGACTGCCCGGCAAGCCGCCCTGCTCCACTGGCGACACCGCAGCGGCAAGAGGACAAGCCCCGAAGCTAAACGGCATTGCGGAACCGGATGGTCACAAGCATCAACAGGAATCAACAGACAGCCATTCCGGCCACATGTGAAGTTTCACATGAAACAACGGGCGCCCTCCTTACGGAAGGCGCCCGGGACGCATGCATGGCAATGCGGCTTGAACAATGAAGAAACGAGAAAGGCTCACCACTCAAGCCGTGGGAAACCGGGCCGTAACGCGCAAGGGGAGCTACATCCTGTAGTAGTCGCGGAACCAGCGCACGAACGCCTCTATGCCCTGCTCCAGCGGCGTGTGCGGCTTGAAGCCGGTATCGCGGATCAGATCGTCCACATCGGCGTAGGTGGCTTCCACGTCGCCCGGCTGCATGGGCATCAGGTTGCGCACGGCCTTGCGACCAAGGCAGTCTTCCAGAATCTCAATGAACCGCCCAAGCTCGACGGCATTGTTGTTGCCGATGTTGTAGATGCGGTACGGGGCCGGACTGGTGGAGGGGTCCGGCGCATCGCCGCGCCATTCCGGGTTGGGTTGCGGGGTGCGCTCGGTCACGCGCACCACCCCTTCCACGATGTCGTCAATATAGGTGAAGTCGCGCCGCATGCGCCCTTCATTGAACACGTTGATGGGTTTGCCTTCCAGAATGGCCCTGGTGAACAGGTACAGCGCCATGTCCGGCCTGCCCCACGGCCCGTACACGGTAAAGAAGCGCAAGCCCGTGGTGGGCAGCCGGTACAGGTGGCTGTAGGTGTGGGCCATCAGCTCGTTGGCCTTTTTGGAAGCGGCGTACAGGCTGATGGGGTGGTCCACGTTGTGGTGCGCGCTGAAGGGCATGGCCGTGTTCAGCCCGTAGACGGAACTGGACGAGGCATACACCAGGTGCCGCACGCCGTTGTGGCGGCAGCCTTCCAGAATGTTGCCAAAGCCCACCAGGTTGGACTGGACGTACGAACGGGGATTCTTGAGCGAATAGCGCACCCCGGCCTGGGCGGCCAGGTTGACCACGTGGGTGAACTTCTGCCCCGCGAACAGGGCGTCCATGCCCGCGTCATCGGCCATGTCCAGTTGGGCAAAGGCGAAGCCGGGGTACGGCTCCAACTGCTTCAGGCGGTCCTTCTTCAGCTGCACGTCATAGTAGTCGTTCAGGCAATCCAGGCCCACCACGGTGTGCCCGGCCTCCAGAAAGCGGCGCGAAAGATGGTAGCCGATGAACCCGGCAGCGCCGGTGACGAGAATATGCATGATGGCGTCCTGTGATGGCTGTTGCACGGGCGGGCGATGCGCCCTGCCCGGTACGGGGTGGCCGCCTGCACGAGGGAGCACCCCGGGCGGCTGCGTGACAACGGGGCGAGAGTAGCGGAAGACGGGCACAAGGGAAAGGCGGCACGGCACGCTGCTTCATCCGCGCACCGAACCGCCTGCCTTGTCTGAAACGTTCTGCCCAGACTCGTGATGGACGGGGATGGTCTTCACGGCACATGGACGCCATGGCCGACATGACCGACATGACAGACATGGGCGCTACAATCTGCCGACCCTGCCCAGTCATGGCCAGCCATGCCATGTCATGCGCATGTCATGCCACGTAAGGGCTTGTCCCGTGCCGCTGTAAGCCGGAACTGTCGCACAGCCCGGCACGGCACCGGATGCCCTATCCCTTGGGCAACTGGCCGCGCAGCAGGTCCAGCGGAATGGGTAGCACCGTGGATTTGCTCTCCGACGCCATCTCACGGATGGTTTGCAGGTAGCGCAATTGCAGGGCCTCCGGGTGCGAGGCGATGATGGACGCCGCCTGGGCCAGCTTGTCCGCCGCCTGGAATTCACCCTCGGCGCTGATGACCTTCGCCCGGCGCTCGCGTTCCGCCTCGGCCTGCTTGGCCATGGCGCGCTGCATTTCCTGCGGCAAGTCGATGTGTTTCAGTTCCACAGACTGCACGGCAATGCCCCACTCCTCGGTCTGGGTGTCCAGCAGCGACTTGATGTCCTGATTGACCTTGTCGCGGTGGGCCAGCAGATCGTCCAGTTCCACGCCGCCGCACACGCTGCGCAGGGTGGTCTGGGCCAGTTGCGAGGTGGCGTACAGATAGTCCTCCACCTCGTTGATGGCCTTCACCGGGTCCACCACGCGAAAGTAGACCACGGCATTGACCTGGATGGAGACGTTGTCGCGGGTGATGACGTCCTGATTGGGCACGTCCATGGTCAGCACGCGCATGCCCACCCGCACCATGCGGTCGATGACCGGTATGACGATGATCAGGCCGGGGCCCTTGGGCTGTATGAGCCGCCCCAGACGGAAGAGCACGGCCCGCTCGTATTCGTTGAGCACCTTCAGCGAGGCCACCAGCACCAGCACGGCCAGGGCTGCTACGGGGGCAAGAATGGGGGCGATGTCGAACATGGAAACCTCCGGCAGGGCCGCAGCACGGGGCGTTGTTCCGGAAACCCGGCGGGGCGGGCGCAAACGGACCTGTACAGTCATCATAACAACGGGACAGGACGAGCGCCACGGATTTGCGCAAACGGGCGGGAGAAAATGCGCCACAAGCGCAGACAGGGATGCATTGGCACGTGAAGCACGCGGGCCTGCGCAACGCCATGAAAGACGCGTGCAATGATCTCTCGCGCCCGGATGGATGCCCAGATGGATGCCCGGATGAACACACGGACGAGCGCCCGGACGAAGGACAGGACGAGCGAAAGGACGAGCGGAAGAATGCGCAACAGGCCGAGCGGACGGCCAAGCAGACAGCCAAGGGTCGGCTGGCGGAAGGAAAACACATGCCCGGGCGCAGGGTCCGGTGCAGGTCGGCGCGCATGATCGGGCACAGGGGCGCACAAACAGCAGAGAACCGGGCCAAAGCCGCAGCGGATACGGAATGGAAAAGAGAAGGGCTGCGGCTACGCAGGGGATGGCAACGGAAGGCAGATGCGCTGCCGCCACGGCCCCAAGGGCGGCTACAGCGTGGCGGGCTTGAGCGCCGTGCGCAGGTACGCGATGACCGCCTCCACCGTGGCTGGTGCGGCGATCAGGTTGTCCATGTCCGGCAGGACGATGAGCAACCTGCCCCGCCACGGTATCTGCTGATACGGGCGGGCGCGCAGATCCGGCGCGAAGGCGCGCAGGGCCTTGGACCCCATGACCACAACCAGGCGGGGCGCAATGCGCTCCACCCCGGCCAGGAACAATCCGGGATCGCACGCGGGTTCCGTGGCCTGTGCAGCGGCATCATTGGCAGGGGAAGACGCGGTTTCGCCGCCCGTTTCCGGCATGGCGACCGGCATGGCGACCGGCATGGCCACGGGCCAGAACGCATTGCTGCCCTTTGGCTGCTGCAACGCACCCAGGATGCGGCGCAAGGTATCGCGCCTGGCGGCGTCGGCGCAGCCGGAAAGATCCAGTCCCAACGCCCAGTATGTCCACAGCACGGGGGCGGGTTGCGGGGTCTTGCCCAGCAGCGCGCGCCACGGGCCCGGCCACTGTTCGGGCGGCAACTGACTGGCGACAGGGCCGCTCGCCACTGGCGGCAAGGCTTCCGCAAGGCCTGCGCCGGGTGCGGGCTGCGCGGCCTGTCTGGTCTGTCCGGTCTGGCTGGAAGTCTGCGCGGGGCTGGCGGGTTGCGCGGGGCGAGGAGGAGGCTGGCGGTAGCCTTGCGCGGGTCCGGCACCACGCCCCATGGCGGCACCACCATCAGAGTACGGACCACGCCCCATGCCCATGGACACGTCGCCATGGGCGTACGGAGAATCCATGGAATCAGAGGGGTCCGGAGGAATGTCGTAGGCGTCCGGATCGAAGGAAGGGTCGCCCTGCATGGACCGGGGCGCATCGCAGGCAGCGGGAAACGCGCGCATGTCCGGGGCATCGGCGGCAGGGTCACCACCATTGGCGGCTTGCGCAACGCCACCGGTGGCGTCCGCAGCGGGCGCATCACCAGCCGCAGCGCCCTGCCCTTCGGGCAGCAGCACGTGCAACAGGCCCGCGCCATGCCACGGGCGCAGGGTTTCCAGCAGGCCTAGCGGCGGGCGAGCCAATCCACGATCCTCCATGCCACGTCGGGCTTGGGCAGCACCGGCCATTCCTCCGGTTCTCCGCCCTTGGCCAGCACGGTGACGCGGTTGGTTGCGGAGCCGAAACCGGCATCCGCGCCGCCCACCAGATTGCCCACGATCATGTCCGCGTTCTTGGCGGCCAGCTTGCGGGCCATGCTTTCCGCAAGGCCGGATGTTTCGGCGGCAAAGCCCACAACGGTCTGCCCGTCGCGCTTGCGCGTGCCCAGGGTGGCCAGAATGTCCGGGTTGGGGGTGAAGGCCACGCTGAAGCCGTCCCGCGCATCGGCCTTCTTGAATTTTTCCGCGCCCAGCGGAACAGGGCTGAAGTCGGCCACGGCGGCGGTGAACACGCCCGCGTCCATGGCATCCCACACCGCGTCGGCGGCGTCGAACATCTGGCGCGCGCCGGTAACGTCGTGCCGGGCGATGCCCATGGGCAGCCACGGCGTGCCGGGGCCGCACACGGCGTGCACCTCTGCCCCACGCAGCCACAGGGCCACGGCCACCGCCGCGCCCATGGTGCCGCTGGAGGGGTTGGTCCAGTAGCGCACGCCGTCCCATTGTTCGCGCGTGGGGCCAAGGGTGACCAGCACGCGCCTGCCCTGCATGTCCTGCGCGGATGCGGCGCGCAGGCCGTGCAGATAGACATCGCGCGGGTCGGCCAGCCTGCCCTGCCCTTCCTCCATGCACGCGGTGCGCCCGCAGCCGGGCTCCACCACCACGTGGCCACGGCGACGCAGCGTGTCCACATTATCCTGCGTGGCGGGGTTGGCCCACATTTTCGGGTTCATGGCCGGGGCAATGACCAGCAGTCCGGGAAAGGCCAACGCCTGCGCCGAGAGCATGTCGTCGGCAAGGCCGTGCGCAAGCCGGGCCATGGTGGAGGCGCTGGCCGGAGCAATAACGAAGGCATGCGCCGACTGCCCGGGCATGAGGTGCCCGAACACGTCGTCGTCAGGTGACGCGGCGGAATCACCGCCGGGCTGCCCGCCTGCGAACATGGTGGTGAACACCGGCGATGCCCCCAGCGCCGCAAAGGTCAGCGGGGCAATGAACCGCCGGGCGGCATCGGTAAGGGTGACGCCCACGTCCATGCCCGCATCGCGCCACATGCGCACAAAGTCGGGAGCCTTGTAGGCCGCGATGGAACCGCAGACCCCAAGGTGGAGCCTGCGGCCTGTGAAGCGGGTAAAGGCGAGATGCGCGTCCATGGTCCCTCTGGCACGCAGCAGCGTGCGGCTGGGCGTATCCGGTTACTGGCAGGCGGGATGCAGGCAGGGCCGCGCGACAGGCGGCGCGGGCCTGCGCCATGCGTCGGCAAACCGACGCCGAAACGCCCGCGACGACGAGCGCCGTGCTGCCACGGCGGCACCTGTTGCGGTCATGCCGCTGCAACGTCTGGCAGCGTCAGGCAGCGGCACGTCGGTGCACTGGACAGCCGCCGTCGGACGGACTACTGCGAAAGGCCCTGTTCCTTCACGCCGCCGCCGGAAGGAGCCGGCGCATTGGGCGCCACCGAGAAGTTGCCGGTGGGGTACGATCCTTCCGACGCGGTGTTCGCGCCAGCGGAAACGCCCGCACCTTCAGGCAGGCGCTGGGCCACCCACACTTCCAGCGTGGAGTAGGCCTGGCCATCGGTAATGCCCAGGATGGCGTTGCGGTCGGCCTTTTCGAACAGCAGCACACTGCGCTGGCCACGGAACACCGAGCGCAGCGCCCAGCCCTGGCGGGTCATGTTGTGGATCATGGCGTTGACCAGCGACTGCCGGTCGATGCGCCCCTCGAACACCTGGGTGCCGGTCTTGGAGCCGTCGGAATTCTGCGACACCGCCGTGTACTTGGTCTGCTCGGTCATGTCGCTGGGAATGGGCACGTCGCGAAACTCGCCATAGTACACCTCGTTCACGTTGGCGGGCGGGGAGGGTTCGAACGGGTTGCTGATGGACGTGGAAGAGCAGCCCTGCACGGTGAACAGGGTGGCGGTAAGGGCGGCGGCTATGACGAGCTTGCGCATGGGGTTCTCCTGTGCTTGATGATGCGGACGGCCATGTTCTTTCGGCGGCATCCGCTACCGGTCGGCAGTGCCCGGCGGTATTTCGGTGCGGCCCGTGGACGGGCCATGCGGGGGGCTGCGCCCACCGCGAAGACTGCGCCGACACTAGCGGATGTCGTGCCGGACTGCAAACGGCATGCACCACGCGGGGCAGGCCCCGCGAGGAATATATGCGTATGGATGAGACGATGGGCAACACCGGACACGAACAGATGCACGACACCACGGGCACCGGCGCCGACGCGAACGGCATACCCGAAGACGACCGGCTGGAATCGTACCGCTTCCACCTGCCGGAAGACCAGATAGCCCAGCACCCCGCCCCGGAACGGGGCGGTTCGCGCCTGCTGGTGCTGGACCGCCGGGCCATGGAAAAAGGGGGCGCGGCTGCGCTGACCCACGCCCGCTTCGCGGACCTGTGCGACCACCTGCCGGAAGGCTGCCTGCTGGTGGCCAACAATTCCAAGGTGCTGCCCGCCCGGCTGCTGGGCCTGCGCCCCACGGGCGGCAAGGTGGAGTTCCTGCTGCTGACGCCCCTGCCCCTGCTGGAGGACCTGGCCGGGGGCGACGCCGGGGCCGGCAGCGGACACGCCAGCACGGGCGACGGCCTGCGCGATGAAGGCGCAGGCTGGCGCAGCGTGCCCGCCGAAGGGCTGCTGCGCGCTTCCAAAAAGATACGCCCCGGCGACGTCATGGACTTCGGCCCGCACCTGCGGGTGGAGGTGATCCAGCCCGGCGACTTCGGGCGCAGCGCGGTGCGCCTGCACTGGATGGGCGACCTGCGCCAGCTGTTCCTGCAACAGGGGCACCTGCCCCTGCCCCCGTACATCCGTCGTGAAACGGGCGTATCGTCGACAGACGCGCAGGAAGACCGCGACCGCTACCAGACCGTGTACGCCGACGACAGCCGCCTCGGCTCCGTGGCCGCCCCCACCGCCGGGCTGCACTTTACCGACGACCTGCGCGCCCGCCTGGCCGCCACGGACCGGAAGTGGGCCGAAGTGACCCTGTACGTGGGCTACGGCACCTTCAGCCCGGTGCGCTGCGCGGACATCCGCCAGCATGCCATGCACCGCGAATACATCGAGGTGGGCGAGGCCACCGCCGCCGCCATCCGCGCGGCCAAGGCGGAAGGCAGGCCGGTGGTCACCGTGGGCACCACGTCCACCCGCACCCTGGAAGGCACGGTGCGCGCCTGCGGCGAAGTGCGCGCCTTCACCGGCTGGACGGACATCTTCATCAAGCCGGGCTACCGGTTCACGGTGGCGGACCACATCATCACCAATTTCCATCTGCCGGAATCGTCGCTGCTGATGCTGGTTTCCGCCTTTGCCGGGCGCAGGCGGGTGCTGTCCGCCTATGCAGAGGCGGTGGCGCGCGGGTACCGCTTCTTCTCGTACGGCGATGCCATGCTGCTGTTGTGACGGGCAGTTGCGCGCAACAACACCCCGAAAGTGCGGTACGTCTGCCCAGTTCGACAGGCACCGCACCATGCTTTGAAAAGCGGCGGAACTTGTCCTATAGGTAGAAGCCGCCGCGCGGTGCGGCCACGCCTGCCGGAAACAGCGGGCACGACCACGCGCACCACGGCGTGCACCACGGCGCGCACGACGGCGCGCACGACGGCGAGCACGAAGGCTGCCGCATGGTACACCCCATCGGGCAGACACCGCCGCCACCGGCATGCCGCTCCGGCGGCAGATAGCGCAGCGGCGCGCACCCGGCCACCGCCGGGCGCGCAGCACATCCACCAGCCTTTCGAACCTCCATCCCAAAGGACGGTTTCATGTCACGGGTCGTATTTCTGGACGAGCGCTGCAAGGGGTGCCTGCTGTGCACCACGGTGTGCCCCAAGGGCATCATCGTGCAGTCCTCGCGCTTCAACAGGCAGGGCTACAAGGTCGCCGAGGTTCCGGCGGATGCCATGAAGGACTGTACCGGTTGCGCCTCGTGCGCGCTGATCTGTCCGGACGTCGCCATCCGCGTCATCAAGTCGCGCAAGGCCAAGAAGGCCGGGAAGGAGTAGCCCCATGCCGAACAACACAACCGACACGGGCACGCCGGAACGCATCTTCATCAAGGGTAACGAGGCCATCGCCCACGGCGCGCTGGCCGCGGGGTGCCGCTGCTACTTCGGCTACCCCATCACCCCGCAGAACGACATTCCGGAAATGATGTCCTACGCCCTGCCCGACGCGGGCGGCGAATTCGTGCAGGCGGAAAGCGAGGTGGCCTCGGCCAACATGCTGCTGGGCGCCGCCGCCGCGGGCATCCGCGCGCTGACCTCGTCGTCCAGCCCCGGCATCTCGCTGATGCAGGAAGCCATTTCGTACATGGCGGGCAGCGAACTGCCCGGCGTCATCGTGAACATGAACCGTGGCGGGCCGGGCCTTGGCGACATCGGCCCCTCGCAGGGCGACTACTTCCAGTCGGTGAAGGGCGGCGGCCACGGCGACTACAAGCTGTTTGTGCTGGCCCCGGCCACCTGCCAGGAATGCTACGACATGATGGTGCAGGCCTTCGATCTGGCCTTCAAGTACCGCAACCCGGTCATGGTGCTGGGCGACGCCATCGTAGGCCAGATGAAGGAACCGGTCACCCCGTGGAAGCCCGCCGCCGTGCCCGCCACCGAAGCTGCCGACTGGCGGCTGGAAGGCGCCAAGGGCCGCAAGCCGCGCCTGCTGAAGTCGCTGTTCCTCGAAGACGGCGCGCTGGCCGGGCAGAACCGCCACCTTCAGGCCAAGTACGCCGCCATGCAGGCCGAGGCCAAGGCCGAAAGCTTCCTGACCGACGACGCGGAACTCATCGTGGTGGCCTACGGCTCCATCGGGCGCATCGCAAAGTCCGCCATCCGCAAGTTGCGCGCCCAGGGCCACAAGGTGGGCCTGGTGCGGCCGCAGACCCTGTTCCCCTTCCCCGGCCCGCTGCTGCGCGGCCTGGCGGAACAGGGAAAGCGCTTCCTGACCATCGAGCACAACTGCGGCCAGATGGTGGAAGACGTGCGGCTTTCCATTCGCGGCATCGTGGATTCGGCCTTCTACGGGCACATGCCGGGCGAAATGCCCGGCTCTGACGATTTCCTCGCGCCCATTCTGGACGCCATGGGGGGCAAGTGATGCAGGCTGACGAAAGACTGGCGCTCGCCGACGACGAGCAGATGGCCTTCGAGGTTCCCGACGTGCTGGTGGACCGCGCCACCCACTACTGCCCCGGCTGCCACCACGGCATCGCCCACCGCCTGGTGGCCGAAGTGCTGGAGGAAATGGGCGTGGTGGACGACACCATCTGCGTGGCCTCCATCGGCTGTTCGGTGTTCATCTACAACTATCTGGCCGTGGATTCGGTAGAGGCACCGCACGGGCGCGCCCCTGCCGTGGCCACCGGCGTAAAGCGCGGGCGCATGGACAAGATCGTGTTCACCTATCAGGGTGACGGCGACCTGGCGTCCATCGGGCTGGCCGAGGTGATGCACGCCGCCAACCGTGGCGAGCGCATCACCATCGTGTTCGTGAACAACACCGTGTACGGCATGACCGGCGGCCAGATGGCCCCCACCACCCTCATCGGGCAGAAGACCACCACCTGCCCCGGTGGCCGCTGCCGCGACCGCGAGGGCATGCCCATCCGCATGGCAGAGATCATCGCGGGCCTTGGCGGGGTGGCCTATTCCGCCCGCGCCTCGCTGGACAGCGTCAAGAACATCCGCGCCGCCAAGAAGGCCGTGCGCAAGGCCTTCGACGTGCAGCAGCAGGGCCTGGGCTTCGGCTTCGTGGAGCTGCTGTCCGGCTGCCCCACCAACTGGCGCATGGACGCGGTGAAGGCCAATACCCGCATCCGCGAAGAGATGATCCCCTACTTTCCGCTGGGGGTGTACAAGGACGTGACCGAAGGCGAGGGGGTGTGCTGATGGCGCTCTATCAGGACGTGATCATGGCCGGTTTCGGCGGCCAGGGCGTGATGCTGATCGGCAACCTGCTGGCCTACGCGGGCATGAACGCCGGGCTGAACGTGACGTACATTCCCGTGTACGGGCCGGAAATGCGCGGTGGCACCGCCAACTGCACGGTGGTGGTGTCGGACGAGGACATCGGTTCGCCCATCATCCAGCGGCCCAGGAGCCTCATCGTCATGAACCAGCCCTCGCTGGACAAGTTCCAGCCCCGGCTGGAAGACGGCGGGGTGCTGGTGCTGAACACCTCGCTGGTGGACGCATCGCAGGCCGAAGCGCGCATGCGCACCGTGTGCGTGCCCGCCAACGACATCGCCGACAAGCTTGGCAACACCAAGATGGCCAACATGGTGGCGCTGGGCGCCTACGTGCGGGCCACCGGCGTGGTGGACCTGGACGTGGTGAAGAAGAGCCTTGTCAGCGTCATTTCCGCCCACTACAGCCATCTCATCCCGAAAAACGCGGATGCGTTGCAGGCGGGCTTCGATCACGCAGGCTAACCTGCCGCAACGGCAGGAAAACACCTGCCGGTAGCGGTAAACCGCATCGCGCTGCCCAGCCCCGCCCGCAACCGGAGCGCAACGGCAACGCGGATCGGGAAACGCGCAAAACCCCATGTGTCGCAAGACCTGCGGGGTAACAGGACGAAAAATGACCGCCCGCCGCGAGCATACGCGGCGGGCGGTTTTGTTTCCGGGCGGGTGGAACCAGCCTCTACCCAATGATTTCATGGGGATCACGCCGAAGCATCCCGTCATTTCTCCGCCCTGCCCTTGCCGTGCCCCGCGCCAATGCCTACCTGTACGGGTGAAGGCGCGGCACGGGGCCGCGCGAATGCCGGATGTTCCGGCCCCCTTGAACCTCCAGCCACGGGAGTGCAGACCATGCCCAACACCAGGGAAGAGTACATCCGCACCCTTCGCGACAAGCTCGAACTGTGGAAGGCCCAGCTCGAGAAGCTGGAAGTGCAGGCAGCGCTGGCCAAGGCGGAAGCCCGCGTGGAATACCACGAGCAGATCACCGACCTGCGCCGCAAGCGCGAAGAGGCCAAGCGCAAGCTGGACGAATTGCAGCATGCGGGCGAGCATGCCTGGAAGGACATGAAGGCAGGCCTGGAACTGGCCTGGGACGCCGTGGAGGCGGCCTTCGCCTCTGCAAGGGCCCGCTTCAAGTAGTCGCAGTCCTCTCCGTGCACACCCCGGCTGGCCGCCCGCCCCCAAGGACGCGGGGCGGGCGGGCCGAAGGGCAGGACGAGCATTTCCCGGCGCGGGCGGCGGTATTCCGTCACCCGCGCCGCTGCTTGCCCCCATTGCATGATCGTGGCATGCTGAACGCATCATGACCAAGATACTTCTCTGCATCCCCACCTGCACGCCATGTACCGTTTCTTCTCGCGAACGGTTCTGGCGCAGCGCGCTTTAGCCCTTCCCTTCATGCCGCGCCTAAACAACCGGCAGACGGCATCCTTCCTGTTTTCGCAGTAACATTTCAGGCCCACAACGTCGGCGGCCCGTGCACTTCGCAGAAGTCGCCGGCCGCCAGGAGCTTTTGCGTGTCCAACATCATACCCTGGTTGTTCCTGTCCTGTTCCATCGTGCTGGAGGTAGCGGGCACGGTGATCATGAAGGCCTCGCAGGCCGCGTGGCCCGTGCCCGGCATGGCCGCCATGTACCTGCTGCTGGGCCTTTCCTACTGGTGCCTGGCCCGCGCCGTGACCCGCGTGCCGGTGGGCGTGGCCTACGCCGTATGGGAAGGGGCCGGGCTGGCGCTCATAACGCTTGCGGGCTCCCTGATGGGCGAGCGGCTCACGCCGTCCCGCATGGCTGCGCTGGCGGCCATATTCTGCGGCGTCCTGATGGTGCACCACGGCACGCGGCACGATGCACCAAAGCCCGCGCGAGACGGCGTGACGGATCCCTCGGGCCGCCCCGCGCAGGCCGACAGAGAGGTGACGCCATGAGCCTGTCCGCACTTCCCTTCCTGCTGGCCGTGATGCTGGCCGCCGCCCTGGACGTGGGGGCCAACCTGCTTCTGGCCCGCTCGCACGGGTTCACCCGGCGCGGCCCGGCGCTGGGGGCGCTGGCGCTGGTGGGTCTGGCATTCACCTGCCTGGCCTACGCCACGCGGGGCATGGACCTGTCCGTTGCCTACGCCATGTGGGGCGGTTTCGGCATCCTGGGCACCTCGCTGGGCGGCTGGGCCATGCTGGGCCAGCGGCTCACCGCCGTCGCGTGGCTGGGCATGGCCCTGCTGGTCGCTGGCATCACCGCGCTGCATCTGGCCTGAACGGTTTCGCGCCGGGGTCCCACCCGGCCCGAAATCGTGCGCGATGCGCCCGCCAGTCCGGCGACGGAAACCGCATGACCTTGCGCTGCGGTTGATGTCACGGGGGCAACGCAACGGCGGGTGCAACAACACGAAGGGGGGCGGAAACGCCCCCCTTCGCATGCGCGGCGCGGTAAAAACCGCAAGACCGCCACAACCATCCGTTGTTGGCGGCCGCGCCGTCGCAGCCCGCCAGTTCGGGCCATCAGGCCAGCTCGCCAGTCAGGCCGTCAGGCCAGCCCGTCCACCATCAGGCCGTCACGCATGATGAGGGTGCGGTGGGCGCGGCGGGCATAGTCCGGGTTGTGGGTGACCATCACCGTGGTCAGGCCGTCGCGGCCAAGTTCGGCCAGCAGTTCCATGATGGCCTCGCCCGTGGCGGTATCCAGGCTGCCGGTGGGTTCGTCGGCAAACAGCACGCGGGCGTCGCGCACCAGTGCGCGGGCAATGGCCACGCGCTGCTGCTCCCCGCCGGAAAGGGCGCCCGGCAGTGAACCCGCCTTGCCGGAAAGCCCCACCCGGTCCAGCACGCTGCGGCCCTTTTCGGCCATGGCGGCGGGCACCGGCGCAAGACCGTTCATGAACGGCAGCAGTACGTTTTCCAGCGCGGTCAGGTAGGGCATCAGGTGGTGGGCCTGAAAGATCACGGCAAAGTCGCTGTGGCGCAGGCGGTTGCGCCGGGCCTCGGACACGCGGGTGATGTCCTGCCCGTCGAACAGCACCGTACCCGTATCGGGCAGGGTCAGCGAGGCCAGCACGTTGAGCAGCGTGGACTTGCCCGAGCCGGAACGGCCCGCCACGGCCACGAATTCGCCGGGGGACACGCGCAGCGAAACGCCGCGCAGCACAGGCGCGGGCGCGCCGCCGTCGGTGGCCGGGTAGCTTTTGCAAAGGTCGCGCGCCTCGATGATGGCCGGGGCGCTGCCGGTATGGTCTGTGGTCATGTGGTGCCTTTCTTCAACAAACAGAACTATGCAGGGAAGGAAATGGGGGAGGGTGCTCTTCGCGGTCACACTCTGTCGCCGCTATGAGGATTTTTGTCCTCTGCCAAGGAAGAATGGCTTTTTTATGGAGGGAGCATGCCCCAGCCGTTGGTGAGCGCGCAGCGCGAATCTTACGGATGGGGACCGCAGCGCGCTTTTGTGGTATTCGACCGGAATAAAAACCATTCTGACGAAGGCAGAGGGCAAAAAGACCATAGCGGCAACCGGCTACAGGGAAACCAGCGCGGCGGCAGGCTCCACGCGCGACGCCTTCCACGCCGGGAAGGCCGCCGCCAGCACGGACACGGCGGCGATGCCGCCCGTCGTCAGGGCCAGGGCGCCAAGACTGAACGGGGGCGGGGCCACGTCGGCCATATGCAGCAGCGCCAGCACCTTCAGGGCCAGGCCGTGCCCGGCCAGATACCCCGCAAGCCCGGCAGCCACGCCCACCAGCAACGCCTCGGACGCGAACACGGTGAACACGCCGGAGCGCGAAAAGCCCACCGACCGCAGGATGCCGATCTCGCGCCGCCGCTCGTTGACGGCGGACAGCATGGACATGACCACCATGGCGCAGGCCGTCAGCAGGATGACCAGGCTGACCACCAGCGCCAGCTGCTGGGCGAAGTGCACGGAGTACATGCGCTGCTCCACCACGTGGCGCAGGGCCTTGATGTCCTGCCCCGGCAGCGCGGCGCGCAGTTGGGCGACTATGTCATCAATGGGACAGCCCGCGCACAGGGCCGCCACTTCCACGAAGCTGGCCTTGTCCGGCAGGTTGAAGGCCCGCTGCACGAAGCCGATGTCCGCCAGCAGCACGTTGTCGTCGTCGCTGCCGGTGGACCCGATGACCCCGGTGACGGTCACCGCGTGGCCGTTGACGTCCACCACGCTGCCCGGCGCAAGGCCCAGCCGCGCGGCCACGGCGTGGCCCGCCAACACTCCTTCCGGAGTCTTGGGGGTGGCGCCGTCGATGGCCCAGTAGCCCTTCAGCGAAAGTTCCTCCGGCCAGTCAACGCCAACAACCGCGACCGGCAACGGCGCCACGGGCGTGGCCGCCCCTGCGGGCGAGCCGATGCGGGCCATGGTCACCAGCTTGGGGGCCACGCCTGCGATGTTGGCGCTGAATTCGATGGACCGGATGCGCCGGACCGTCTCGGCATGGGCAAGATGCCCCTCGTCCAGCAACAGGTCACCCAGGGGCAGGCCGCCGTAGCTGACGGTCAGCGTCTCTCGCGCGGGGGAAACCATGATGTTGGCGCCAAAACTGGTCAGCTTGCGCTCCAGGCTTTCGCCCACCACGGCGGACACCTCGCGCAGGGCCACGATGGAGGCCACACCGAGGGTGAAGATGCAGAACAGCGAGAGGGTGCGCAGCCACTTCTTGCGGGCGCAGCGCAACGGAATGGTCAGGATGTTCATGGTGTGCTCGCGGGCGGGGTCGGTTTCTCACGCTCCGGCGCTGCCCTCGAAGGGGCAGCAGCCAGCGGAGAGCATTACTTTCTGGCGGTGGCGAAGTACTTGGCCCCGGCCTTCAATTCCGCCACGCGCAGCAGCAGGTCGCCGCCGTCCATGGTGCGTTCCAGCGGGTGCGGGTTGCAGCCGCCGCGCACCTCGTTGATGCGCGCGGTATTGAAGACCATGCCGCAGTTCTCGCACACCATGTTGGCCCCTTCCTGACGGTAGCCCTTGCCCTCGCGCCAGCACACGTCGCATGCGTCCAGCGCGGCGCGGGGGGTGCCGTCCGGCCCCTTCACCACAAAGAAGCGGATTTCGGTGCCGCCATCCTTGATGGCGTAGAACTTCGCCGTGGGGGTGATGTCGGCGGCCTTGATGCGGATGGTCTCGCCTTGCGGCTGCACGGTTTCGTACTTGCCGCCG
Organism: Nitratidesulfovibrio sp. SRB-5; assembly: GCF_019931275.1. Lineage (NCBI taxonomy): Bacteria > Pseudomonadati > Thermodesulfobacteriota > Desulfovibrionia > Desulfovibrionales > Desulfovibrionaceae > Nitratidesulfovibrio > Nitratidesulfovibrio sp. SRB-5. The sequence goes on along the minus strand of NZ_JAIOTY010000003.1, from coordinate 221,715 downwards.
AACCCGAAAAAGGCGTGGGCGGCGGTGGAAAGGGCCAGCACCATGAGGGTGGCCGGAAGGATCAGACGGAAAAGCTTCATACACTGCTCCTGAAAAAAAGGGACGTACGGCTTCACATAGGCATGCCCGCCAAGGCGAGCAACCGCTGACCGGGGGAAAGCCGCCGAAGGGGCGGGTCGTTGCACGGCGCGCGCAACGGAGGTATGGCGCGGTGTCGGCATTCGGCGTCGCCGTCGGCACGCGCCAGCCTTCGACAGCATCCGCAGGGAGGACCCCCCATGACCCCGGCCATCGACCGCGCCAAGAAGGCCAGAATCGCCTACACCATTCACGAATACACCCACGACCCGGCGGCGGAATCCTATGGCCGCGAGGCGGCGGACAAGCTGGGCGTGGACCCGGCCCGGGTGTTCAAGACCCTGGTGGTGGCCGCAGGCGACGGGCTGGTGGTGGCCGTGGTGCCCGTGCTGCACCAGCTGGACCTGAAGCAGCTGGCCCGCGTGGTGGGCGCCAAGAAGGCCGCCATGGCCGACGTGGCCGTGGCCGAGCGCGTGACCGGCTACGTGGTGGGCGGGGTAAGCCCGCTGGGCCAGAAGAAGCGCCTGCCCACGGTCATCGACGCTTCTGCGCAGGAATACCCCACCATCTACGTCAGCGCGGGCCGCCGGGGCGTGGAGATAGAACTCTCCCCGTCCGATCTGGCAGCCCTTACCGGGGCCGCCTTCGCCGACGTGGCGGCCTGAGCCGCCCTTCCCGCCACCCAAATCAAAACCACCCGCATAGCGGGTGGTCAGGTTATTGACAAAGCCTGTTTTTGTACGCCTCCGGCGGCCAAGGACGGCAGCCGTTGGGCGAGCTTGCGAGCCTTACGGATGGCGATCGCAGAGCGGCTGCCGCCCCTTGGAACCCCGTATTTTCGTAATGCACAGAAAGCACAAATAAAAGTTTTGGGAGGAGCTTTAGCCGTTATGCGAGTCTTCAAGCATTACGGATAAAGACAGCAGAGCGGGGGTCCGGGGGAGGAGACCCTTTTGCGACAGCCGTTAGATGAGCGTGAAACGCGAATCTTACGGATGGCGACCGCAGCGCGCAAAAGGGTCCCTCCCCCGGAAGATTTTGGGGTTGTCGGCAGCCCCCCCCTACGCCTTGGGGCGCAGCAGGCGCAGGCCGTTCATGATCACCAGGAACGAGCCGCCGATGTCGGCCACGATGGCCATCCACAGGCTGGCCACCTGAAACACGGCAAGCCCCAGAAACAGCGCCTTAAGCCCCAGGGCAAAGCCGATGTTCTGCCGGATGACGCCCAGCGTGCGGCGCGAATGGCGCACCAGCCACGGCAGCTTGCCGAGGTCGTCGGACATCAGGGTGATGTCGGCGGTTTCGATGGCCGCGTCGCTGCCGATACCGCCCATGGCGATGCCAAGGTGCGCGGTGGCCAGCGCGGGCGCGTCGTTGACGCCGTCGCCCACCATGGCCACCCGTTCGCCTTCGGCCACCAGCGCGGCCACGGCGGCGGTCTTGTCGGCGGGCAGAAGGTCGGCCCGGATGTCGGTCACGCCGCAGGCGGCGGCCACGCGGGCGGCGGTGGCGGCGTTGTCGCCGGTCAGCATGACCATCCGGTGCAGCCCGGCGGCGCGCAGATCGTCCAGCACGGCGCGGGCGTCGGGGCGCAGGTCGTCTTCCAGTTCCATGACGGCGGCAAGGCCCGCATCGTTCCACAGCAGCACGGAAGACCCGGCGTCGGCGTCGTCCGTGCCGATGCTCTCCGCGCCGCCGGACGGCCCGTGCGACGGCCCGTCCTGTGCGAAGAAGCGGCGGTTGCCGATGCGCCAGCGCGCGCCGTCCACCACGCCCTCGGCCCCCAGACCGGGCAGGGTGCGATGCTCGCTGGCCGTGGCGCCATCATCCAGCCCGGCCCCCGGCACCTGCCGGGCATGCTGCACGATGGCGCGGGCCAGGGGGTGGCTGCTGGGCCCTTCCAGCGCGGCGGCAATGCGCAATGCGGATGCCGCGTCCCGCACCTGCGGGTGGCCGTCCACGGGCAGCACGCGGGCCACGCGGGGGCGGCCCAGGGTCAGGGTGCCGGTCTTGTCGAAGGCCACGGCGGTGAGGCTGGCGGGCAGTTCGAGAAACGAGCCGCCCTTGACCAGCACGCCGTTGCGGGCCGCGCTGGTCAGCCCGGCCACGATGGACACGGGCGTGGAAATGACCAGCGCGCACGGGCAGGCGATGACCAGCACCACCAGCGCCTCGTACACCCAGGCCGACCATGCCCCGCCGAAGAACAGCGGCGGCACCACGGCCACCAGCGCGGCCACGGCCAGCATGGCCGGGGTGTACACGGCGGCGAAGCGGTCCACCCACTGCACGGCGCGGGCGCGGCGCGACTGGGCCGCCTCCACCATGTGCAGGATGCGCGCGAGGGTGGTGTCCGACGCGGCGCGGGTGGTCAGCACCTCCAGCACGCCGCCGCCGTTGATGGTGCCCGCGTAGACCGGCTCGCCCGCCCGCTTGGGCACGGGCATGGATTCGCCGGTGATGGGCGACTGGTCGATGTCCGAGCTGCCCGCCGCCACCGTGCCGTCCAGGGGCACGCGGTCACCCGCGCGGATGAGAATGCGCGAACCCACGGGCACGTTTTCCACGGCGGTCTCCACGGGGGTGCCGGGAAGACCACCCCCAACATCACCCGGAAGCGACAGCAGCAAGGCCCGCGAGGGCGAAATGTCCAGTAGCGCGGCAATGGCCGAGCGCGCCCGGTCCACGCTCCACGATTCCAGCTGGTTGGCCACGGCGAACAGGAACGCCACAGAGGCGCCCTCGAAGAACTGGCCGATGGCCGCCGCGCCGATGACCGCCGTGACCATCAGCAGGTTCATGTCGGGGCGCAGGCTGCGCACGGCATGCACCGCGCGCGGCAACACCCGCCAGGCGCCCGCCATCGCCGCCGCCAGCCACAGGACCAGCGTGGCCGCATGGGGCACGCCCGATTCCGCGAACACTTCCAGCAGGGAACCGGTGCGCGCCCATTCCACGCCAATGCCCGCCACAAGGGCCACGCCGCTCAGGATGCACAGCAGCAGCGAGGACTGGCGTTGCCACAACGCGGTCAGGCCGGTCGGCAACAGGGACAGCAGGCCGGAAGGCGCGTCGCCGGGGACGGGAACATCGCACGCGCCGCCGCAGCACGAGCACCCGGCCAGGGCCGGAATCTGCGCGGGACGGGGGGCCATGGCATGCGCATGCGCGGAGGCAGACGCAGGGGCATGAACAGGGGCATGAGCGGAACCGCAGCAGCCGTCATGACCATGGCCGCCATGGTCATGCCCTGCCTGGCCAACGGGGCCTGCCTGATGGGCCGGATGGGCCGGATGGGCCGGATGGGCCGGATGGGGCTGGCAACATCCGTCCGTGCAGGCGTGGCTGGCCGACGGCAGCGGGCCCAGCACCACGCCGGGCCTGCCTGCCGCTTCGGGCGCGGCGCGCATGCCGGTGCGGGCCACGGCGGCCACCACGTCGTCGGGGCGCAGGTCCAGTCCGTCCATGTCCACGCGCATGCGGCGGGACAGCACGTCGAATTCCAGCCGGTCGGGGTTGCCCACCAGCGGGGTCAGCGCGTGCCGCAGGACGGTCACTTCGTTGGCGCAGTCCATTTCCTCGATGCGAAAGGCGGTCATGGGCGTATCTCCGTAGGAAAATGGCGGGGCGCGTTTGCGTGTCGGCCAGCCATCGATTCTGTCTGCACATATGAACACGTGTTCATATGTGCAGAGTATGCGGGAGACGCCACGGTGTCAACCGCCCGGCGCGACAGGGCAGGAAAAACCGCGCCGCCGGGTGTCGAGCGGATGAAAGAACACCGAAAATCCGGCCTGTTCCCCATGCAGACAGGCCGACGAAATGTTGCAAACCGTGAAGGAAAAACCGCCCCGAACGGGCGCACGCGGAACAGATCGGGCGCGCCAAAAGACCGACACCCGGACTGGTGCCGGGAATCGGCGGATGGCGCGCAACGATGCGGACTGTATGCTTTTTGGGGGGGGACGAGGGCGTGGCGGGTGGCACCGGACCGGCGAAACGGCCCGGGCGAAGAGCACGGGCAACCCTGCCCGACCGGCCAGCGCGACCCACTGGCCGCAGGCCGTCTGCGGACGGTCTGTCAGACAATCCGGCAGACAGTCCGGCTGGCAGTGCCGGAACCTGCCGCGCTAGGCGCGGTTCTTGCCGTCGGTCATGGCCAGTGCCAGCTTCATCTCGCGGTCCAGGCGGTTCTGCACGGCGGCCTGCACCCGTTCGGACGAGGACCCGAACTGGCCGGAACGCACGGCATACACCTCGCGGATGAGCTGCTTTTCGAAGTTGCGGCCCGCCCTGGCGGTGCCCGCCTGCACGGTGGCATCGCCCTGCCCGCCTTCCTGCGCCGCCGACTGATGCTCGGCCATGTTGTCCAGCGCACGGGCGAAGATGCGGGTGGCCCCCGCAGGGCCGTGCTGTACGGCGGTGCTCCACAGCACCTCGCGCAGCGCGGGCGACAGCGTGCCCTTGTTCAGCCCGGCGGCGCGGCTCACGGCCTGCAGGGCCGGGGCGTAATGGCTTTCATGGATGAACCGCTCTTGCAGGGCCTCGAACCGGTCGGGCTGCTCGTCGGCTATTTCACGCCACACGCGCGGCATTTCGCCGGTCTTGCCGCCGGTGTTGGAGGGTCCGGCGGCCTCCAGCCGCGAGGCGATGTCCGGCGCGGCCTGCCGGGCAAAATCAAGGAAGCGGTCCATGGTCCCGGCCCGCGACGAAATCTGGTACTTGCCGTACGAGGTGCCCCCGTGCCGGTCGTAGCCGATGGCGGCAATGCCGTCCTCGCCCGACTCGAACTGCGCGGACAGCCCGCCGAGGTCGCCAGCCGTTGCGCCTGCCGCGTCACGCCGCCCGGACTTGTCCGTTTTGTCGGTTCGCTCCCGCCGCGCGGCCTTGCCAGCGCCGCCCTGGGCACCACCACGCCCCGGCCCGCCAGCCACGGCATTCGCGGGCGCTCCGCCACCCATGCCGCCCATGCCACCCATGCCGCCCATGCCGGAGGTCGCCATGTCCAGATTGCCGGAAAGGGCCATCAGATTGCGCGAGGTCATGGCCCCGCGCAGCGAATCCAGCCCGCCCGTGCCGCCTTCCATGACTTTGGCCAGGGTGGCCAGCGCGCGGGAATTGACGATGTCCATGGCCGCGCGCGAGGCGCGGTCGTCGGCGGCCAGGGCGTTTTCGGTCTGGCCGCCCGCAGCCGTCAGGCCGGGCAAGGACGCCAGTTGCGGCGAGGACGCGGCCCCGCCGCCAATGCCGCCCGCAAGCACTCCCCCCAGGGGCGATGCGCCCGCCCCCGCGCCCTTGGCCAGCAATGCGGCAAAACGCGGGTCTGCGGCGCCGCGCTGGCCCGCCCTTGGGGCGGCACCGGCACGCCGGGTACCTTCGGCGGACCGCCCTTCGACCAGCGTCTGAAGGGCGTCCATGGAGATGTTCTTTCCGTAGGCCATGCGCAATCCTCCTGCCGCCGGGGGAACGGAGTGGCGGCGAGAAAGGCAAAGCAAGGGGAATGCCAGCATGGTCACTCTGCCTTGCATGACGGCAGGTTGCGGGCGCGCGGCGGGCGTCCCGCAGCGCCGGGCGGGCGGCGGGGGCGAGGGCTGCGTCAAGCCGCCGACGGCTGCCCGGAAGCCGCGCGGCGCAGGGCTCGCCGGTTGGGGCAGGCCGTGCGGCGGAAGCGGGCTGGCGTGGCCGGAATGATGCGCCGGAATACTGCCCACAGTGAAGGGTGGCCGGGCGTGGTCGGCGTGATCGGCGTGATCGGGGGTGGGCACAGGTGTGGTCGGGCGGCGGATCGCCGGGCCATGGCATCCACTCCGTGCGCACGGCATGCGAAAGGCCCCGCGCACATGCGCGGGGCCTCTGAAAATGAACACTGTCGGGAAGGACGACGAGAAAGGCGGGGCCCGGCTACTTTCCGGCAGGGGCCGTATCACCGGCACCGGCGGAACCGGCGGCACCGGCACCCTTGCCGCCCGCATTGCCCCCGGCGCTTCCCCCGGAACTGCCGCCGGAACCGCCGTCGTCGCGCGGGCGGTAGTAGCGCATGGCCTCGGGCAGCATGGCCCGCAGCGCGTCGATACGCTTGGCCTCGGTGGGGTGGGTGGACATGAAGTCCGACTTGCCCTTGCCGCCCGCCTGTTTGAGCATCTTCTGCCAGAATTCGATGGCCGCGTGCGGGTCGTACCCGGCCTTGGCCATGAGCAGCAGTCCGATGTGGTCGGCCTCGTATTCCATTTCGCGGCTGTTGGGCAGCATGACGGCCATGTTCATGGCCCCGGCGTAGCCGTCGCCCACGGCCTGGGCCGCCTGCGACGAGCCGCTGGCCGCGGCCACGCCCACCATGGCGGCCAGTTGGCCCACCTGCACCATGCGCGCCCGGCTCATCTTCTCGTTGCTGTGCCGGGCCAGGGCGTGGGCCACCTCGTGCCCCACCACGGCGGCAAGCTCGGCGTCGGTATCGGCAAGGTTCAGCAGGCCGGTGTACACGGCCACCTTGCCGCCGGGCAGGCAGAAGGCGTTGACCGCGTCCTTTTCTATGGTGTGGAATTCCCAGCGGTACTGGGGGCGTTCGGCCACGGCGGCAATGCGTCGGCCCACCCGCTCCACGCGGGCGGATTCCGGCGTGCCGGTGACCTCCCTCTCCTTCTTCAGCACCTGCTGCATGGCGGCCAGGCCCATCTTGGTCTCATCCGCCTCGGAGTACATGATCAGCTGGCTGCGCCCGGTATAGGGGGCCTTGGCGCACCCGGCCAGGCCCAGCAGCAGCACGCACAGCGCAAGGGCCGCCATGCGGATGACGCCGCGCGCGGCGCCGTGCGGGTTCCGGGCCGCATCCCTGTTCATATCGCTGGTATTGACGAACGATTGCATGTGGTTCCACCCCGTGAACCCGCTGTCCGCCGCTGCGGGGCGAACCCGCGCGGCTTGACGGAATCGTCGATTGCCGTATTTTCCCCTACCTGACGGGGCCGAACGCGGCCCCCTGCGGCAGGGCTTCCGGCTCCCTGCCGGAAACGCGCCCCCAATAGCGTATTTTCCCGGAAAGGAACAGTCATGGGCAAGGACCTTATCATCGTCGAATCCCCCGCCAAGGTGAAGACCATCAAGAAATTCCTTGGCGGCAATTACGCCGTGCATGCCAGCGTGGGCCACGTGCGCGACCTGCCCACCAGCGAACTGGGCGTCGACGAGGCCAACGGCTTTGCCCCCCGCTACCAGGTCATCGACGGCAAGCAGAAGGTGGTTTCCGCCCTCAAGGAAGCCGCCGCCAAGGCCGACAACGTGTACCTGGCGCCCGACCCCGACCGCGAGGGCGAGGCCATTGCCTGGCACGTGGCGGAACTGATCCGCGACAAGAACACCAACATCCAGCGCATCCAGTTCAACGAAATCACCGCCCGCGCGGTAAAGGAAGCGCTGGAAAACCCGCGCGAACTGAACCGCAACCTGTTCGACGCCCAGCAGGCCCGCCGCGTGCTGGACCGTCTGGTGGGCTACAAGCTTTCCCCCCTGCTGTGGAAGAAGGTGAAGCGCGGCATTTCCGCCGGGCGCGTGCAGTCCGTGGCCCTGCGTCTGATAGTGGACCGCGAGACCGAGCGTCGCGCCTTCAACCCGGAAGAATACTGGCTGTTCCGCGCGCGCCTGGCCGGGGCCACCCCGCCTCCCTTCCGGGCCGACCTGCACAAGCTGCACGGCAAGAAGCCCGCCATCGGCAGCGCGGCGGACGCCGCCGCCGTGGAAGCCTCCATGCAGGGCCAGCCCTTCGTGATTACCGGCATCGACGAAAAGGAACGCCAGCGCCAGCCGCAGCCCCCGTTCATCACCTCCACGCTGCAACAGTCGGCCAGCCAGCGGCTGGGGTATTCGGCCAAGCGCACCATGAACATCGCCCAGCGCCTGTACGAAGGCGTGGAACTGGGCGAGGCGGGCACCGTGGCCCTGATCACCTACATGCGTACCGACTCCGTGCGCATTGCGGACGAGGCCCGCGACGCCGCGCGCGAGTTCATCGCCGCCACCTGGGGGGGCGACCACCTGCCCGCCAAGGCCCGCCAGTTCAAGACCAAGGGCGGCGCGCAGGACGCGCACGAAGCCATCCGGCCCGTTGACGTGAGCGTTACGCCGGATTCGGTGCGCCACCTGCTGCCGCCGGACCAGTTCCAGCTGTACCGGCTGGTGTGGCAGCGCTTCGTCGCCTCGCAGATGGCGGCGGCGCGCTTTCACGACACCACGGTGACCATTGCCTGCGGCCCCGTCGAATGGCGCGCCAAGGGCGAACGGCTGCTGTTCCCCGGCTTTCTGGCCGCGTCGCCCCAAAAGGAGGCGCAGGACGGCGAGGAAGTGGCCGAAGGCGACCTGCCCAAGCTTTCCGTGGGCGAGGAACTGACCGCCCTTTCCGTGGAAAAGGAACAGAAGTTCACCCAGCCCCCGGCCCGCTACACCGAAGCTTCCTTGGTGCGCGAACTGGAAGAGCGCGGCATAGGCCGCCCGTCCACCTACGCGGCCATCATTTCCACCCTGCTCGACCGCGACTACGCCCGGCTGGAGGAAAAGCACTTCGCCCCCACCGACCTTGGCGCGGTGGTGTGCGACCTGCTGGCCGGACACTTCACCACCCTGATGGACGTGGACTTCACCGCGCAGATGGAAGGTTCGCTGGACAAGGTGGCCGAAGGCGAGCTGGACTGGGTGAAGCTGCTGGAAGACTTCACCGGCGGGTTCAACCCGGTGCTGGAACGCGCCGCCCAGGCCATGGACACCGTGAAGGGCGGCCTGCCCAGCGGCATAGACTGCGAACTGTGCGGCAAGCCCATGGTCATCAAGTTCGGCAAGGCGGGCACCTTCCTGGCCTGCTCCGGCTACCCGGCCTGCCGCAACACCAAGAACTTCACCCGCGACGAAAAGGGCAACATCCAGGTCGAGCAGAAACTGCGCGAGGAACCGGAAAAGGTGGGCACCTGTCCGCAATGCGGCGGTGACCTGGTGCTGAAGAAGGCCCGCACCGGCAGCCGGTTCATCGCCTGCACCAAATACCCGGACTGCACCTATACCGCGCCCTTCTCCACCGGCATCCCCTGCCCCCGCGAAGGCTGCGAGGGCGTGCTGGTGGAAAAGAGCTCCAAGCGCGGCAAGATATTCTATTCGTGCAGCGCCTACCCCAAGTGCGACTATGCCCTGTGGGACTGGCCCGTGCCCGGCCCCTGCCCGGACTGCAATTCGCCCCTGCTGGTGATCAAGAACACCCGCGCCCGGGGCCGCCACATCGCCTGCCCGGAAAAGACCTGCAAGTACTCCCGCGACCTGGACGAGGACGGCGGCGGCGAGGAATAGCCCGCGGGACGATTGCGGGACGAAGCAGGAAGACGCCTTGAGGAAGACGGGGCGCTGCCCCGCACCCCGCAGCTCTGCTGTCCCCATCCGCAGGACTCGCGCGTTGCGCACGGTGATCGTACGGCTCGCAAGCTCGCCAACGGGCACGCTTTGCGCCCTTCGGGTCGATTTGCGCGCTCGCCCAACGGCTGGAGCAAGGGGGCCGCGCCCCCTTGACCCCTTTATGGGGCAACCATCTGAACTACTGTCATTCCAATCCCCCGCCATATTCCGTGGCGGGGGATTTTGCGTTGGCGCGCAGGACAAACGCGGCCAACGGGCAACACAACAGACGGACGCACGAGCCTTTGGCTACTGCCTGTCATGCACGATCATGCGCTGTCTTACGCTACCGTCATGCACTGTCATGCCCAATCCTTCGCCCACGCCATGGCCACGCCCCCTTCGGACGGCCTTCCCACCCCCTTCCCGCCCTCTTGCGGGCCGCGCCACGGAAAAACCGTACGCTAGCCTGCCGGTGCACTGGCGCGCGCCGCCGCCCGGATTGGCCGGGTGTACCCAGCCGAACACCCGGCCGGAGCGGACGAGCCGCGTTGACACCCACTAGAGAGGAATGCATATGTGGAACAACTGGTTGCAAGGCAACGGCGAATCCTACGACGACAAGCGGCGCGGCCTGTACCGGCAGGTTCGGGACACCTCGCGCCAGGCCATGGGCGCCACCACCATGCAGGAGTGGTATCGGCTGTTCGATGGCGGGCTGCGCTCCATCCGGGGCTTCGAGCACAAAGGCAGCAAGCTGCCGGACAACGAATCCGACACGCTGCGGCAGGGCTTTCTGCGCGACATGTTCGAGGAGGCCCGGCCCGACCGCTTTGACGATTTCTGGCGCTTTCCCCGGCAGCAAGGCGACAGCGGGCTGGAACTGGACGCCAGGCGGCTCGGCATGTCCGTATACGGCAAGCCGCTGGGGCCGTCGCTGGATGGGCGCAACACCCGCCCCGTGCCCCTGGAGGGTCTCGACGGCAGGTACGAAGGCATCGCGGGGCACGAACCGGACATGCCCGGTCAGCCCAATCAGCCCAGTCAGCCCGGTGCGCCGGGTCGGGAGGGCGAACCGAAGCCGTTCGATCTGGACAAGGAGGAAGGGCGCGAGCTTATGGTCAAGCGCCGGAAGCCTGACCAGCAGCCCGTACCGAACCCCGTCAAGCTGCTGTCCGCCGACGGCAGGGCGCGCGATGCGTCCGGCTTTGCGCCTGCGGGGGCAGATGGCGGAGCCTCCGGCGGTGCGGGGCCTGCGGAACAACCGGGCAGCCGGACCACCCGCCCCGGCACGGGCAACGCGCAGGAAGGTCCGCTGCAACGCGCCGCGCGCACCTTTCTGGAAGGAGCAGGCCCCGGCCCGCTCACGGAGCCGAAGGTGCCGGAACAACCCCGGCCCGCCGAGCCGGCTCCCGCGCCCACGGGTGGCGGCAAGGGGGCCGCGCCCGATGCGGCAACGCCCGGCAAGGGCGGCAACGGCGTTCTAGCCGTCCCCGACAAGCCGGAAGACATCAACCGGATCACGGCGGACACGCTGCAAAAGCTGGAAGGCAACGTCCTGTACGCCTACATCCCCATGAAGGACGGCAAGCCCATGGACAACAGCAGCGCCACAATCGGGGCGGGCATCGACACGGGGCAGTGGAGCGCGGAGGGGTTGCGCGGAATCGGAGTGGATGAAGAAGTTATCAACGAGCTTTCCCCGCTGCTTGGAAAAAACGCCACGCAGGCAAAACAGGAAATGGAAAGTCTCAAAGGAAAGGGCAAGGGTGTCAAGCTCACCGCAGAACAGGCCAGCCACCTCAACGAGAAGATGACCATCCATTTCAAGGAAACGGCACAACAGCAGTATAACACCGCTCCACATAACACCGACGCCCAGGGCAAGACCATCCGCAAGTTCGAAGAACTGCCCAAGGAAATGCAGGCTACCATCACCTCGGTGCTCTACCAGCACGGCAGCACGGAGAAATTCCCCAAATTCTGGGATCATTCCACCAAGGGCGACTGGGACGGGGCCATCAAGGAATTGCGCAACTTCAGTTCCAACCCGGACTACAAGTACCACCCACGCCGCAACACGGAGGCCGACCTCATGCAACAGGGCCTGGACAGGCTGCGCCAATGACGCCCGCCACAACTCTCGTGCATAGCATACTCCGGGGGGCCGCACGGCCCCCCCGTCCTCGCCGCACGCGGCCCATGCTGCTGGCGCTCGCCCTGTGGCTGGCCTGCCTTGGAGCATGGTTTCCGGTGCATGCCGAACCGCTGCCCGCCATGCAGCGGCTGCCCGTTGTGGCTCCGGAACCGCATATTTTCAAAGGATTCGTGCAGGAAAATCTGCAATGGCTGCAACGCCCCGGCATCGTCGATGCGCAAGGGCGTTACCCAATGGCCGACGCAATACCTGCCGGGGAGTACGCACCGCAATCCTTTGCGCGCGAACTGTTCGAACGCGCCGATATCACTGCCTTTCCGTCCGCATTTCTGCCCGTGTCGACGGGCAAGACCAGCTTTGCCGCCCTGGGCACTCGTTACGAAGCTGAAGAACCCCACACGCTACTCATCAGAGACAAACCACTAGGCCAAGCACAGGTCAGTATGACCATCCCCCTCATGGCATCACTGGACTGGGACGGCAATGGAACACGCGACTGGCTCTTCGGGTGTCGCATCCTGCTGTACAAACAAAACGTGGATCTGGGTTCCTTCCTGCTGGTGCTCAACCCGCAACCCTCAGGGCCGCTTGATGTCCGGCTTCTGCGCGTCACCTACTGGCCATCCAACGATACGTCAAAATACATCAACTATTTCGGCACCGCCGCGCGGGACTACCTGTTCACCATCATGCGGGACAAACTGCCCGCCATCTATTCCGGCTGGACGCCGCCCGCGCGGGCCGAAGACCTGCCCTGGCGCGATGCCCCCGGCATGGAGGGCGTGGGCTACGTCGAGCACGTGGACGAGGGCAAAAAATGACGCACCCCGCAACGAAACGGGGCGGCAGGCTTTGCGCCGCCGCCCCACATGGCAAATAGCTCCGGAACCGAGCGAAGAAATCAACGTCCGGCAAGACAACCCGCGTGGCAGACGCCAACCCGGACGCCGTGCACATGCGGCCCACACCTCCGGTCGCCCTGCCTGGCTGCCCTTCTGTCCCCTTCCGCCTGACCGTGCCTGAACACCGCCATTCGGCTCAACGCCTTCTATTCACCCTTGATGACGATGGCCTCACCCGTGGCCAGTACCACCGAGCGCACCGTGGAGTGTCCGGTCAGCCGCTCCGCGTTCAGCAGCGGGACATCCTTCGGCTCCGCCTCGTCCAGGTCGATGACCCACGATTCGGCAAACGCCTCGCCGGGCCTAATCTGCATGCCGCGCACCAGCTTCAGGTTGCGCAGCACCCGCCCCGCCTCGTCCCGCACCGCACAGTCCACCACCACACGGCCCAGGGTCTGCGTGCTCTGGTTGGCCCCGGTCACCTGTATCACCAGCGTCTTGAAGTTGCGCCCCCCGGACAGGGTGTCTATGCCCACCAGGGTGCGGTCCAGGCGCACCAGCCCGGCCAGCCGTTCGGCTATGCGGGCGTTTTCCTCCGCAGCCACCGCGCGTTCGCGGGCGCGGATGCGTTCCAGCGCGGCGGCGTGGGCGGCCAGCTGGCTGTCCGGGTCCACCAGGCCGGTCACCTTCCAGCCGTCCTTGCCGTCGATCAGTTCCACCCGCAGGTCGAAGGTGGTTTCCAGCGCCTCGTTCTTCACGGGCACCGACACCACGGCCCTGTCGCCGTTGCGCTCGGCAACAACCGGGACGAACGCCCCCACCTGCTCGCGGAAGTCGGGTGGCAGCAGGTCCTCGCGCTTGCGCTCGCCCGCCGCGCCCACGGGCAGGGCCAGCAGCGCCTGGCGCAGCACCTCGCGCAACTGCGCCGTCTCGCGGGCGTCCGGGGTTGCCGCGCCCTGCACGCCGGATGCCTTCAGTTCCACCGCCATCAATTGGTCCACCACCCTGGCCATGTCCACGCGGCGCTCGAAGGCCGCCGCATCGCCATTACGGAAGGCCAGCACCAGTTGCTCCACGGCGGTTTCGGGGCTGTTGGCCTTGACCCACCACCAGCCGCCGCCAGCGGCGCCGCCCAGCACCACCAGCCCGGCCAGCACGCACAGCACGATGCGCAGGGTGCGTCTGGACAGCCCCTTCTTCTTGCCCGGCGCAGCCCCTGCGCCGCCAGCGGCAGGCGATGCGGGCGCACCTGCCGACACGGCAGACTTTGACCCGGCAGCCTTGCCAGACGCTGCGCCAGACGCTGCGCCAGACGCAGCAGAAGACGCACCGTCCAGCGATTCCGGTGCGGCGACGAGCAGATCACCCCCGGCGGACTTCTTGCGGGAAAGGAAGGGCAACTTGAACGAGAATCCCATGGATGTCTCCGATTGCGGAATTGCGGGATTACGGAAAGTGGGGACAAGGGCTGCGGGGCAGGCAGGAACCAATCACGCCGGTGTTCCGACGCCAGCCACCGTCAGGCCGCATGGCCCGCATTGGGGCAACCGGCAGGACGGGCAGGACCGGCAGAACCGGCAGAACCGGCAGGACGGGCAGGCACAGCGGAGGAATCAGCCCAGCACGTCACCCAGGCCGTGGCACACCGCCGCCAGTTCATCGTTGCCCACGGCAAAGGACAGCGCGGCGGCAAGATCGAAGGGGGGCGCGGCGGCAAGGTCGGTGGGCAGCGGGGCATGCCCCAGTTCCGCCAGGTCGGCGCACAGGGCAGCGCACAGTTGAGGCCAGGGCTTCAGGAAGGCCGCCGCCGCATGGCGCAACGCGGCGCGCGCGCCCTCGCCCCCAGCCTGGGCTGGGGTTTGCCCCGCAATCCGGGCCGCATGGGCCACGGTGTCGAGCAGGGCGTGCAGGGCGTACAGCAGGTCGAAATAGAGCAGACGCGGGTCTGCCGCGCGCGAGCGCAGCATGCGTTCGCGCATGGAGTACAGCACCACGTTCAGCACCTCGTCCAGCGGGCGGCCCTCGTCCAGCGCGGCCTTCATGTGGTGCCCCTGCCAGCGCCAGCCCCGGCTCACCATCTGCAACCGCCCGATGCGCCGCACCTCGAAAGCCTCGACGCCGTCCACGGCCCACAGCAGATAGCCGTTGTCGCGCAGGCGGCGCGAAAGGTAGGCGTCCTGGCCGTAGCGTTCCTGGTAGCCGGAAAAGCCGCCCACCGCCTCGAAGGCCTCGCGCCGGGCCAGCCAGGCTCCGCCAGGCAGGAACGGAACGGAACCGGCGGCCCCACGGTTGAGGGTATAGGTAAGCTCCAGGTAACGCGAGAGCAGGTCGTCGCCGGTGCGGGGGCGGATGGCCGTGCCCGCCATGCCCACGCCGGGCCGGGCCGCTGCGGGCAGGCACACCGCCAGCCAGTGCGCGGGAAAGCGGATGTCCGCATCCACCGAAAGGATGAACCGGGTGGTGGCGCGGGCCGCACCCAGCGCGCGGGCGTGGGTGTTGCCCCGGTTTTCCGGCACGCGCACCACCTCTATGGCGGGCAGGCGCTGGGTCACCTCTTCCGGCAAGTCCGGCGCGAAGGGCTGCGCCGAGCCGTCGTCGATGACCACGATGGCCGAAGGCATGGCCGTCCATCCGGTGACGGACGACAGCAGACCCCGGACCAGTTCGTGGTCGTCGTAGGTGTAGGTGACCAGGGTGACGGAAACCGTGCGCATGGATGCCTCGTTCCGGAATATCCGCATGGCCGGGTGGCGTGGGCAGGTCGCAGTTGGCGCCAGTCGACGCCAGTCGGCATCGCTGACGACAGGCCCGGCGTCTGCGCCGGGCCGGGCAACCGTGCCGGGAGGCGGGGCCCCCGGCGTGCGCCCGAACGCATGTGCGCGCCCGGCTGCGGTACGGTGCAACTGTATGTATTGAAGCAAATGCGGTCATTTCCGCAAGGGGAAACCGCGCGGATGGGGGAAAATACGCACTCCGGCGGGTGCGGCGCACGCAGGGGGGCGGGGAGTCTGCCGGAGTCGCAACCGCAATGCGCATGCGCGGGCAGGGTTGAGGGTGGGGCAAGCCCGCCAGGCCCGCCGGAGCGCCCCGGTCCGCCGCACCCGCAGGAGTGGCAGCCCCGCCGGATTGGTGGTCCCGCCGGATCGGTAGTCCCGCCGGATCGGCAGATGCGCGAAGCCTTTCCGCCGCCGGGTTCGCACTGGCCGGTCTGCTGCACGCGGCGCAGCTGGCGCATTGGGCGGGTCACGCGGATCAGGCGTGTCACGCGGATCAGGCGAATCGGGGACGCATCGGCCTCATTTTCCCACCGGCTGGACAGGGCCGCGCGGGCGGCGCTAGGATGGAAGATACGGGGTATCGCATCCGCCGCCGCCCCGCACCCGCGACATCCTCGGAGGCCCCATGCCCCAAACGCCAGACCAGCCCCATCTGCCCCGCACGCCGCACCAGGCGGACATGCCCCATCAGGCGAACGGGCCGCACCGGCCCGGACAGCCCACCGCCGCCCAGCCCGAGGCCCGGCCCGGTCACCGGCTGGAGCGGGACAGCATGGGCCTTGTGGAGGTGGAGCAAGGGCGCCTGTGGGGCGCGCAGACCCAGCGTTCGCTGGACAATTTCCGCATCGGGGCTGACCGCATGCCCCTGGCCGTGGTGCATGCGCTGGCGCGCATCAAGAAGGCCGCCGCACTGGTCAACCGCGACCTTGGCCTGCTGCCCTCTCCTCCGCCCCCGCCCGGACAGTCCCAGCCCAATCAGCCGGGCCTGCCGCATATGGCCGAGGCCATCGCCCGCGCCGCCGACGAGGTGCTGGCAGGCATGCACGACGACCACTTTCCGCTCTCCGTCTGGCAGACCGGCAGCGGCACCCAGACCAACATGAACGTCAACGAGGTGCTGGCCAACCGGGCCACGCAACTGCTGGCGGAGGCCGCGCACGCCGCCGCGCCCGGTGGCCATCCCCCCGTTCAGCCCCCAATCCATCCCCCCATTCATCCCCCCATTCATCCCAATGACCACGTGAACCGCTGCCAGTCGTCCAACGACGCCTTTCCGGCGGCCATGCACCTTGCCGCCGCGCTGGCCCTGCGCGACGATCTGCTGCCCGGCGTGCGCCACCTGCGCGATGCGTTGCGGGCCAAGGCCGCCGCATGCGCGGACATCGTGAAGATAGGCCGCACCCACCTGCAGGACGCCGTGCCCCTGACCCTGGGCGACGAGATGTCCGGCTGGGCCGCCCAACTGGACGCCTGTCTGGAAGGGCTGGACGCGGCCATGCCCCATCTGTGCCGCCTGGCCCTGGGCGGCACCGCCGTGGGCACCGGGCTGAACGCGCATCCCGCCTTTGCCCCGCGCGCCATCGCCCTGCTGGCCGACATGACCGGGCTGCCGCTGGTGCCCGCGCCCAACCCCTTTGCCGCGCTGGCCGCCCACGACGGGCTGGTGCTGACCAGCGGCGCCCTGCGCGCGCTGGCCACGGCCCTGCTGAAGATAGCCAACGACGTGCGCTGGCTGGCGTCCGGCCCGCGCTGCGGCATCGGTGAACTGCGCCTGCCCGAGAACGAGCCCGGCTCGTCCATCATGCCCGGCAAGGTCAACCCCACCCAGTGCGAGGCCCTGACCATGGTGGCCGTGCAGGTCATGGGGCTGGACGTGGCCGTGGGCATGGCCGGGTCGCAGGGAAATTTCGAGCTGAACGTTTTCAAGCCGCTGATAATCCACAACGTGCTCACGTCCATGCGCCTGCTGGCCGACGGGTGCCGCTCGTTCGCGGACCATGCCGTGGCGGGCATGCAGCCCGACCGGGCGGGCATTGCCGCCCACGTGGGCCGCTCGCTGATGCTGGTCACCGCCCTTGCGCCCGTTGTCGGCTACGACCGGGCGGCGCAGGCGGCGCACCGTGCCCATGCGCGGGACATCACCCTGCGCGAGGCCTGCCTGGAAATGCAGTTGCTGGACGGCGCAGCATTCGACGCGGCGGTGGACCCGCTGCGCATGGCCAGACCGCACGAGGGGCACGAAGGATAGCACCGGAAGACAGACGGGCAGCCAGAGACGCGGCGGAGGACAGCGGGCGAACGGATGGCAAGGGACCGCCCGCGTGAAGGGACGTGCCGGCCATGCCGCACCGCCGGTACCGCCCTGCGCCACAGGCCGCCACGGTGCGTCCGGGCGAGGCCGCCCCGCACGCCATGCCGCACCCCGACCCGTGAAAGCGCACACTCCTGTGCATCTTGCGTGCTTGTCCGCATCCGGGCATAAGCGCGCCATAGCCCCTCGCAGGGTCCGGCCCGGCAGCCGGACCACGCGGCCCCTCGGGATGCGGACCGCCAACCCGCCACCACAGGCCGCGCCACGCCACATCGCATCGTCGTTCCACCGGTACAGGTTCGCCGCCCGCACCGCCGCGCCCATCCCGTGCACGTCCGGAGCACATCCGGAGCATCGTTGGGCCAGGCGGGCATCCATCGCGTCGGCGTTCCGTCATGGCCCGCGCCCGCATGCCGCTCCGAGCCCTCGGAACCCGGCAGCCCGCGCGCCGCGCCAGTTGCCCGGCAACGCCGATGCACCCACCCCATCCGCAGCAACGAGGAAGACAATGGAGACCAAACTGGCCAACCCGGCCCCGCTCGGGCTCATGGGCTTCGGGATGACCACCATCCTGCTGAACATCCACAACGCGGGCTTCTTTCCCATCAGCTCGATGATCCTCGCCATGGGCATCTTCTACGGCGGCATCGCGCAGGTCATCGCGGGCATCATGGAGTTCAGGAAGGGCAACACCTTCGGCACCACCGCCTTCACCTCGTACGGCCTGTTCTGGCTGACGCTGGTGGCGCTGATCGTCATGCCCAAGCTGGGCTGGGCCGAACCCACCCCGCACGCCTACATGGGCTTCTACCTGGCCATGTGGGGGCTGTTCACCTTCTTCATGTTCCTGGGCACCCTGAAGGGCAAGACCACGCTGAAGTTCATCTTCCTGTCGCTGACCGTGCTGTTCGCCCTGCTGGCCATCCGCGATTTTACCGGCAGCGAGCTCATCGGCACCATCGCCGGGTGGGAAGGCATCGTGTGCGGTGCCAGCGCGTGTTACCTGGCCATGGCCGAGGTGCTGCACGAGCAGTATGGACGGGTGGTGCTGCCGTACTAGGTGGGGTGGGGGAAGGGGCTGTGCCCTGTTGGAATGGTTTCTACGAAGACACGCCAGCCCTGTTGATTGCCCTTGATCTCGTTATGCCTCTGGCGGGGAGTGGAAGGGGGCGTGCGCGGTTGCACCCGGCTTCTACGAAGACATTCTCGAGCGATTGCTACCCCCCAATTTCGCTATGCCTCCGGCGGGCAGGGGGCCGTGTAACGACGGCCCCCTGCACCCCCGCGTTCCGGTGGCTCCGCCCCCTGGACCCCCAGGCTTTCATGCGCGGCGTCCCATCGACGGCAGCTTCCCTCCGGCGCAAAGCGCCTCCGGGTGATCTGCCGCCGGTGACGCCAATGCGCACCAATCTCCCATTGCCTCCGTGGCACATGAGTGCCTTTACCCACCCGTATCTTGCACCGCATTCTCTGCCGGGCAGCTTCCCTCGGCCAAAGCGCCTTCGGGCGATCTGTCCGGCGGAATGCGATGTGCGCCAATCTCTCGCTGCCTCCATCCCACTTGGGAATTCTTACCTTGGCCCCCGTTGCGACGCATGTGCCACCGTCAAAGCCCGGCGGCACACGCTTCTTCGCACGTCACTATTTCCTTGAATATCCGGAACCCTACGCGGCTCGCCTCGTTGGGGATGCGCAGAAAAGCCTATCCGTCTGGCTGGATATGCATGGTATCCAGCCACGCTGCCGCTCGTTTCATCGCGACAGGAACGACCTGCGCACGGCGATACGCGACCGCAGCCGAAGAACACCGCCGATGCCTTGCGAGGCGGAAGCTTCGGCGTTGCGGATGCGCGCCGCAGGCAACGTGGCGATTGAGACATCCAAGCCGCATTCGAAGGAAACGTGGGGTGCGAAGAAGCGTGTGCCGCCGGGCTTTGACGGTGGCACATGCGTCGCAACGAGGGCGGGGGCAAGGCACCCGAGTGGTGGAGCTGCGGGAGCATTGCGCACATACGCATTCCCGCCGCCAGATCGCCCGAAGGCGCTCAGCCCCGCAGGGAAGCTGGCGGCGGAAGGAATGCGGTGCAGGATGCGCGCAGGTTAAGGCACCCATGTGCCATAGAGGCTACGGGAGATTCGTGCGTATTGGCGTCACCGGCGGCAGATCACCCGGAGGCGCTTTGCGCCGGAGGGAAGCTGCCGCCAAAGGGACGCCGCGCAGGAAAACCTGGGGGGACCAGGGGGGCAGCGCCCCCCGGAGCGCGGGGATGCAAGGGGCCATCGCTTAGCGGCAGCCGTTAGGCGAGCGCAACGCGCGAGTCTTACGGATGGCGACCGCAAAGCGCAGGCCCCTTGCCCGCCGGAGGCATAACGAGATCGCGCGTGGTCAAAAGGGTACGACTGTCTACGTAGAAGCCGTATCAAAAAGGGCACACGCCCTTACCCCTTCAATCCCCCTTCTTCTTCCAGTACGGATTCTGGGTATCCTCGAACGCGGCCAGCGCCGCCGTGGCCCCGCTGCCCACGGCGGTGACGATCTGGCGCACGCCGCCGGTCACGTCGCCCGCCGCGTAGATGCGCGGGATGTTGGTGCGCATGTGCCGGTCCACCTTGATGGAGCCGTCCTTTTCCAGCACCACGCCAAGCTCCGCCGCCTGTTCGGAATTGGGGATGTGCCCGATGGCCACGAACACCCCGTCGAAGGGAAGTTCGCTGACTGCATCGGTCTTCACGTTGCGCACGCGGATGCCGCGCACCACGCCGGTATCCGGCTCTGCCGGGGCCGTTCCGGGGGCCGCATCCTTGCCGTCCCCGCCGTCGCCCTCGCGCACGGGGGCCACGGTGTCGCCCAGTATCTCTTCCACCACGGTATCCCAGATCACGGCGATGCCTTCACGCTCCAGCGAATCCTGCAGGGCCTTCTCGGCCCGGAAGCTGTCGCGCCGGTGGATGATGGTCACGTCCGCGCCCAGGTTCTTCAGGTGCAGCGCATCGGTCAGCGCGGAATTGCCCCCGCCGATCATGGCCACCCGCTTGCCCCGGTACATGAACCCGTCGCACGAGGCGCAGTACGACACGCCCCGCCCGTAAAAGCGGCCCTCGCCCGGCGCGTCCAGCTTGCGCCACTGCGCCCCGGTGGCGAACACCAGCGCCTTGCACAGGTAAACCGCGCGGTTGGTGTACACCTCGATGAACTTGCCGATCTTCACCTCGTGCACCGTTTCGCCCTCGCGCACGGTGGCGTACTGGCGGGCGTGTGCGGAAAGCACCTCCACCAGCTTCAGCCCGGCAATGTCGGTGAAGCCGGGGTAGTTTTCCACCACCGGGGTCACGGTCACCTGGCCGCCCACCACGGACTTGTCCAGCACCACGGTCTTCATGCCGCTGCGCTCTCCGTAGATGGCGGCGGAAAGACCCGCCGGGCCCGCGCCCAGCACCACCATGTCGGTTTCCACCACGTCCAGCCCCTCGGGGTCCATGCCGTGGGCGCCGTGGGCATGGTCATGCCCTTCGTGGCCGGGTTCCATGCCGTGCTCGCGCATCAGATCGTCCGCGCTCTTCAGGGTGACCAGTTCCAGCACGAAGCGTTCTTCCGGCATCAGGCCGATGGCCTTGTGCGCGTCGTCGTACTGGGTGTGCGGCACCGAGCCCACGCCGTACTTCTTGGACAGGTCGGGGAATTCGTCGGAATTGACGCATTCCGCCTCCACCAGGCCGGGGCGCTCGATGGCGCATTTGGCCGCGTGCATGAACTGGCCGGGGCAGTACGGGCACCCCGGAGAGGAAAACACGCGGGGTTTGCGCGGTTCCTTCAGCTCCGACAGGATGCGTCGCGAGGTTTCCGTAAGGCCCGACTGGCGCAGCGACACCAGAAAGATGGATTCCACCAGCGCCCGGCCTTCCTCGCCCAGCGGGGCTCCGGTGAAGCGGATGCGGTAATCCAGCGCCGGGTCCGCCTCGCCGGTGCCCACGAACAGGGTGGGCGACAGGGTAACGTCGCGCCGCTTGGCTTCCTCGGAATCCAGCGCGTGGTGGTGCATGGAAATCTTGTCGACGAGCAGCGAAATGTCTTCGGCAAAGCGGCGGGTGTAGCCGTTGAAGGCGTTCTTTTCGTCGCCGTCGGTGAACACGTCGAGCACCACGGGGTTCGGCAGCTTGGCGAACAGCTGGGTCAGCTGCTTGCGCCCGTCCTCGGGGATGAACCAGTCGCGGTCGGCGGCATCCTTGCCGCGAGAGTTGGATACGCTGAGCTTCATGGTGTGGCTCCTTGGGTGCTGCGTTTGATGCTGCGTTGGGGTGCGCGGGGCCCGGCAGGCTTCCGACTGGCATCCGGGGCGCATCCGGAGCGCATCCGGAGCGCATCGGGGATTGATCCGGGATTAATCCGAGATTGACCTGGGGCGCACGCTGCATGCCGGATGCTGCCGGTACCATAGCATGGTGTAGCCATGCGGAACAACACAGGCAAGCGGCAAGAAGACGCGCGGGCGGTTCTTTTCGACCGTCCGCCGCGCCCGACGGCGCCGGAAAGTGCCCGGCCCTTGCGTTTCGCGCGGGTTGACGGCAAAGAGGGGGCTACATTCCCCGTCAGGAGACACCCATGAGCAATCCCGTCATTCTGCTGGAAACCTCTTCCGGCGATATCCTCATCGAGCTTGATGCCGAAAAGGCCCCCGCCACCGTGGCCAACTTTTTGAGCTACGTGGATTCGGGCTTCTACAAGAACACCATCTTCCACCGGGTCATCAAGGACTTCATGATCCAGGGCGGCGGCCTTTCCGTGCGCATGGAAGAAAAGCCCACCAACGCCCCGGTGCGCAACGAGGCCAACAACGGCCTCAAGAACCTGCGCGGCACCATCGCCATGGCCCGCACGGCGGACCCGCACAGCGCGGCGGCCCAGTTCTTCATCAACACCGTGGACAACGCGGACCTCGACCACAGCGAAGAAACCGCAGAAGGCTGGGGCTACTGCGTGTTCGGCCAGGTC
This sequence comes from Nitratidesulfovibrio sp. SRB-5, assembly GCF_019931275.1. Taxonomy (NCBI): domain Bacteria; kingdom Pseudomonadati; phylum Thermodesulfobacteriota; class Desulfovibrionia; order Desulfovibrionales; family Desulfovibrionaceae; genus Nitratidesulfovibrio; species Nitratidesulfovibrio sp. SRB-5. The sequence continues at coordinate 199,193 of NZ_JAIOTY010000003.1, read as the reverse complement.
ATCGAGGGCATGGACACCGTGGACAAGATCCAGAAGCTGAAGATCAAGCCCCAGGGCATCCACACCGACGCCCCGGCGGACATGGTGGTCATCACCGGCGTGAGCCGCTTCGAATAGCCGCGCCACGCCCGCATGGGCGCACCCCACGCACCGCAGGGAGGGAATGCCGCACGGCGTTCCCTCCCTTTTTCATTGCGGCAGGGCACGGGGAAACAGGGACACGACCGGCGGGACGAGGCAAGGTTGGCGGCAGCGGCAACGCGCCAGACGCCACAGACCCGCCCGACCCGCCTGACGTGCCGGGCGCTACAGGTTCGCCGGGTGCGGGCCGGGCGCGGGCCGGGCAATACGGGCAAACCGGGTGCGACAGGTGCACCAGACGGGCCCGGCGCGGCTTTGACAGTCCTGCCCGGCTGCGGCACCATGCGGGCAGACTGGGAAAACTCCGCCCGCCCACCAGCCGCCCACCAGCCGCCCATCAGCCGCAAGGATGCCCCATGCCCGCAAGCACCGCACCCCCGCAGGGTACGTCCACTCCCGATTCATTGGCCGACACCGCCCCAGCCGCCTCGGCCATGCCAGCCACCCCGGCCATGCAAGCCACACCGGGCCAATCCCGGGTGCCGGAGCATGCCGATGCCGCCCGTTCCGGCGCAGTGCCCGAACCCCACGCATCCCCCAAACGCGGCACCGTGCTCATTACCGGGGCCACGGGCTACGTGGGCGGCCGCCTGGCCCCCCTGCTGCTGGAACGCGGCTGGAACGTCCGCGCGCTGGCGCGCAACCCGGCCAAGCTGGCCGGACGCCCGTGGGCGGCACACCCCGGCTGCACCATCGTGCGCGGCGACATTCTGGACGAGCCGTCCCTGCGCGAGGCCCTGCGCGGATGCGACGCGGTGTTCTACCTGGTGCATTCCATGAACCCCGCCGTGGCCGCCTTTGCCGATGCCGACCGCAAGGCCGCCTGCTGCATGGTGCGCGCCCTGCAAGCCCTGCGCGGCACGCAGCACCCCCTGCCCAGGGTCATCTACCTGAGCGGGCTGCTGCCCCCGGAAACAGACACCCAAGGTCACGGGGCCAGCCGGGTGTCCGAGCACCTGCGCTCGCGTGCCGAAGTGGGCGAGATACTGGCCCTGGCCGACGCGCCGCTCACCGTGCTGCGCGCGGCGCAAATCATCGGCTCCGGCAGCGCCTCGTTCGAAATCATCCGCTATCTGGTGGACCGCCTGCCGGTCATGATCACCCCCCGCTGGGTCCACATGCAGTGTCAGCCCATCGCCATCAGCAACGTGCTGGAATACCTGGCGGGCTGCCTGGACCACCCCGAAACGGCGGGGCAGGCCTACGACATAGGCGGGCCGGACGTGCTGAGCTACCGGGAACTGTTCGACATCTACGCCCGCGAGGCGGGACTGCGCCGACGGCTGATCATCCCCGTGCCGCTGCTGACGCCGGAACTCTCCGCCCACTGGCTGCATCTGGTCACCCCGGTGCCGGTGGCGCTGGCGCGGCCACTCATCCACGGCCTGCGCCAGCGCGTGGTGTGCAGTGAAACGCGCATCCGCGACGTCATCCCGCAGAATCTGCTGCCCTGCGCCGAGGCCGTCCGCCTCGCCCTGGACCGGCTGCGCACCCACGCCGTGCCCACCCGCTGGACCGACGCGGGCGGCCCCGCCGTGCCGGAATGGGTGGCCTGCGGAGACGCAGACTACGCGGGCGGGCACCTGCTGGGCGATGGCTGGGGGGTGCGGCTGGCGGCCACGCCGGAAGCCGTGTGGAAGCCCGTGGAACGCATCGGCGGCGATACCGGCTGGTATCAGGACGACGCCCTGTGGCGGCTGCGCGGCCTGCTGGATACCCTGGTCGGGGGGCCGGGGCTGCGGCGCGGCAGGCGCGACCCGGAAACCCTGCGCACGGGCGATGCCCTGGACTTCTGGCGGGTGCTGGACGTGCAGCCCGGCAAGCGCCTGCTGCTGCTGGCCGAAATGAAGGTGCCGGGCGATGCCCTGCTGGAATTCGTGGTGCGCCCGGTTCCGGATGCGGAACACGGCGGCGATGCCGTGGCAACGACCACGGATGCCGCAGCCACGGAGTTGTGGATGCAGTCCTGGTTCCTGCCGCGCGGCCTGGCCGGGCTGGCCTACTGGTATGCCCTGCTTCCGGTGCACGGGCGCATCTTTCGGGGCATGCTGGCGGCCATCGCCACGGCCACGGGCGCGCCGGTGCTGAGGCCCCCCTTCCGCCTGCCCGCGCAGCGCAACCTTGCCTGCGCCCTGCCCGGGGTACCCGCCGCCGGTTCCTCCTCGCCATCCTGACGACCTTCCCGTTCCCCTCCACAAAGCCGTTGGTCCGCAAGGCCACGGATGTCAGCGGGTAGCAGGGCTGCCTGCCGCCTCCTGCCACGCAGTCTCGGGCATGCAGAACGCCGCCTGATGTTCCCAAAAAATGTTCGACATTCCGGCATGGTGACATGCTTGCGCACATGTACTGTCACCATCGGGCCTGACAGGAACCAGTCCCCGCGCCCATGGCCCATGCCATCGAAAATGGCGATTTCCGGCGTTCGCGTTCACAATTTATCCCGTCTTTACAGCATGTTTCACGCGAAACGCACATCGGGAACAGCATCTGGAACCAAGGAGGGGCACAGTCGCTCAAAAGCGACACGCACCGATAACTTTCCAAAATAAGCAGCACACCGCCCCGCCTCGCACCCGCAATCACCCGCGCCCAGAGCCATCACCGGCTGATCTGTCCGGCACCCGCCATCGGAGGCTTGCCGATGACTTTCCCATGCCCGGCACGCAAAAGCGCGCCGCCCCCCGCAGGGAACGGCGCGCCGTGTGCGTATATCTGTGCAGCAAAATCTAGATGTTGGGCAGCTTCTGCACATCCAGCGTGGCAAGGTCGCCCTCACCGTCCAGATACGGGCGGATGGCGTCCATCTGGCGGCGGAAGTCGGGCAGCAGCTTGCGGGCCACGGGTTCGGAGCGGGGGCTGATGTTCTTGGTGGGGTTGATGAACTTGCCGTCCTTCTTCAGGCGGAAGTCCAGGTGCGGCCCGGTGGCCCAGCCCGTGGCCCCCACGTAGCCGATGACGTCGCCCTGCTTCACCGTGGCGCCCTTGCGCACGCCGCGCGCAAAGCCGGAAAGGTGGCCGTAGTAGCTTTCGTACCCGTTGGAGTGGCGCAGGATGATCAGGTTGCCGTAGCCGTTGCCCCACCCGGCGGAGGATACCACCCCGTTGCCCACGGCCTTGACCGGAGTACCGGTGGGCGCGGCGTAGTCCACGCCCTGGTGGGGCCGCACGTCGCTGAAGATGGGGTGCTTGCGGGTCATGGTGTACCCGCTGGAAATGCGGGTGAACGACAGCGGGGCCTTCAGGAACGAGCGCCGCATGGAAGCGCCTTCCGGGTTGTAGTACTGCGGAATGCCCAGGTCGTCATGGAACAGGTAGGCGCGGTGGGTCTGGTCCTGGTTGGTGAAGATGGCGGCCAGCACCCTACCGTAGCCCTTGAATTCCCCGTCGCGGAAGCGCTTTTCCACCAGCACGGTGAAGCTGTCGCCCTCGCGGATGTCGCGGATGAAGTCCACCTCCCAGCCGAAGATGTCAGCCAGGCGGATGGCAAGGGTGGGCGATTCGCCCGCGTCGGCCACGGACTGGAACAGGTTGGATTCGATGGTGCCTTCCACCCGCACCACGTCCACGTCGTACTGGATGGGTTCCACCCGGGCGGCAAAGGAATCGTTGGTCTTGCTGACGATGAGCTTCTGCGAGTTGTCAATCTCGTATTCAAAGCGCTCTATGCCCCCCACGCTGGCGTTGGCCACCACGGTGTAGGGCTGCCCGGCCCGCAGCCTGGCGAGGGAATAGACCTTTTCGCAGGCCGCGACCATGGTGTGCACGTCCACAGAGGACAGCCACTCCTGCAGGATCTTGCCCGCCGTGTCGCCGGTGGACACCACCCCCTGCACCACTTCGGGCTGGCCTTCTCCCTGCCCGTCCGCACCGCCTTCTGCCCGCAGTTCGGGGGGCAGTTGCCCGGCGGGCGCGGTGGCGTTGCAGTCCGCAGCCGTGGTGTCGGCGGCCGTTTCTGCGGATTGCTCACCGCGCCGCATCACGAACGGCGCCGCGGCCAGCAGCAGGATGATCAGCAGGACGATTCCGGAACGCTTAGCGAAAGGCAACTGCATGAAACCTCGTGCATTGGGGCAGACCCGAAACCAACCGGGGCGGCTGCAACGTGCCGACATGGTGTCGGCCCTGGCGCACGGAAGATGGCGGTACGGTCTGCGCTTTGGTGATGGGGCGGCCCCGCGCCGCGCAGGCCCTGTCAGGTCCGGTCCGGGGAGCGAAAAGGACCGGGAAGGCATGCGCGCTCGGGCTGGCCGGATCGGGCCTGCTCCGGCCTCGGCCTGTCTTGACCTGACTTGGCCTGACTGGGCGGCAGCCCGGGGTTTGGCCATGGCGGCCACGGGGAGCGTCCAAGGGGCTGCCTTGCCGCGCTGTGGACGACAAGTGCAATGGGGGCGCATCCCCGACGGGCGGGCGGGTCCAACCGAAAAGAACGGCCCAACCCTAGCCGCGCCGTGGGGAATTGTCCAGACGACCGACGGATTCTGCACATCGTTGCACAAACGGCCCCTGCGGCGCGAAACCGGACCGGTCCGGACCAAGATGCGGAACAAGGCGCTCCGGGCCCCTGCGGGCGCCGTGGCGCGATAAAACCGGCCTGCCCGCATCACAGGCCCATCATGCCGGACGCGTCAGCGCGAACATGTCACCGCGAACACGTCGGGGCGAACACGTCGGGCCGGCACGTCCCCCCCCCCGCAGTCATCGCCCCCTTATCCGCCTGCCTGCCCGTCCGTACGGGCCTTGCCTGCCCCGCACCCGGCATCCGCGCGCGAAAGCGCACGACACCATTTCGGGCCCGCCAACGGTGCCGCCCACCCCACTCGACGCAAAGAGCGCGCGCGGCGGGCCGCTCTGCCCTTTTGCCGCCGCTCCACGTCCGGACCTACGCCCGGCCTTGTTCCGGTTCGATGAATATGATAATGATGCGCACTTGGGCCACGGCAATTCGCCGTCTTCCTCCCTGCCTGTCCGCACGACGCTCCGGCCCCCTCGGGGAACCCCTGCGACGGCGCGGACAGGGCAGCGTCCGCCAGAGAATGCCAGGCAGACAATGCCCGGTAGGCAACGTTCACGGACCGGGAGATGACGACCGCGCCGTCACCCGCTTCTTGGGCCCGCGTTCCCCGCACCCGCAATGCCCGGCAAGGCCGGGTTCACACAGGACCAATCCACCGCCCGTGCTGAAAAAAGCCCTGCGCCAACACCTTCAGCAGACCTGCCAGGAGCAGGATCTGCGCCAGTGGTACGACCCGCTGGCCATCACCCTGAGCACCAACGACAAGCGGCTGGAGGTCCAGTTTCCGCATTCGTTCTTTGCCCAGTGGTTTTCGGCCACGGCGCAGGTGACCTTTGAATCGCGGCTGCGCGAATTTCTGGGCGACGGCTACGTGCTGCGCTACTCCTCGGGCAACGGCGGCTCGCCCCAGGCGGCACCGGCCCCCAAGACGGCCCGCCAGCTGGACTACCCCTTTGGCGCGCGGTTCACCTTCGACACCTTTCTCAGCAACCGCAAGAACCAGTTTCCCGTGGCCTCGGCCAAGGAAGTGGCCCGCGACGGCCGCGACCCGCACGACAGGGTGTACAACCCCTTCGTGGTCTGCGGCGGCAACGGCAACGGCAAGACGCACCTTCTTCGCGCCATCGCCAACGAACTGAGCCGGTCGCGCGATGAAAACGCCATATTCTGCGGCCCGGTGGACGAACTGGGCACCCGCTTCGAAGGCCTTTCGGCCACCGGGGCCGGTGCTGCGCAGGAACGCCAGCAGGCCCGCAGCCGCCTGTGCGCCCACGAGGTGCTGGTGGTGGACGACCTGCAACGCCTGCGCGACCAGCCCTTTCTGCAGGACGAGCTGACCTTTGCCTTCGACCACTTTCACGACCACGGCAAGCAGATGGTCTTTGCCTGTTCCGGCAAGCTGGCCGACCTGGACTTCCTGTCGCCCAAGCTGCGCTCGCGCCTGGAATGGGGGCTGATCGTCGAACTGCGCGAACCCGACCTTGACGTGCGGCTGAAGTTCATCCAGCACCAAAGCCGTTCGCGCAACATCCAGCTTTCCAAGGAACACGCCCTCACCCTGGCCCAGCGGTTCCGCGAATTCCGCCACCTGCAAGGCATCCTGGTCAAGGTTGGCGCCTACCGCCAGTTGGTCAACCGCGACATCCAGGACCGCGAGCTGGAGCAGATCCTGCGGCACACCGACAGCGGCAAGGGCAACAGCCTGACCCCGGAGGCGGTCATCGCCGCCACGGCGGAACAGTTCGGCATCCCGGCGCGGGACATCGTGGGCGACAAGCGCCAGCAGCACATCGTGCAGGCCCGCCAGGTGGCCATGTTCCTGTGCCGCGAACTGCTGGGCAGTTCCTTTCCGGCCCTGGGCCGGGTATTCGGCGGCAAGGACCACTCCACGGCCATGTACGCGGTACGAAAAATCAAGCAATTACAGCAGAGTGACAAAGATATGCAACTTTTGGTGACCGACCTCAAAAGAAAGTGCCTAACTCGGGCCGAATAAGCGCCCACCCCCTTTCGGCTGTTCCTTCGGTTCCCACGCGGTGCATTGTGATGTTCGCGGAAATTCCAATTCATTTCCACATGTTAAAACAGTTGCGCACCTGGACACAGGCCCTGCTACTACAACAGGAGATCCAGATATGTTTCTGAGAATCCAGAAGGAAGATGTCATCGAAGGCCTGCAGAAGGCCGCCAGCATCATCCCCGCCAAGACGGGCGCGGCCTACCTGCGTTCCATCTGGCTGAAGGCCGAGAACGGTTCGCTCAGCGTGCTGGCCACCGACTCGAACATCGAGTTCCGGGGCGCCTACGCCGCAGAGATCGAACAGCCCGGCCTGGCGGGCGTGCAGGGCCGCGCCTTCGTGGACCTGCTCCGCAAGCTGCCCGGCGGCCAGATCACCCTCAAGCTGGATGGCGAAAGCGGCAACCTGCTCATCGAACAGGGCCGCCGCAAGTACAAGCTGCCGGTCAACGACTCGGTGTGGTTCCAGAACTTCTCGGAATTCCCCGCCGACGGCTCGGTGATGTGGTCCGGCGACTACCTGCAGGAACTCATCGACCGCATCGCCTTCTGCATCAGCGACGAGGACGCGGTGGAAGCCATCGCCTGCCTGTCCCTGAAGCCCGGCGCGCAGAACGCCATCGAGGCCTGCGGCCTGAACGGCCACCAGTTCGCCATGCTGCGCTTCACCCATGACGAGCTCATGGCCATGCTGCCGCCCGAAGGCATCCTGATCCAGAAGAAGTACCTGGGCGAACTGAAGAAGTGGCTGGGCACCGACGAGGTGGAACTGAACATCTCCGAAAAGCGCCTGCACTTCCGCACCGGCGACGGCAAGGAAACCTTCAGCCTGCCGCTGTCGTACTACCAGTACCCCGACTACATGAACTTCCTGGCCAAGCTGTCCGCCGATTCCGTGTCCCGGCTGGAACTGCCCCGCAAGGACGCCATGGACGCCCTGGATCGCCTGCTGATCTTCAATACCGACTCCAACCGCTGCACCTACTTCGATCTGGACGGCAACGGCGGCGCCGGTGAAGTGATGCTGTCCGCCCAGGGCCAGGACGTGGGCTCGGCCACCGAAACCCTGGAAGCCACCTACAGCGGCGATATCAAGAAGATCGCCTTCCCCACCCGCAACCTGATCGAAATCATGGGCCACTACCGCTCCGAACGGCTGGGCCTGACCCTGACCGGCAGCGAAGGCCCCTGCGGGCTTACCGGCAGCGACGACAGCGAATACACCGTGATCATCATGCCCATGAAGATCGTGGAAGAGACCTACTACAGCGAAGAGGAAGTGTAGGGGTTGTATCCAAATTGTCCTTTCGCCCGTTGGCTGCGTCAAACTTCGCCTGCCGTAGCTTTGCTGTCCTTATCCGTAAGGTTCGCAAGCTCACCTAACGGCTAAGGCTCGGTCGAATACGATAAGAGTATACTCCCTCATGGCAGGCTTGTTTTCCTTGCCAACGAACGAAAATCCTAATTTGGAAACAACCCCTGGCGCGCAGTGCCGCTATGGTATCTTCGTTGGCCGTCGGGGTGAGATTGCCTGGATGCGTCCGGCGGGCCTCGCATCCCCCTTTACTGGGGAGGTTTTGGTTTCACGGATTCCTTTGTGCGGGGTGCAGGGGCGGCAGCCCCTGCCCGCCGGAGGCGTAAAAAAAGCCTCAACCCCAAGCCTTGAACGTTGAAAATCCACAAGTTGGAGACGATCCCAAAGATGACCACTCCCACGGGACAGACCTATACCGCAGACAGCATCACGATCCTCGAGGGTCTGGCTGCCGTCCGCAAGCGCCCTGCCATGTACATCGGCTCCACCGATGCGCGGGGCCTGCATCACCTTGTGTACGAGGTGGTGGACAACTCCATCGACGAGGCCATGGCGGGCTACTGCTCGCGCATCGTGGTCAAGCTGCACCTCGACAACAGCGTCACGGTCAGCGACAACGGCCGCGGCATCCCGGTCGACCTGCACCCCAAGGAGGGCAAGCCCGCGGTCGAGGTCGTCATGACCAAGCTGCATGCGGGCGGCAAGTTCGACAACGACGCCTACAAGGTGTCGGGCGGGCTGCACGGCGTGGGCGTGAGCTGCGTGAACGCCCTTTCCGAGTGGCTGGAAGTGACCGTGCGCCGCGACGGCAAGCGCCACCGCATGCGCTTTGCGCGCGGCGCGGTGCAGGGCTCGCTGGAGCTGCTGGGTGAATCGGCCAACCACGGCACCACGGTGCATTTCAAGCCGGACGAGGAGATCTTCGAGACGCTGCAGTTCTCGTACGAGACGCTGCGCAAGCGCTTCGAGGAGCTGGCCTACCTGAACAAGGGGCTGGAAATAGAGTTCATCGACGAGCGCAGCGCGGAAACCCACGTGTTCCGCGCCGACGGCGGCATCCGCCAGTTCGTCAGGGATCTGAACTCCGGCGAAAGCGGCATCCACCCCATCATCGACGGGGAAGGCATGACCGACGGCGTCACCGTGGACTTCGCGTTGCAGTACAACGCGGGGTACAAGGAAAACGTGCTCACCTTCGCCAACAACATCCGCACCAAGGAAGGCGGCACCCACCTGGCCGGGTTCAAGACGGCGCTCACCCGCGCCATCAACGGCTACATCAAGAGCCAGCCCGACCTGGTCAAGAAGATGAAGGGCACCGTGCTGTCCGGCGACGACGTGCGCGAGGGCCTGACCTCGGTGGTTTCCGTCAAGCTGCCGCAGCCCCAGTTCGAGGGCCAGACCAAGACCAAGCTGGGCAACAGCGAGATCGCGGGGCTGGTGGCCGGCATCGTGTACGACAAGCTGAACGTGCACTTCGGCGAAAACCCCAAGGACGCGCGCCTGATCATCGACAAGGCCGTGGACGCCGCCCGCGCCCGCGACGCCGCCCGCCGCGCAAAGGAACTGGTGCGCCGCAAGGGCGCCCTGTCCGACAACTCGCTGCCCGGCAAGCTGGCCGACTGCCAGTCCAAGGACCCGGCGGAATCGGAACTGTTCATCGTGGAAGGTGACTCCGCAGGCGGTTCGGCCAAGCAGGGCCGCGACCCCTCCACCCAGGCCATCCTGCCGCTGCGCGGCAAGATCCTGAACACCGAGCGCACCCGCTTCGACAAGATGCTGGCCAACAAGGAAGTGAAGGCCCTCATCACCGCCATGGGCGCGGGCATCGGCGAGGACGACACCGACTACGACAAGCTGCGCTACCACAAGGTCGTCATCATGACCGACGCCGACGTGGACGGCGCGCACATCCGCACCCTGCTGCTGACCTTTTTCTTCCGGCAGTACCAGGAGCTCATCGACCGGGGCCACCTGTACATCGCGCAGCCGCCCCTGTACCGGGTGCACAGCAGCCGCTTCGAAAAGTTCATCAAGGACGATCCGGAGCTGAACGCCTTCCTGCTGGAACGCATCAGCAACGACATCACCATCCGCACCGAATCGGGCTGCGCCTTCACCGGGCCGGACATCGTCTCGCTCATGAAGGCCATTGAGCTGGTGTCCGCCAAGGTGCGCGACGTTGAAAACATCGGCATCGCCCGTGAACTGTTCCTGGCCTTCATCGAATACGAAACCCGCATCGAACCCCAGTGGTTCACCGAAGAAGATCCCAACGGCCTGCGCCAGTGGCTGGACGACCGGGGCTACTCCGTGTCCGCCGAGCACGAGGATACCGACGAGGACAGCCGTACCTTCGTGGTCTTCGAAGACGCCAACGGCCACCGCACCCGCGTGGGCGCAGAGTTCTTCCACTCCAAGATGTACCGCCAGGCCTGGGACGCCCTTGCCGACATCCGCACCCGCTGCGGCAGCCTGCGCTGCACCGTGGACCGCAAGGGCGAAACCAGCGACGCCGAAGACATCTTCGACCTGTTCCGCCTGGTGCTGGACGAAGCCCGCAAGGGCATCAATATCCAGCGCTACAAGGGCCTGGGCGAAATGAACCCGGAACAGCTGTGGGTGACCACCATGAACCCGGAAAACCGCACCCTGCTCCGCGTCACCGTGGACGACGCCGAAGAAGCCAGCGAAGCCTTCGAACAACTCATGGGCGATCGGGTGGAACCCCGCCGCGAGTTCATTGAACGCAATGCCCTGTCCGTGCAGGATTTGGATATCTAGCGGTAGTCGCCTGTTGGGAAAGCGGGGCGCTGCCCCGCACCCCGCAAGGGGGCCGCGCCCCCTTGACCCCTTATGGGGGTGCAGGGGGCAAGCCCCCTGCCCGCCGGAGGCGTAAAAAATATCTGTTCTCCAAAGGGTGCACCCATGAGGGACACCCTCCGTTGAGAAGCGAGGCAAACCAGTGTCGCAACAGGTCAGCATAGAAAAAGAGCTCAGGAAGTCGTACCTCGAGTACTCCCTGAGCGTTATCATCGGCCGCGCCATCCCGGATGCGCGCGACGGCCTGAAACCGGTGCACCGTCGCATCATGTTCGCCCAGCACGAGCTGGGCAACGGCTACACCCGCCCGCCCAAGAAGTCGGCGCGCGTGGTCGGTGACGTCATCGGTAAGTACCACCCGCACGGCGATTCCGCCGTGTACGACGCCCTGGTCCGCATGGCGCAGGACTTTTCCATGCGCGATCCCCTGGTGGACGGGCAGGGCAACTTCGGCTCCATCGACGGCGACGCCGCGGCGGCCATGCGATACACCGAAGTGCGCATGTCCCGCCTGGCGGGCGAATTCCTTGCCGACATCGACAAGGAGACGGTGGACTTCCGGCCCAACTACGACAACACCCTGCTCGAACCTTCGGTGCTGCCCACCAAGGTGCCGAACCTGCTGCTGAACGGTTCGTCGGGCATCGCGGTGGGCATGGCCACCAACATTCCGCCCCACAACCTGGGCGAGCTGTGCGGCGCGCTGCTGCACATCGTGGACGAGCCTGGCTGCACCGTGGAAGACCTGATGGACCATGTGAAGGGTCCGGACTTCCCCACGGCGGGCTTCGTCTACGCCGGGCAGGGCCTGTACGACGCCTACACCACCGGGCGCGGCACCGTGAAGGTGCGCGGCAAGGTGGAGATAGAAGAGCGCAAGAAGGGCCTGCAGGCCATTGTCATCAGGGAAATTCCCTTCGCGCTCAACAAGTCGAGCCTGGTGGAGAAGATCGCGGCGCTGGTCAACGAACGCAAGATCGACGGCGTGGCGGACCTGCGCGACGAATCGGACCGCAAGGGCATCCGCGTGGTCATCGACCTCAAGCGCGGCACCATCCCCGACATCGTGGTCAATGCGCTGTACAAGTACACGCCGCTGGAAAGCTCGTTCGGCATCAACATGCTGGCCGTGGTGGGCAACCGCCCGCAGCTGCTGAACCTGAAGCAGGCGCTGGAAATCTTCCTCGAGCACCGGCGCGAGGTTATCATCCGCCGCACCCGGTACGACCTGCGCAAGGCAGAGGCGCGCGCCCACATCCTGGAAGGCCTGCGCATCGCCCTCGACAACATCGACGAGGTCGTCGCCCTGATCCGCGCGTCCAAGACGCCGCAGGACGCCAAGGACGCGTTGATGGGCCGCTTCACCCTGTCCGAGGCCCAGGCCCAGGCCATTCTGGACATGCGCCTGCAGCGCCTGACCAACCTCGAACACGAAAAGTTGATCGAGGAATACAACGAGCTGCTCAAGAAGATCGAATTCTTCCGCTCGGTGCTGGAAAACCCCGAAGTGCTGCGTTCGGTCATCCGCGAGGAAATAGGCGAACTGCGCGACACCTTCGCCACCAAGCGCCGCACCGAAGTGCTGGAAGAAGAACTGGACGGCATCGACATCGAGGACCTCATCCCCGACGAGGACGTGGTCATCACCCTGTCGCGCCGCGGCTACATCAAGCGCACCACGCTGGACAACTACCAGCAGCAGCGCCGCGGCGGAAAGGGCATCGCCGGGGTGCACACCTCGGAAGACGACTTCGTGCAGGACTTCCTGACCACCACCAACCACCAGTACCTGCTGCTGTTCACCAACCACGGCCGCATGCACCAGATCAAGGTGCACCGCGTGCCCGAAGGCAGCCGCACGGCCAAGGGCGTGCACATCGCCAACCTGGTCCAGCTGGACAAGGACGAACTGGTCACCAACGTGCTTACCGTGCGCGAGTTCGCCGAGGACCGGTACTTCCTGTTCGTGACCCGGCGCGGCATGGTCAAGCGCTCCAGCGCCTCGCTGTACGCCAAGTGCCGCAAGACCGGCCTCATCGCCGTGGGCCTGCGCCCCGAGGATGAGCTGATCATGGTGCGCGAGGTGGACGAGCACTGCCACATCGTGCTCACCACCGGCGACGGCATGGCCATCCGCTTCCAGTGCGAGGACGTCCGGCCCATGGGCCGCAGCGCCACCGGGGTCAAGGGCATTGCCCTGCGCGGCAAGGACCGCGTGGTGGCCTGCGTCATCCTGGCCGCAGAGGACGAAAGCACCGAGATCATGTCCGTGTCCGCCAACGGCTTCGGCAAGCGCACCAAGGCCGACCTGTACCGCGTGCAGTCGCGCGGCGGCGTGGGGGTCAAGAACTTCAAGGTCACCCCCAAGACCGGCGACGTCATCGGCGCCATGCCCGTGCGCGACGATGACGCCCTCGTCCTGCTCACCTCCACCAACAAGATCCTGCGCATGGGCCTCACCGACGTGCGCAGCGTGGGCCGCGCCACCCAGGGCGTGCGCCTGGTGCGCCTGGACGAAGGCGCCCTCGTGGTCGGCTTTGACCGCATCGACGAACGCGAAGTGGTGGACGGCGAAGAGTAGAAGAAGGAAAGATGAACCGGGGGAGAGGAAGGAAACTTTTTCAAAAGTTTCCTTCCTCTCCCCCGTACCCCCTCTCCATCCTTCAAAACTTTTCAAATGGTACGAAATGGTAAGAGCGACGGGATTACGGGAAGTCGATGGGCAAGGCTAACCGCAGGGAATATTCTGTCATAACCGCACCCACCCAAATGAAAAGTTTGGGAGAGGGAGAGGCACGGAGAGGGAGAACCTTTTTCAAAAGGTTCTCCCTCTCCGTGCTTTTGTCTTTAATTTTGGTACTTACAGTTGTTTTAGCTGGTTGCGAGAAGGCGGCACCGCCGGACGACATGGCGGATGCGCGCAAGGCGGCGGGCGAGCGGCGCTATGGCGAGGCGGAGAAGCTGCTGGAGCGGTACCTGCGTTTGAACCCGGAGGGTGAGGAGCGTTGGGAGGCGTGGCAGCGGCTGGTGCAGATCACTCAGGACGTGCGGGGTGATGAGAAGGCAGCCATGGAGTTGCTGGAGGCTATGTACCTCGAGTTCGGCATGGACGGTGACAAGGCCCGCGAGGTGCTGGTGCGGCTGGGCGGCCTGCTGGAGACGGCGCGGCGTTGGGACCGGGCGGCGGACGTGTGGCGCAAGCTGATGGAGGTGCCGGACCTGCCGGGCGACGAGAATGCCCGGGCGCACCGGCGGCTGGCGCGCATTCATGCCTCGCGGCGCGAGTTCGGCATTGCGGAGGACGTGCTGCAGCAGTGCCTGCAACTGAAGGCCGTGGAGGCCCGGCGCGCCGAATGCCTGTACGACCTGGCCGACGTGCAGATGGCCATGGAGCATTTTGCGCGCGGGGCGGACCTGGCGCGGCAGATACTGGCCATGCCGGGCGCGGACAAGGAGTTGAAGGCGCTGGCCGGGTTCCTGCTGGGCGATGCGCTGGAGCAGCAGGGCAGGAACGCGGAGGCGCTGGGGGTGTTCGAATCGGTGCGCGAGACGTACCCCAATGAAATGGTGGTGGATACGCGCATCCGCCAGTTGCGCAAGGGGCGCTAGGCGCAGAAGGAAGGGCACATGGGTGCCGCCACGCGGCGCGACCGCCGCTCCCCACAGGGGGGAGCGGCGGTCGCGTCGTTTCAGGGGCCGGAAAAGAGATGTGGGCCAACGGGTGGTGCAGACCGAATGCCAAGGGCTGTCTGACCGGGGTGCGCACCATGCCCGCAAGGCGCGCAAGCATGGCTGAAGGGCGCGCTTGGCGTCCTTCGGGCAGGAAACCATGGGCGAAGGGGCAATCTGGCCTCTAGGCTGCCACCATCACCGTGCAGGGCGCCGCCCGCACCACGTGTTCAGCGGTGCGTCCCACGTCCGGTTCATCGTCTGTGCCGGTGCCGTGGCGTCCCATGACGATGAGGTCGCAGTGCTCGCGCTGGGCCATGCCCAGAATGGTTTCCGCCGCCGGGCCTTCCACGGTGTGTTCCATGTACCGGACCTGATGGTCCTGAAGGATGTCGCGCGCGGGCCCCACCCGTTCGTGGGGGGAGGGCGGCGCGTAGCCGAAAGACTGCGGCATGCCGCCGGTTGCGTCTGCTGTACGGGTGCCGCCGGTGGAAAAGGGCAGGGACAGCGAGGGATGCGGGTCGGCGCAGTGCAGAAGGATGACCTCCGCTCCGGTGAGGTTGGCTATGAGTGCGGCATGGCGAGCCGCACGGTAGGAACCCTGGGTTCCATCAATGGCCAGCAGAATGCGCGATGGCTTGGTCATGTATTCTCCCTGTCCGCCCCTTGTTCCCTGCTGGGAATCCGGCTGTGTGACGGCGCGCGGCAACGCAGTGCGCACAGGGCCGACCGGACGGACTTGCCTTCACCATACCCCCTCGGTGGGGACTGGGCAATGGGGGTAACGAAAAAATGGTGCTATTGCTGGCTTTGCGGGTGGTGAGGATGGCGCGGAAAAGGAAAACGCGGCGCGGGGTTGCCCCGGCGCCGCGCATGCGTGAGATTTTTGTGACGAAGTTTAGAATTCGAGATTGCCCGGTGTCCGGGGAAACGGCACCACGTCGCGGATATTGGCGATGCCGGTCAGCAGCATCAGCAGCCGTTCGAAACCCAGGCCGAAGCCCGCGTGCGGCACGGAGCCGAAGCGCCGCAGGTCCAGGTACCACCAGTAGTCGTCGGGGTTCTGGCCTATTTCGCGGATGCGCGCTTCCAGCACGTCCAGCCGCTCCTCGCGCTGGCTGCCGCCGATCAGTTCGCCGATGCGCGGCACCAGCACATCCATGGCGGCCACGGTTTCGTTGTCGTCGTTCAGGCGCATGTAGAACGCCTTGATGGATTTCGGGTAGTTGTAGACGATGACCGGTTTGCCGAAATGTTCTTCGGCCAGGTAGCGTTCGTGCTCGGTCTGCAGGTCCAGCCCGAAGGACACGGGGTAGTCGAACTTCTTGCCGCAGGTCTTCAGCAGTTCGATGGCCTCGCGGTAGGATACCCGCGCAAAGGGCTGGTCGGCGATGGTGCGCAGACGTTCGATCAGCCCGCTGTCCACGAAGCGGTCGAACAGTTCAATGTCGGCGGCGCAGCGCTCCAGCACGCGGGTGACCACCGTGCGGGTCATGGCCTCGGCCAGTTCCATGTCGTCGTTCAGGTCCGCGAAGGCGAATTCAGGTTCGATCATCCAGAATTCGGCGGCGTGGCGGGCGGTGTTGGAGTTCTCGGCGCGGAAGGTGGGCCCGAAGGTGTAGACCTTGCCCAGCCCCATGGCCAGAGCCTCGGCCTCCAGCTGGCCGGACACGGTGAGGTTGCATTCCTTGCCGAAGAAGTCTGCCTCGAAGTGGTTGCCCGAGGGCGGAACCGGGGCGCTTGATGCGCCGGATGCGGGCAGGGTGGTGACGCGGAACATCTCGCCCGCGCCCTCGCAGTCCGAACCCGTCAGAATGGGCGTGTGCACGTGGAAGAAGCCGCGCTGGCGGAAGAATTCGTGGATGGCGTAGGCGGCCTCGGAGCGGATGCGGAACGCCGCACCGAACTTGTTGGTGCGCGCGCGCAGGTGGGCGATGGTGCGCAAAAATTCGTCGGAATGGCGCTTCTTCTGCAACGGATAGGCTTCCGCGTCGGCACCGCCCAGCAGGGTCAGGGCGGCGGCGCGCACTTCCCACTTCTGGCCCTTTCCGGGCGATTCCACCAGTTCGCCACGCACGTCCACGGCGGCGCCGGTGTTCACGTCCTTGATCACGGCATAGTCGGGCAGGGCCTCGTCCACGATGCACTGGATGTTGGCAAGGCACGAGCCGTCGTTGATTTCGAGAAACGAGAAGCCCTTGGCATCGCGCCGGGTGCGCACCCAGCCGCAGATGCGGATGTGCGCCACGGGGGCCTGGGCGGTAAGGGCATCGGCCACGGGGGTGCGGGCCATGGAGCTGGCGGAAGCGGTCATGCGGCGTCTCCTTGTGGTCTGTGTGGCGGCCCGGCGTGTGGTGCGGCGGGCGGTGTATGCGCAACGCGCGGGGGGCGCGGGGTAACGCGCGGCGGGCGCGGCGCATGTGGAAAGGGTGTACGGCGCAATGGTGGGGCGGTCAACGGGGGGTGAGTGCGGGAGATGGGGAAGGGAAAAGAGGAAAAGACGGTGTGCATTGTTGGGCAGGGTTTCTACGAAGACAGTTCTGCCCCGCTGATTACGCTCGATTTCGTTATGCCTCCGGCGGGCAAGGGGCCATTGAGCGATGGCCCCTTGCATCCCCGCGCTCCAGGGGGGCTTCGCCTCCCCTGGACCCCCGGCGTATCCTGCACCGCATTCCCTGCCGTGCAGCTTCCCTCGGCCAAAGCTCCTTCGGGTGATCTGCCCGGCGGAATGCGCATGTGCGCGGTGCTCCCGGTGGCGTGGCGGAGGGAAGGTGCCTTTACCCTGCCGCCCGTTGCGACGCATGTGCCGCCGTCAAGGCCCGGCCTCACACGCTTCTACGCACGAAGCGTTGTCGTTGGGCAGTGCGGCAAGGATCCAGGGGCGAACGAGATTTTGGGAAAGGCATCCCAAAGAGCAGAGGAACGGGCACCGGGGCTTGCACGCGAGGCAATGGCTTGGAACGCGCGGCGTGCGCGTGCTAGGATGGCGGCAAGGTTTGCGGCGGCAGAAAAGTGGAGTGGTACGGCGTGAAATGGTTGACGAGTGGCGGCCCTTTCGTTATCAGGAATTATTACTGATTAAATCACAAAGGAGCACACCAATGGAAGATCAGGTTCTCAAAGCCATGAAGGAAGCGGGCAAGCCCGTGCGTCCCGGCGACATCGCCAAGGCCCTTGCCGTGGATTCCAAGGACGTTTCCAAGGCCATCGACGCCCTGAAGAAGGCCGGCAAGATTCATTCGCCCAAGCGCTGCTTCTACGAGCCGGTGGCGTAACGCCCAGGGGAGGGCACCATGAACGGATGGTAATCGCACCGAGACGATGCGGCAGCCCGGACAGCGTCCGGGCCATCTGACCCACCCGTTTCAAAACCCCCGTCGAGTCCGCAAGGACAGGCGGGGGTTTTTCCTTGCGTCCGGGCCTGGTGCCGGAGGGATGGGCACGTGCCACGTCCGCTGACGTGGCGGGAGGTGCGGCAGGGAGGGCACGGAATCTTCTGGGGGGTCCTCCGGCCCGGTGAACGCACCAAACCGGTGAACGTGCCAAACCGGTGAACACACCAAACCGGCGGATGCATCAAACCTGCGGCTGCCCGTTGACCTGTAGACCCTTGAATCCGGGATAGGTTGACCCTTTGACCCCCTGGCCCTGTGGCCCGTTGAGCCGCTGCTCCCCCTTGCCTCGCGTCCCGAGAGGCTAGGGCAGCAGGCCCGTGTCACCGGGGAATGCGCGTGCTGCGCGGTGCGCAGCAACCAGAATGCGCTCCGCCGCGCGATTTTCCACCCTGATTGTTGACAAACCCGGTGCGCTGGGGCAATGTCTGCTCCGCGCCCGGCCAAGCCGGTGCGTCCCAACACGCCTGGGGCTGTAGCTCAGTTGGGAGAGCGCTTGAATGGCATTCAAGAGGTCAGGAGTTCAATTCTCCTCAGCTCCACCAGAAAGGATAAGGGTTCCACATCACTGTGGAACCCTTTTTCCATTCCGGGCCCCGCGTCCTTTCCTTGCCGCACCTGCCGTGGGCGGATTTACCTACGGCGATGGCGCGGCCCGCGTGCCCCATCAACTGTTCCGGCCTTCGCTCAGTACGCCGTAAAGGTGTTCTTGGGGCGGAAACAGATGGGACACTTCTCGAAGTCCTCGCCCTTGTGGATGTACCCGCAGATGGGACACAGGTGGAACTTGTCGTCGTCCGGCGCATCAAGGTCGTTGTAGGCGGCCAGGTAGCGTTCGGCGTGGACGGATTCGGCCAGCTTCGCCCGCGTGAACACGTGGACGGCCTTGTTCTGCCCTTCTTCCTGCGCCTTCCTGATGAAGGCCGGGTACATGTCCGACGTTTCGTAAATTTCGCCGTTGGCCCCGGAA
The DNA here is from genome assembly GCF_019931275.1 of Nitratidesulfovibrio sp. SRB-5. Taxonomy (NCBI): domain Bacteria; kingdom Pseudomonadati; phylum Thermodesulfobacteriota; class Desulfovibrionia; order Desulfovibrionales; family Desulfovibrionaceae; genus Nitratidesulfovibrio; species Nitratidesulfovibrio sp. SRB-5. The sequence goes on along the minus strand of NZ_JAIOTY010000003.1, from coordinate 180,353 downwards.
ATAAGGTTCAGGTCGCACGCCTTGGCGGCGGGCGCGGCCACCGTGGGCTTGACGTAGCCGGGTTCCATTTCGGCCACCAGGGCATATTCCAGATCGATGTGGATCAGCTCGGCAGCCGCCGTGGCCTCGAACAGGCGGGCGATCTGCGTGTAGCCCTGCTCGCGGGCGGCCTGGGCAAAGGCCGTGTACTTGGCGTGCGCCCCGGTTTCGCCCGCAATGGCGGCCTTGAGGTTGTCGAGGGTGCTGCCCACGGCGGTCTTGCTGTCCGCCACTGTATTGAAGTTGGTTGCGTTCTTGACGGTTGGTATCTGCGCGCGAACTTTCATGGATGCATGCTCCTTTCCGTTTGCTGGCGAGTGGCTGTACCCAGCCGGGAAGGTGCAGTGAATCTGCACAACCCCGAACCAATACCGATCATGACAATTTCTGCTCCCAATCGTAGTATGCGTCAAGTTGGGGGCCCAGCCTGCGTGCACGGCCATGGCCGCGCCCCCGCCCGGGACGCATGGGGGCGGCCAGTCGCACCTGATCCGCCCAGTCGTACGTGGTCGCACCATGTGCCGGGGGAGCAGGGCGTGGGGTTCCGGCCACGCTTTCGGGCCGGAACGGTTGATGACTGTCGGGCCAACCGGCGCATGATGGAGTGAGCATGCCGTTCAGGCAATGGATGACCGCTTGGATGACCGCATGGATGGTGGCCTGCCAGCTGGCCTTCTCGGCTGGTGCGGCGCTGGCCGCCGGTGGGCAGCGGGCGGACGGGGTCGCGCCTGCCACGCCCGTCACCCCATGCTCGCCGGAATGGGTGGCGTTGATTGACGGCAGTATCCCCACCAGTGACGGACAGGGCCACGGGCCGGACCTCGGTTCCGACGAATGGAAGTCCGTGGTGGAATTCCGGCTGGGTTTGCGTGGTCGCGCGGATGTCCCCGAGCGGGACGATCCGGCGTGGTGCGTTCTGATCGACAGGCTGGTGCGCGGCGCGCCCGCCGCGCCCGCCACACCGCGCGGGGGCAATGCCGCGCCCACGGAGGGGCCCTCGTTCCCGTGCACGGAAGTGCGGCCCGGCAGCGCCGAAGCCATGGTCTGCGCCGATGCGGAACTGGCCGGGCTGGACCGTGCCCTGGCCGATGTCTACGCCGCCGCCCAGGACAGGTCCGCCAACGAGCACCCTCCGTTTCTCAGGGCCGAACAGCGCGGCTGGGTCAAGGGGCGCGACGAATGCTGGAAAAGCGCGGACCGCCGGGCCTGCGTGCGTGACGCATACGTGTTGCGCATCGCGGAATTGCAGGCCCGCTACCGGCTGGTGGCGCAGGATGGTCCGCACCGGTACGTGTGCGGCGCCAGCCCCGCCGACGAGGTGGTGGTCACCTGTTTCGCCACCACCCCGCCCACCCTCGTGGCCGAGCGCGGCGACCGGGTCTCGCTGATGTACCGGCAGGACGACGGCCCGGCACCGGCGGATCGTGCCCAAGCTGCCGCGTCCGCCACCTACCGGGGCCGCAACGAATGGCTGCGCCTGACAGCCGGTGCGGGGGATTCCGGCGGGTTGTGCCTGTCCGGCCTGTCCGGTTTATCTGGCCTGTCCGGTCTGTCCTGTCTGTCTGGGGTGTCTGGCGTATCGGGCGCGTCCGGCGTATCCGGCGTATCCGGCGCGTCTGGCGCGTCTGGCGAGCATGGGGCAACGGGGGCAACGGGGGGAACCGAAGGAACCGGAGTGCCGGGCAACGTTGCCGCCCACGGCGGCGAAGCCGTGCTGGTGTGGGGATATCAGGCGCCGGAATTGCGCTGCCGCCCGGCGGACTGAACGCACCGGTCAGCTGTCCTTCACGGGTCTGCCCGCAGGTGCCCTGTCCCGGCAGGGCGCGGCACCCCGCGTCAGGGCTTCTTCAGCGTGCGCGCGGCAATTGTTGCGAATTAACATCTGATATTTCAGTATAAAACATGCGGATAGGGCGTGCTGCGCACCCGAAGCAACGCACGCCGCATGGCCTGCCGCGCTGAACCGGAACCTGTGGGCGGCCTTCACGCCGGTCGCCGCTGCTTCCGCCGGTCACCCACCCGTCTGTGTAGGTATCGCCTGCCGAAATAATGGCGATTTGCAGCCAGCGGCGTAGTCTGAAAGGTACTCCGGTCCGTTCGGCGCATGGCGACGCCGTCCCCCTCGTCCCCGGCTTCCTTCTCCTTCCGTTCCCTTCCTCTCCCGCGCGTCTTCCCCGCACGTTTCCCCGCCGCCGCCGGGCTTCATGGGCTGGTCGTATCCGCCCCGCAGACCCGCAACCCGTCACGCAAGGGGAATAGGCATGGCACGTACCAGTGAAACGGCGGAACACGTCCGCCTGAATTCCTGCGGCCAGGGCACGGAAGAGCGCACCACCAACCACCACCCGTGGAAGAAATGGGGTCCCTATCTCAGCGAGCGGCAATGGGGCACCGTGCGCGAAGACTACAGCGACGACGGCGACGCCTGGAACCACTTCAGCCACGACCAGGCCCGCTCGCGGGCCTACCGCTGGGGCGAGGACGGGCTTGGCGGCATCAGCAACGACCGGCAGGTGCTGTGCCTGGCCCTGGCCCTGTGGAACGGGCGCGACCCCATCCTGAAGGAGCGGCTGTTCGGCCTTACCAACAGCGAGGGCAACCACGGCGAGGACGTGAAGGAATACTACTTCTACCTCGACAGCACTCCCACCCATTCGTACATGAAATACCTGTACAAATACCCGCAGGCGGCCTTTCCGTACGACGATCTGGTGCGCACCAACGCCGGGCGCACCAGGCACGATCCGGAGTACGAGCTTCTGGACACCGGCTGCTTCGCGGACGACCGCTACTTCGACGTGTTCGTGGAATACGCCAAGGCAGCCCCCGACGACATGCTGGTGCGCATCACCGCGCACAACCGGGGGCCGGACCCAGCCCCCCTGCACGTGCTGCCCACCCTGTGGTTCCGCAATACCTGGTCGTGGCCGGACGGCGGCAGCAGGCCGGAACTGCGCGGTGAAGCGAAGGGTGGGCACGCGGTGATAACCGCCCGCCACACCGACCCGCTGTTCCTGGAAAGTCTGCCCCACTGCACCCTGCGCTGCGAAGGCGCGCCGGAACTGCTGTTCACCGAAAACGACACCAACACCTGGCGTCTGTACGGCACCCCCAACGAGCGGCCCTGGGTCAAGGACGGCATCAATGCCCGCGTGGTGTCGGGCGCGCCGGACACGGTGAACCCGGACCTGGAGGGCACCAAGGCCTCGGCGTGGTACCGCCTGCATGTTCCGGCCGGGGGCAGCGCCACCATTCGCTTGCGGCTCTCCGCTGACGGCGCGGCCCTTCCGGCGGACCCCTTCGGTTCGGACCACGACGAGGTTTTCGCCGCGCGCAGACGCGAGGCGGACGAGTTCTACCGCGCCGTCACCCCACCCTCGGCGGACGAAGACCGGGCCCTGGTGCTGCGCCAGGCGCTGGCGGGCATGCTGTGGTCCAAGCAGTACTACTATTTCGATGCGGACAAGTGGCTGGAAGAGCACCACGCGCACCCCCTGCTGGGCCAGCAGCGCCAGCAGCGCAACCGCGAATGGTTTCACATGGTCAACGACCACATCATCTCCATGCCCGACAAGTGGGAATACCCGTGGTACGCGGCGTGGGACCTGGCCTTCCACGCGGTGGCCCTGTCCACGGCCGACCCGGAATTCGCCAAGGAGCAGCTGGACCTGATGCTGCGCGAAATCTACATGCACCCCAGCGGCCAGTTGCCCGCCTACGAATGGAACTTCAGCGACGTGAACCCCCCGGTGCACGCCTGGGCCACCCTGTTCCTGTACCTTACGGAAAAGGTCCTGCACGGGCGGCAGGACGTGGAATTCCTGAAGCGCGCCTTCACCCGGCTGGCCCTCAACTTTACCTGGTGGGTCAACCGCAAGGACCGCGACGGCAACAACATCTTCGAGGGGGGCTTTCTGGGGCTGGACAACATCGGCGTGTTCGACCGCAGCGCGCCGCTGCCCACGGGTGGTCATCTGGAACAGGCCGACGGTACGGCGTGGATGGCCTTCTTCTGCCAGAACATGATGGAGATCGCCGCGGAACTCACCGTGCACGACCCGGTGTACGAAGACTTCTGCGTCAAGTTCGCGGAGCATTTCCTGTGGATCGCCATGGCCATCAACCGGCCGGGCGACGGCGGCCTGTGGGACGAGGAGGATGGCTTCTACTACGACCTGCTGCGCCTGCCTGACGGCACCTCGCAGCGGCTCAAGGTGCGCTCGCTGGTGGGCCTGCTGCCGCTGTGCGCCGTCACCGTGGTGGAAGAAGAGCAGCGCGCCCGCATGCCCAGAGCCACGGCGGCCCTGCTTGCCCGCCTGGCCCGCATGCCGGAACTGCTGGGCTACATCCACGCCACCGGCCCCGGCCACCTGGGCTGCGCCAACCGGGGCATCATCGCCCTGGTCAACGAGGAACGGCTGCGGCGCATCCTGACCCGCGTGCTGGACGAGAACGAGTTCCTTGGCCCCTACGGCATCCGCGCCCTGTCGCGCCATCATCTGGACCATCCCTACGTGCTTCGCGCGGGCGGGCAGGAATACCGGGTGGGCTACCTGCCCGCTGAATCGGACAGCGGCATGTTCGGCGGCAACTCCAACTGGCGCGGTCCGGTGTGGATGCCGGTGAACGGGCTGATCGTGCGGGCCCTTCTGTCGTACTACGCGTATTATGGCGACAACTTCCGCATCGAATGCCCCACCGGTTCGGGCGTGCTGATGAACCTGTACGAGGTGGCGGAGGAACTGACGGAGCGGCTGACGCGCATCTTCCTGCGTGGGCCGGACGGCGCGCGGCCGGTGTTCGGCGGGGAGCAGAAGTTTCGTTCCGACCCCCACTGGCGCGACTGCGTACTGTTCTACGAATACTTCCACGGCGACAACGGCGCGGGCATCGGCGCCAGCCACCAGACAGGGTGGACCGGCCTGGTGGCCAAGCTTATCGAGCTGTTCGGCCTGTTCGAGCCACAGGCCCTGCTGAAGGGGGGCAAGCAGAAAGGGTTCAGGGCCGGGACGTGACCGGCTTGCCGGCATGGCCCCGGCGTCGGGTCCGGACAGGGGAAGAGGGGACAGGCCATACCTGGGCCGGACTTGGGCCAGGTCTGAGTCGGACCTGAGCCAGACTTGGGCCAGACATGGGCCGGACCCGAGCCGGAGCGGGGCCGGGCCGGAGACGGACAGGACGGAGTATTTGCAGACGACCGGGGCCGGGCAGCGCGCCATGCGTTGCCCGGCCCCGCCTTTTCGTGCCTTTTCCGCAAGGCGCGGTGCCTTTTCGAGTTGGCGGTCATGCAGGCGGGGTTGTCTGGCTGCGCCCTGTGAATTCAACATGTTGTCAATCAAATACGCATGGTCCCGATCTTGCTCATGCCGTGAGTACTCAGGCCGCGCATGGCGCGCGGCCCGCTGCGGGGGCGGGCTCCCCCGCACCGGAAACACGCCGGCGGCCCTGCCACATGCCGGTCGCCGGATGGACACCGTACCCACACTGCGCAAGGAGATTCACATGGCACAAAAGCGCTGGCTGACCGAGGACAAGCTGGCCCTGATCATGGGGCTGTTCCTCTTCCTGCTGGGCACGCTCAACTTCGCCGGGGTGGACGCCCTGGGCTGGAGCGTGAAGACCAACGTATGGGTGAGCGCGGACCAGATTTTCAGTTCCGCCACCGGTACCTTCAAAAGCATGCCGGGCTATGTCTGCCTGCTGCTGACCTATCTCTTCGTCACGGTGTTCCTGTCCGTGGGGGTCAGGTTCCTGGGCGGCGACGTGCCGAAGTTCGTCAAGTCGTTCACCGTGGTCTTCTTCGTCAGCGCGGGCTGCTACGCCGCCGGGCACTACGCGGTCATCGCCGCCACCCCCAACCAGGTGGCCAAGCTGGGCATTCCGTGGGCCATGGGCCTGACCGGCGAGGCGGGCTTCATCATCGCGCTGGTGCTGGGCATCGTCATCGGCAACTTCACCCCCGGCCTTGCCGCCGAACTGAAGGAAGCCCTGCGCCCGGAAATGTACATCAAGATCGCCATCGTCATCCTGGGCGCGGAACTGGGCGTGAAGGCCGTGGACGCCCTTGGCCTTGCCTCTTCGGTCATTTTCCGAGGGCTGTGCGCCATCGTCGAAGCCTACCTGATCTACTGGGCGCTCGTGTACTACGTGGCCAGAAAGCACTTCAAGTTCAGCCGTGAATGGTCGGCCCCGCTGGCTTCGGGCATCTCCATCTGCGGCGTGTCCGCGGCCATCGCCACCGGCGGCGCCACCCGCGCCCGCCCCGTGGTGCCCATCATGGTGTCGTCGCTGGTGGTCGTGTTCACCTGCATCGAAATGCTCATCCTGCCCTTCGTGGCGCAGTGGGGCCTTTCGTCCGAACCCATGGTGGCCGGTGCCTGGATGGGCCTTGCCGTCAAGAGCGACGGCGGCGCCATCGCTTCCGGCGCCATCACCGACGCCCTGATCCGCGCCAAGCTGCTTGCCGACACCGGCGTGCAGTACCAGGAAGGCTGGATCACCATGGCCGCCACCACCATCAAGATCTTCATCGACGTGTTCATCGGCATCTGGTCGTTCATCCTGGCCATGGTGTGGAGCGCGTTCATCGACCGCAAGCCGGGCGAACGCATGAAGTTCAGCGAAGTGCTCGACCGTTTCCCCCGCTTCGTGCTGGGCTACGTCATCACCTTCCTGGTCATGCTGGCCCTGTGCGCCAGCGGGCCGGAACTGCTGAAGTTCGGCAAGGCCACCATCGCGGGCACCAACACCTTCCGCGGCCTGTTCTTCCTGATGACCTTCTTCACCATCGGCCTCGTGTCCAACTTCAAGAAGCTGTGGGCGGAAGGCATCGGCCGTCTGGCCGCCGTGTACGTGGTGTGCCTGTTCGGGTTCATCATCTGGATCGGCCTGTTCATCTCGTGGCTGTTCTTCCATGGCGTGATGCCGCCTGTCGTTTCCTAACGGCAGACCCCGGACACCCCAGGCAAGACAGCCTGAACGAACGATTCCGAACCGTTGGGCCGCACCCCGCGCGGCATACGCACAAGGAGCTTGACCATGCAGCTTGAAGAAAACAAGATCGCCGAAGAAATCCAGAAGATGGAATACGAGCCGCTTCTGCCCGTGGAAAAGAAGCTCATCGCCTGGAGTCTGGCCATCGGGGTCGTGTCCCTGGTGGTGCTCTACTGGGTGAGCGCCGTCTTCTTCCCCGCCGCCCACGGCGCAGCCTAACCGCCATCCCCCCCTCCCGCCGCGTCCCGCGTCCGCCTGCCCGCCAGTCCGGCAATCAGGCAGGTGGACCGGAGCGCGGCGGGGGCATCGGAACTCCGCATGTCGCACCCTCTCCACGGCAAGATCCAGCACAAGTTCCTTCTGGGCCTTGCGTGCATCTTCCTGCTGCTGGGGGGTGTGTTTCTCTTTTCGCTCAACCTGCACCTGCGCGAGATGCTGCACATCGAGGCCGAGGCCAAGGCGGAACTGGTGTTCTCGCACGTCTCGTCCCTGCAGCAGTATGTGCGCGACACCCTGCGCCCCTCGGTGCGCGGGCACATCCCGGACGAGGACTTTCTGCTGGAGGCCATGAGCACCTCCTTCGTCACCCGCAAGGTGTTCGTGGAACTGAACGGCCAGCGCGACCAGTACCTGTACCGCCGGGTGTCCATGTCGCCGCGCAACCCCGCCTCGCAGGCCAACGAGCTGGAGCGCGAACTCATCACCGGCTTCCGCAACGACGGCGACCTCCGGACGCTGCGCGGCTACCGGGTCATCGACGGGGTGGAGCACTACATCCTGGCCCGGCCCGTGTATTTCGAGGCCGACTGCATGTACTGCCACGGCGACCCGGCGAACGCCCCGCGCGTGCTCCTGGACCGCTACGGCGCCGTGCGCGGCTTCGGCCACAAGACCGGTGACCTTGCGGGCATGGACTTCGTGGGCATGCCCGTGGACAGAAGCGTGCAGCAGGTGCGCGAGGCCATCACCCTGTTCGGCAGTTCGTTCTACGCCGCAGCCGCCGGGGTGTTCCTGCTGATCATCATCTTTTTCAACCGGCTGGTGGTGGCCAACCTGCGCCGCCTGACGGGCATCTTCCGCCAGAACTTCCAGAGCCCCGGCGACAGGAGCATCCTGAACCGGCTGGACGAGGGCGACGAAATCAACTCGCTCATGGAGGCCTTTGGCGCGTTTGCCGCGCACCTGCGCGAGGCCCGCGTGAAGCTGGAGGACTACGCCGCCAACCTCGAGGACAAGGTGCGCGAGCGTACCGAGGACCTCAGCCTGGAAGCTTCGGAGCACCGCACCGACGTGGAGCTGTTCGTGGATCTTTTGGGCGACCTGAACAGCAGTCAGAGCCACGCCGAACTGCTGAAGGGCGCGCTGCCGCGCATTGCCGCCCGCTTCGGGGCCAGCCGGGCCACCTACCTGTGCGCGCCCATGGGCCGCGAACAGTACGCCTGGCCCACACCGCCCGACGCCGACGACGCCACCCGCATGCCCGAAGACTGGCTGAGCGTGGTCAACGCCCGCCAGGTGCGGGTGGAACCGGACCGGGTGCTGGTGCCGGTAAGCACGTCGGATTTCAGCCGGGGGCTCATGGCCCTGTACTGGGAGAACGGCGGCACGCCGGACCTGACGCCGGAAGTGCTGCTGGCCCTTGGGCAGCAGTTGGGCATCGCCATCGAGAATCTGGACGCCATTGACGCGCTGCTGCGCCAGAACCGCCTGCTGGAACTCATTTTCGAGGGCATTTCCGACCCGGTGCTGCTGGTGGAGGAAGGCGGCACGGTGGTGCTGGCCAACACCTCGGCCCGTGCACTGGCCGACGGGGTGCGCCCCGGCGCGCGCATCGGCACGTGGCTGGGCTCCATTTCCGCAAAGGCGCTGGCCGACGGCCACCTTGCGGCGGCCATTGCCGGGCGCGACCCGTCGAACCTGGAACTGGAGCTGCCGGGGCCGTGCGTCATGGCCGTGAGCGTGTACCCCCTGCGCGACGGCGGTGACATGGGCCGCGCCGTGGTCTACCTGCGCGACACCACGCTGGAGCGGCGCGTGCGCGCCCAGATGCAGCAGAGCGAAAAGCTGGCCGCGCTGGGCCAGCTGGCCGCGGGCCTTGCCCACGAGATCAACAACCCCCTCGGGGTCATCAACTGTTACGCCCAGCTGTTGCAGAAGACCCAGAAGGATCCGCAGGCGCAGGAAGACCTGGAGGTCATCGTGCAGCACACCCAGAAGGCCCGGCTGGTGTTGCAGGACCTGCTGGGGCTGGCCCGCGCCAACCGCACGCTGACCGGGCCGTCGGACCTCAACGCCGTGCTGCGCGACATGGCCCAGATATTCCGCGTGCAACTGGAAAGCGCGGGCGCGGACATCGAACTGGACCTGGCGCGCGGGCTGCCCCGCGTGGCGGCGGACACCACCTCGCTGGAGCAGATACTGACCAACCTGCTGGTCAACGCCATCGACGCCATGCCCCAGGGCAAGGGGCGCATCCGGGTGCGCACCGAACCGCTGGAGGCCACGGACTCGGGGCCGGATGGCGGCGACGGTGGACCAGGTGAAGGCGGGACTGGCGGAAATGGCGGAAGTGGCAAGGCAGGGGGCTACGTGCGCCTGACCGTGTCCGACAACGGCCCCGGCATTCCGCCCGAGAACATGACCCAGATTTTCGACCCGTTCTTCACCACCAAGGAAATCGGCAAGGGCACCGGCCTTGGCCTGACCGTGGTGCACGAACTGCTGCGCGACCTGGGCGGCATGGTGGAGGTGACGGGCGAGGGCGGTGCCACGTTTGTGATAACCCTGCCCGTGGCGCCCGAACTGCCCGGGACTTCCGAAAACCGGGACGCCGATGGCGATGACGCCGCCGCCTGCGCCGACCGGACCGGTCAGACAGACAAGGCCGACCGGACTGGCCGGACAGACCAGATCGGCCAGGCAGGCAGGGCCGACCATGAAGGAGATTCCGCATGAGCCCCGCATCAATCCCGTGCTGCGGCAGCGTGCTGGTGGTGGACGACGAACGCGTGTTCGCCGTGGGCCTGGCGCGCCTGCTGTCCACCCAGTTTCCGGACTGGACCTTCGACGTGCGATGCAGCGGAGAGGAAGCCCTTTCCGCGCTGGTCCACGGCGACTATGCCGTGCTGATCACCGACCTGCGCATGCCCGGCCTGTCCGGCCAGACCCTGATGCGGGAAGCCCTGGCCCAGGACCCCGCGCTGACGGTGATCATGCTCACCGCCTTCGGCTCCGTGGAAACGGCGGTGGCCGCGCTGAAGCAGGGGGCCTACGACTTTCTGACCAAGCCCATCGACCAGGAACACCTGTTCCGGGTGGTGGGCAAGGCCATGGAGCGCGGCGTGCTGCTGCGCGAAAACGGCCGCCTGCGCCAGAAGGCCGCCGACGGCGACCTCGGCCCCATGCTCATCGGCAAGAGCCCGGCCATGCAGCGGCTGCGCAAGTCCATCGCGGCGGTGGCCGCGTCGGACTACACGGTGCTCATCCGGGGCGAATCGGGCACCGGCAAGGAACTGGTGGCCCGGGCCGTGCAGTCGCTCAGCCAGCGGGCCGACGGGCCGTTCATCATGGTCAACTGTCCGGCCATTCCGGATGCGCTGCTGGAAAGCGAGCTGTTCGGCCACGTGAAGGGGGCCTTCACCGGCGCGGACAGGAACCGCAAGGGCCTGTTCATGGCGGCGGACAAGGGCACCATCCTGCTGGACGAAATAGGGGACATTCCGGCCTCTGTGCAGAGCAAGCTCTTGCGGGTGATCCAGGAGGGCGAGGTGCGCCCCGTGGGCACCAACGAGGCCCAGCGGGTCAACGTGCGCATCGTGGCCTCCACCAACCGCAACCTGGAAGCCAAGATCGCCGACGGCAGCTTTCGCGAGGACCTGTACTTCCGGCTCAACGTGCTGACCATCAACGTGCCCCCGCTGCGCGAGCGCATCGAGGACATTCCCCACATCGCCTCCCACTTCCTGTTCCGGGTGTGCAACGAACTGGGCGTGCCGGAAAAGGAATTCTCCAACGAGGCGCTGTCCTACCTTTCGTGCCGCCCGTGGCCGGGCAACGTGCGCGAACTGCTGAACCTGGTGCGGCGCATGGCCGTGTTCTGCCCCGGCGAGCGCATCGAGGGGGCCTTCATCCACCGCATGGAACACGGCGCCGACACGGAACCGGAATGCGGGGCGGGCTTTTCGCCCTACAAGGACGCCAAGCAGGTGGCCGTGGACGAATTTACCCGCAGCTACGTGCACCGGCTGCTGGAGCATACCCACGGCAACATTTCCGAGGCCGCGCGCCTCAGCGGGGTGGAACGGTTCACCCTGCAGAAGATCCTGAAACGCATGCACATCGACACGGCGGACTACCGCAGGGGGTAGCGCCATGGGAGAACACGACATGGAAACCGCAACCACCTCCGGGGCCGCCATGACCAACCGCGACACCGTCCCTACCCCCCGGGACCCGGAACTGGAGCGCGTGCTGCAAGGCCTGCTGGCCATGCTGCGCGACGGCGAACGCGACCGCCTGCGCGCCCGCATCGAGGCCGCAGTGGCCGCAGAGGCGCGCGGCGAGGCCGACGACGCTGCCCGGCAACTGCGCTTCGTGCAGGACCTGGACATTCTGGTGCACGTGCACGGCCCGCAGTTCATGTATTCGCGCGGCATCGCCGAAACCCTGCGCGTGGGCGAGGACATCGTGGAGTTGGCGTATGACCTTCAGAAGGCGCTGAAGTAACTCCGAATGGTCTTTTCGCCCGTTGGCGTCCGGCCCGAAGGGCGCGAAGCGTGCCCGTTAGGTGGGCTTGCGAACCTTACGGGCATCGTGCGCAACGCGGTCAAACTTCGCCCGCCAAAGCGCTGCTGTCCCCATCCGTACGGCTCGCAAGCTCGCCTAACGGCTGAGGCGCTTTGCGGACGCCATCCGTAATGCTCGAAGACTCGCATAACGGCTGCCGCACTCCCTCATGGCGGGCTTGTTTTCCTCGCCAACGAACGAAAATCCTCATTCGGATCAATCACTCGTGGCAACATTGCCCGTCGGGATGCTGCACCCGCGCGGCGCGCATGTACCGGCCCTTGCCGGGGGGGCGCCGCGTTTTTCGTCTGCCCACGCTGCTCGTCTCGTCCGTCGGCCATTCCTTCGACATGGTTCCCAAAGGGGTACTATCTACCCTCGCGGACAGTTCTTGCCTTTTCCCCACCAGCGGGCATCATGGCCCTTTCGCAACCCGCAACCGGCCATCGGGCAGGAGCGCCATGAACATCATCGCCATCAACGGCAGCCCGCGCAAGAAATGGAACACCGCCACCCTGCTCCGGAACGCGCTGGAGGGCGCTGCGGAACGGGCCACGCAGGCGGGCCGCACCGCCAGCACCGAGCTGGTGCACCTGTACGAGCACGACTACAAGGGCTGCATCAGCTGCTTTGCCTGCAAGAAGATCGGCGGCAAGAGCTACGGCCATTGTGCGGTGAAGGACGGCCTGACCCCCATTCTGGAGCGCGTGGCCGAGGCCGACGTGCTGCTGCTGGGCTCGCCCATCTATTTCTACACCGAAACCGGCGAGATGCGCTCGTTCCTTGAACGGCTGCTGTTTCCGTACCTGTCCTACACGCCGGGCTACCAGCCGCTGTTTCCGCGTCCGCTGCCCACGGGGCTGGTGTACACCATGAACATCCCCGAAGAAAAAATGGCCGACTACCAGATGGACCGCGCGGTAAAGGCCACCTGGGCGGTCACCCGCAGGATCTTCGGCAGTTGCGAGCTGTTCCTGTGCTCCGACACCTTCCAGTTCGACGACTATTCCAAGTACGTCTCCACCAGCTGGGACCCGGTGGCCAAGGCCAAGCGGCGCGAAGAGGTCTTTCCGCAGGACTGTGCCCGCGCGCGCGAGTTGGGCGCGCTGCTGGTGGATCAGGCCCAGGCCGGGCAGGTGGGACAGGTGGGACAGGCGGAACAGGCCGATTAGGCTGTATGGGCCATGCGGACCGAACGGATCAGACAGGCCGAGCGGGCCATGGCCGCCGGTGACAGTGGTGCTGCCGCCGGGGTGGACACCGGAGCGGCCCGGTCGTAGATACTAGCCTCCACCCCGCATCGTTTTGTTTCGTCGCACTCCGCAACGCGGATGCGCAACGCAACCCGTCCCTGCACGGTTCTTGCGCCGTCCACCCTGGCACGGCACGAGGACGTGCGGGGACGGGCGGCGCGGGCCATCGTTTTTTCCGCGAGGTATCGCAATGCAGTTCACGCCGGTACGGCTGGGAGATGCCGGATCGCCGCGCATGGTGCTGGCCACCGTGTGCATCGCCCAGTTCATGGTGCCGTTCATGCTCACCGCCGTGGGCGTGGCCCTGCCTTCGCTGGGGCGCGACCTGGGCGCGTCCGCCGTGCAGCTGGGCCTTGTGGAGCAGTTGTACGCGTTGGCACTGGCCATGAGCATGCTGGCCTGCGGACGCCTTGGCGACATCGTGGGGCAGCGCCGGGTGCTGCTGCCCGGCCTTGCCGTGTTCACCGGCATTACCCTGCTGGTGGGCCTGGCCCCTTCCGTGGAACTGGTCATGGCCCTGCGCTTCGGGCAGGGCATCGGCGCGGCCATGATGCTGTCCGGCAGCCTGGCGCTGGTGGCGGTGGCCTACCCGCCGGAACTGCGGGGCCGGGTCATAGGCATCGTCTCCGCGTTCACCTATGCCGGGCTGTCCATCGGCCCGGTGCTGGGCGGCTACACCACGGACCACTTCGGTTGGCGCAGCGTGTTCCTGATGGTGGTGCCCCCCGGCCTCGGGGCCACGGCCATGTGCCTGTGGCGCATGCGCCCCCAGCCCGGCGCGGACAAGGGCGCGCACATGGACTGGCCCGGCAGCCTGGTCTACGCGGCGTCGGTGTGCATGGTCATGACCGGGGCCGCCCGCGCCACCTCCGTGCCGCTGGGGCCGGTGCTGATGGCGGCGGGCCTGGCGGGCCTTGTGCTGTTCCTGAAGGTGGAGGGGCGCAGCAAAAGCCCCCTGCTGGACGTGGACCTGCTGCTGCGCAACCGGTTCTTCTCGTTGAGCTGCCTTGCCGCCTTCGGCAACTATGCCGCCGTGTTCGGCGTCACCTTCCTGTTCAGCCTGTTCCTGCAATACGCCAAGGGCCTGCCCCCGCGCGAGGCCGGGCTGATCCTGCTCATCCAGCCGGTGATGCAGGTGCTTACCGCGCCGCTGTCGGGACGACTGTCCGACCGGGCCGACCCCGGCCGCGTGGCCACGGCGGGCATGCTGTTCAGCGCCGCAGGGCTGCTGCTGGCCATGGCCACCCTGTCGCCGGGCATGCCCGTGTGGCTGCTGGCGGCGGAACTGGTGTGCATCGGCATCGGGTTCGGCATCTTCGTCACGGCTAACTCGGTGGCCATCATGAGCAGCGTGGACAAGGCCCACTTCGGCGTGGCCTCCGGCATGGTGGGGGCCATGCGCACCCTGGGCATGGCGTGCAGCATGACCACCGTGTCGCTCATCTTCGCCCTGCATCTGGGCGAGGCCGCCATCACCCCCGCCGTGCTGCCCGAATTCCTGTCCGCCACCCGCACCGGCCTTGCCGTGGCCGCCGTGTTCTCGTGTCTGGGCGTGCTGGTTTCCGTGGGGCGCGGGCGCAAACGGGATTGACGGAACGTCTGAATCCCCCGGCCCCCCTCCCTCCTTCCCCGAAACGTTTTGATTCGGGTGTTACAAGTAAAAAGGCGTCGCAACCAGCTGGTTGCGACGCCTTGCGTTTCGGTGCGTATCTGGAGCGTGCCTACAGCACGGGCAGGTAGCGCTGCAATTCGAACTCGGAGACGTGGGTGCGGTAGGCGTCCCACTCGATGAGCTTGTTGCCCACCAGGTTGGCGTGGGTGTGTTCGCCCAGCACTTCCTGCATCAGGGCGCTGCCCTTCAGTTCCATGGCCGCCTCGTACAGCGAGCCGGGCAGGGATCCGATGCCGTGCTTGGTCAGGTCTTCCTCGCCCATGTGGAAGATGTTGGCTTCCACGGCCTTGGGCAGTTCGTAGCTCTTTTCGATGCCTTCCAGCCCGGCGGCCAGCATCACCGAGAAGGCCAGGTAGGGGTTGCAGGCCGGGTCGGGGCTGCGCAGTTCGATGCGGGTGGCCGCTTCCTTGCCGGGCTTGTACATGGGCACGCGGATGAGGGCCGAACGGTTGCGCTGCGCCCAGGCCAGGTACACCGGGGCCTCGTAGCCGGGCACCAGGCGCTTGTACGAGTTGATCCACTGGTTGGTGACGCAGCAGAACTCGCGCGCGTGCTTCAGCAGGCCCGCGATGTACGAGCGGCATTCGCCCGAAAGGTGGTGCGGGTCGTTGGGGTCGAAGAAGGCGTTGCGCCCGTTGCGGAACAGCGACTGGTGCACGTGCATGCCGCTGCCGTTCTGGCCGAAGATGGGCTTGGGCATGAAGGTGGCGTACACCCCGTGCTTGCGGGCCATTTCCTTGACCACGACCTTGTAGGTCATGACCACGTCGGCCATCTTCATGGCCTCGTTGTAGCGCAGGTCGATCTCGTGCTGCGAGGGGGCCACCTCGTGGTGCGAATACTCCACGGGAATGCCCATGCGCTGCAACGCGAAGATGATGTCGCGCCGCACGTCGTTGCCCAGGTCCAGCGGGGGTGCGTCGAAGTAGCCGCCCGCGTCGATGGGCTGCGGGCACTGCGAACTGGCGAACAGGAAGAACTCCAGTTCCGGGCCCACGTAGTAGGTATAGCCCTTTTGCGCGGCCTTTTCGGTCAGCTTGCGCAGGATGTAGCGGGGGTCGCCCTCGTAGGGGGTGCCGTCGGGGTTGCGCACGTCGCAGAACATGCGCGCCACCGGGCGCTCCATGGGCCGCCAGGCGCAGATCTGGAAGGTGGTGGCGTCGGGGAAGGCCACCATGTCGCTTTCCTCGATGCGGGTGAAGCCCAGGATGGACGAGCCGTCGAAGCCCATGCCTTCCTCGAAGGCGGATTCGAGCTCGCTGGGGGTCACCTGGAAGCTTTTCAGGTTGCCCAGGATGTCCACGAACCAGAACTGGATGAAGCTGACGTTGTATTCCTTGACCGCCCTGATGACATCATCGCCGTTCTTGCAATTGAATACGGGAAAGTCCATGTGCACCTCCTGCAATTGGTGCTTCGCGCCCGGGTCGCGGCCCGGCCGGCCCCGCAAGGCCGTGGTGTGTCTGTAAGTGCCGCGTCGGGTGGCGCGTGTGAAGCCGGACGAAGTTCCGGCAGGAAACAGGTCGGGGCAATGCTAGCCATAGCAGATACGCAAGGGGGGTCAATGAAAAGCCCCCTGCTTGACATCATTGTAAAACAGCATGGGGATGCAGGCGGGGCGCGGTGTTGCGGGGCTTTTCGGGTGCTGGGCTGCCTGCCGAGGGCGGTGCCGGAGGTGCGGACCCGCACGGACAGGAGACGGCATGGCGGGCAGGTGCATGCGCCTTCGGAGTTCGCATGGCGAAGAAGATGGATATCACCACGCGTGTCGCGGAAAAAAGACATGCATTGATTCCTGCGTCGCCCGCCGGAAATTTTCCGGCCACCCCCTAATACCCTGCCCGGTGCTGCCGAAAAGACTGCCAGCGGGGTATGCCACGCCCCCGGGAGCACCGCATGAGCCTGAATATGACCCTTGGTGCGCTGCGCGCGCAGAACGGCCTTTCTCCGTACGGGGAAGGGCTGGGCGCGCTGCTGGGCACGTCTGTCGGGTCGGGCACCGGAGCGGGTGCGCGGGCTTCGGGCCTTTCGCCGGACAAGACCGCCGACGTGTTCGGCGCGGACATCGTGCGCCGGACATCGGTGGTGCCCGCCGCTGCCGCCACTGCGGACACCGCAGACACGAACACCGACGTCACCACGGGCGCCGCGTCCACGGCACCGACCGACGCCGAGCGCGATGCCCTTTCCGGCGCGCTGTCCGGCAGCGTGCGCTGGGTGGCCGACAAGTTCGGCGATGCTGCGGCCACCGCCGTCATGGGCATCGTGTACAAGAGCGTCGGCGATGGCCCGGTGACCGAGGACTCCTTGGGCGAGGGGCTGCTGAACGCCCTGCGCTTCGTGGACCGCCAGTTCGGCACGGCATCGGGCGATGCGTTCATGGCCCAGCTCAATGGCGGCGGGCTCAACAACGCGCTCAACGACTACTTCGACAACGGCCTTTCCGAGCGGTTCATGGTGGCGGGCGCGGGCAACCTTGCCGACGACGCGGTGCAGGGGGCCGAGACCGCCAAGGCCACGCTGGTGCAGCAGGCGGCGGATGGAGATGGCGACGGCGGGGCCGATGCCATGAAGTCGCTGCTGGACATGCTGCGCAAGATGGGCGTGGAGGACGCCACGGAAAACGGTGTCGCCCCCGGTGGCGCTTCGGGTACCGCATCAGGCACCACCGCAGACTCCATGACCAGCCTGCTGTCCGGCGCGCTGTCCTCTCTCTCCGGGCTCTCGGGCTTTACCGGTCAGGCCGGAAGCCGCACGGGCGGGCTTGCCGCCGGGTATGGTCCCACCGGCGCGGCGGCGGAATCCGCAAGTCCCCTCGCCCCCGGCCTGCTGCTGCACGCCAGCGTCTAGCCGTTCCCCGCTCCTGCGCCAGTGGTCGCCCGCCTGTGTTGGTCGACCGCACATCCTCACCGGGCATTGCCCGGTGTTTCCGTTTCGGAAGCCCTGCCGCCCAAGGGCCCCCAGACCCGCTTGCCATGACCGGGCAGAGGCGTATACCGAACTCACCGCCCGCTCAATGAAACGGCGGTGACCGGTGCCCCGTCTGCTCGCGTCAAATCGGACAGGCCGGACAGGCCGAACAGGCCATGACAGGCCATGACAGGCCATGACAGCCCTTCTCCTCGGTGGCCCTTTCCCACGGCATGGCCTTCATGCCCGGCTTCGACACACTCCGCCACTTCCGGGTTTTCCCATGCCCACACCCACCTCCGCATCGCCGTCCCAGACTCCCTCCGCCACGTCATCGTCCGCCCCGTCTTCATCGCCCGGCCCGTCTTCATCGTCCGGCCCGCAGGGCGGCAATTCGTTCCGCGAGATAACGCATATCCCCTCGCTGCCGCGCTTCTGGATCAGCCAGTGTGGCTCGTACCTGGCCTACAACATGCTGGCCGTGGTCATCGGCTGGCAGATCTACGCCATGACCGGCAGCGCCATGCACCTCGGCCTGGTGGGGCTGGCCCAGTTCACCCCGCAATTGCTGCTCACCCTGGTGGTGGGCGGCGTGGCCGACCGCTTCGACCGGCGGCGCATCGCCTTCTGCTGCCAACTGGCCGAAGGGCTGATGGCCGTGGCACTGGCCGTGGGCAGCGCCACGGGCAATCTGACCCCCGCCGGGGTGTTCGCCGGGGCCTTTCTGACCGGCGCGGCCCGCGCCTTCGAACAGCCCGCCATGAACGCCCTGCTGCCCGGCCTGGTGCCGGTGGTGGTGCTGCCGCGCGTGCTGGCCTTTGGCGCGGGGCTGCGCCAGGCGTCCATCATCGCCGGGCCCGCGCTGGGGGGCTTTCTGTGCGCCGCCGGGGCGCAGGTGGGCTACGGGGTGTGCGGCGCGGCGTTCCTGATTGCCTGCGTGGCCATTCTGCTGGTGCGCCGCCCGGACACGGCGGCCAGGCGCGAACCCATGACCCTGCGTTCGCTGTTCGGGGGCGTCGACTACGTGCGGCGCAACCCGGTCATCCTGGGGGCCATCAGCCTGGATCTCTTTTCCGTGCTGCTGGGCGGGGCCACGGCCCTTCTGCCCATCTACGCCAGCGACATCCTGCACACCGGGCCGTGGGGCCTTGGCCTGCTGCGCGCGTCCCCGGCGGTGGGCGCGCTGTGCATGTCGGTGTACCTGGCCCGCGTGCCCATGCGGCGGCGGGTGGGACGACGGCTGTTTGCCGGGGTGGTGGGCTTTGGCGTGGCCACCATCACCTTCGGGCTGTCGCGCAGCTTCCCCCTGTCCATGGCCGCGCTGGCCGCGCTGGGGGCGTGCGACATGATCAGCGTGGTGGTGCGCCAGACGCTGGTGCAGCTGGAAACGCCGGACGAGATGCGCGGCCGGGTCGGCGCGGTGAACTCCGTGTTCATCGGCACCTCCAATCAGCTTGGCGAATTCGAATCCGGGGTCACCGCCGCGTGGTTCGGCGCCACGGGTTCGGTGGTGCTGGGCGGGGTGGGCACCATCGTGGTGGCCCTGTTGTGGATGCGCCTGTTCCCGGCCCTGCTGCGCCGTGACCAGTTGGTGGGCATGCCCGCCGAAAGCCCGGAACAGGGTTCGGAGCAAGGTTCGGCGCAGGCGCCAGACGCCGCGCCAGACTCCGCGTCATACGCACCGGCTGCTTCATGCGAGCAGGACGCGCCGGTTGCGGACGCCCAGCCGGAAACGGCGCGGGCGTCCGGCTAGCCGCACCGTCTCCCTTCCCTTCGTTCTTCCTTTCCGCACGCACAAGGGCCGCGTAGCCGGACGTGTCATGCCCGGCTGCGCGGCCCTTTTACCCTGCCTTTTGCAGTTGGCAGGGCGTGGACTGGTCCAGATTATCGCAACATGCCGTGCGGTTGTTACCGTCGCAACCTGTCCCGCACGGCCACATAGACCGGGATGTGCGCGCTGGCCACCACCTCTTCGGCCACGCTGCCCAGCAGCAGTCGGGCCAGCCCCCCCTTGCCGTGCGAGGCGATGAACAGGCACTCCGCGCCCAGCCGCCTTGCCGTGGCCAGAATGCGCTCCGCCGCCTCTCCCTGCGCCACGTGGCCGCGCGCCCGCACCCCTTCCTGCGCGGCCCGCGCCGCAATGGCCTCCACCACGGCCCTGCCGTGCTCCACTTCCATGTCCGCCGCCAGTTGCCCTTCCGCGGAATCGGGAAAGGCCAGGTCGGCCACGTACAGCACGTGCAGGTCGGCGTCGTGCTCGCGCGCCAGTTGCAGCGCGGTGACGGCGGCATAGGTGCAGTAGCGCGAACCGTCCGTGGCCAGCAGGATGGACCGGAAGCCCAGCACCGCGCCCTGCGGCACCAGCAGCACGTCGCGGTCGCTGTGGCCGATGGTGCGCAGCGGCACGTTGCCGCGCACCAGCCGCCCCAGGGCCGAACGGTCGGCCACGCCCATGGCGACAAGGTCGGCCTTCAGCCTGCGGGCCGTGTCCACGATGACCTCGAAGGGCTCGCCTTCCTCGCACAGGCAGTCGATGTCCATGCCGCGCGCGTTGGCCATTTCCAGCGCGCGGGCCAGGGCCAGTTCGCTGGGCTGGCGCAGCAGGCGCTTCAGGTCCGCCAGGGCGCTGGAGCCAAGGTCGCCGGTGTAGGGCGGCACCACCGAGAGTACCGCCACCCGGCACTTGCGGGTGGCGGCGAACTCCAGGATCTGGTCCAGCGCGTACAGGGAATGTTCATCGCCGGTGACGGGCACCAGCAGACGCTCAAGCCTGCCCATGCGCCTCCTCCCGCGCGGCCGCGCGGCCCTTCCACATGCTGCCGAGAATGATCACCGCGCCCGTCAGCAGGGCCAGGCACATGGACGCGAAGCTGATCTTGCCCAGCACGTCGAGCATTTCGGGCGACATGTCCATAAATCCCAGCTTCACCAGGTAGCGCGGCAGGGCAATGCCACGGCTCACGGCCACGATGAGCATGATCACGGCCATGACCATCTTGATCATGTGCTCGCGCACGTAGGTGGTGCCGATGGCCCCCAGCTGCACGCCCAGCAGCGATCCGCCGAGGATGATCAGCACCAGGCGGATGTCCACCATGCCGTGCATGGCCCAGTTGATGGACCCGCCAAGGCCCATGACGAAGGCGATGACCAGTTCGGTGGCCGATGCCATCAGCCCCGGCACGCCCATGACGTAGATCATGCCGGGCACGCCGATGAACCCGCCCACGGCGATGGTGGCGGCCAGCATGCCGGTGGCGAAGCCCACGGGCAGGGTGAACCACAGCGAAATGCGGATGCCCGAGCGGCGGAAGGTGATCATGGGAGGCAGTTCGATGGATTGCAGGCGCAGGGCCAGGGGCGCGGTGGTTTCCACGCCGCCGCACCGGGCGCAGCGCAGGGCGTCGCGCATGACGTAGCCACCCACCAGCACCAGCACCGCCACGAAGGACAGGCTGACGTACAGGTCCGACCCGACCTGCCCCCACTTTTCCAGAATGACCTGCTGGATGCGGATGCCCAGCTGCACGCCCACGGCGGCGGACGCGGCCATGACCAGCCCCAGCTTCACGTCCACCTGTCCGTAGCGGAAGCGCTTGATGGCCCCCACCAGAGCCTTGGGAAACTTGTGGCACATGTTGCTGGCCACGGCCACGGTGCCGGGCACGCCAAGGCTCATCATGCCGGGGGTCAGCACGAAGGCTCCGCCAGAGCCGATGAACCCGCTGACCAGCCCGCCGATGAAGCCGACGAGGAACAGGAAACAGATGCCCGATGCGGTAAGGTCGATGAACTTTGTGGGGTCCAGTGCAAGGATATCCATGATGCGTCTCCTGAGGGGCGCCGCTAGGCGTTCAGCGTGGCGCGGCGCGCGGCCGGGCGGACGGTGGCGGGCTGGCCGACAGTGGCCGTGGTCGTTTCCGTCTTGCGGGCTGTCTTGCGGGTGGCCTCTATGCCCAGCACGCTCCACAGGTTGCCGGTGAATTCACCGTGCACGTACGAGAACAGGAACACCGTGGCGATGGGCCCGGCGGCCCAGTACGAGCCCTGGGCGAAATGGGCGGCTATGGTGTCCGCGAAGGCGAATACCCCTGCGTACAGGGCGGCGGACAGAATGCCGAAGATGATGGTCTTGCCCCAGGGCTTGCGTGCTGATTGCGTTGCCATTGCTGACTCCCGTGGTGGCGCCGCCTGCGTGACGGCCCGTTGTCCCCGTTGGCGGGGGTTGTCGAGGGCGGTCGCCCTCATTCCACCGTGAACAGTGCAAGGCCGGTGCGGCCCCGCATCAGTTCGCTCTCTTCCGGTTCGCTCAGGATCAACTCGACGCGGCCATGGGCCCGCGCCGCTTCTTCCACTGCTTGGTCCGGCCTTCCGGACGGGGCAAAGCGCACCTCGTGCAGGGCCGCCATGCCCCGCGCGCGCGCCGCTTCCACCCATTCAAGGGCCCCCGCCCGCGCCTGCCGTTCAAAGGCCGCGCGGCGGTAGGCGTCGTGCGATGCATCGCCCACGTGCAGGAACAGCAGGCCGCTGCCCATGCGCCCGGCAAGGCTCAGGGCGTAGCCCGCAAGGCGAGAGGACAGGCCGCAGCCGTGCCCCAGCACCAGGATGCGGCGAACCTGGGCCTCGCCCCGGCGGATCACCGCCCCGGCCAGCAACTGTTCGCCCGCTTCGGCCAGGGCCAGGGCCTCGGCGTAGTCGGCCAGGCGTTCCTCCACGCGCACGGCGGTGGTGGAACGCATGCGGATGTCGCCCTGCCCGGCGTCACCGCCGGTGGCGGTACGGCGAAACCATCTACCGGGCATGGGCGGCCTCCGCGAAAAGAATGCGGGCGGGTGAGTGGTCGGCTGCGCGAAGGAGGCGGGCCGCCCGAGAACAATGGAACAAAGGCATGGTTACTCGGCTCTCAGCACCGGGCGCTGGCGTTGCCCGGCGGTTGCGGTGCGGGACTGCGCACCAGGTGCGGGGGACGCGGGAGATGCGGAAGGCTGGGCCGCCTCCGTGCGGCGGGCCTGGTTGTCCTGGCGGGTGGCGTCGTCGCTTCCGCGCAGCTGCCACACGGCCTCGTCCGGCCTGTTCCGTTCCGCAAAGGCCACTGCGACAAATGCCGACTCGATCGATTCGCGGATGGTTCCCATTTTGCTTCCTCGCGGTTTGTGTGTGCGCATGCATAAACAAGCGCCGTGCCAGAGCGCGCTGCTTCAGGCATGACACTGATTTTATTGTGTATATTGTGAGGTGAGATGTTGCGGATGGCGAGCTCATGGTGTTGCAAAGTGCAACGCCAACTGCTACCAATCCGCGTAACAGGCCGGTTTCGCGCGGGTTCGTGAAAAAAAGCACAGCGTTGCGAAATGCAACGGTGCTTCACTCCGCAACGGTGATGCCGGTCAGGCCCAGAGGGACTGCGAGGAGGCGCGCATGATCTTCTTTCGGCGGCAGGGCGGGGATACCCCGCCAGACGCGTCCGGCGCGGCGGGGCCGGGAGACGGCCAGTCCGGCCAGACTGGCCAGACTGGCCAGGCGGGCCAGCCCGTTCAGGCAGACCCCACCGGCCTGCGCGCCCGATGCGCGGCGGCAGACCTGCCCGATGCGGTGCGCGGGGTGGTGGAGGCGGAAACAGGCCGCATGGAAAAGACCGACGCAGCCGCGCCGGAAAACGCCATCGTCCTCAACTACGTGGAATGCCTGCTGGACCTGCCGTGGAACGGGCTGACCCGCGACAGCCTGGACCTTGCGCGCGCGGCGGCGGTGTTCGACGCCAGCCACGCGGGCCTTGGCCAGGTGCGCGAACGGGTGCTGGAGCATCTGGCGGCGCGCGTGTTGTGCGCCACCCAGCCCGCCGCCGTGCTGGTGGTGGACGATGAACCCATCGCCCGCGACAACGTGGCCCACGTGCTGGCCCGCGAAGGCTACACGGTGGATACGGCGGCCAACGGCGAAGAAGCCCTGGCCCGGCTGGCCCGGCGCCGCTACGACTGCATCGTCACCGACCTGAAGATGGACCGCATGGACGGCATGCAGCTCATGGAGGCGGCCCGGCGGGTGGCCCCGGACACGCGCATCGTGGTGGTGACCGGCTACGCCACGGTGGACACCGCCGTGCAGGCCCTGAAGACCGGCGCGGTGCAGTACCTTTCCAAGCCCATCGACATCGCGGAACTGCGCGCCACCGTGCGCGAGGCCCTGGCCGACCGCACGCAGGGCCTTTCGTCGCGCGCGCCGGTGCTGTGCTTCACCGGGCCGCCCGGCGTGGGCAAGACCTCCGTGGGGCGGGCGCTGGCCGAGGCGCTGGGGCGGCGCTTCTACCGCATGTCGCTGGCCGACCTGCGCGACGAGGCGGAACTGCGCGGCCACCGGCGCACCTACGTGGGAGCCATGCCGGGGCGGATCATCCAGGCCCTGCGCGCCACGGGGGTGCGCAACCCGGTGTTCATGCTGGACGAGATCGACAAGGTGGGACAGGACGCCAAGGGCGACCCGGCCATGGCCCTGCTGGAGGTGCTGGACCCGGAGCAGAACGCCCGCTTCGTGGACCGCTACCTGGAGATACCCTTCGACCTTTCGCAGGTGCTGTTCATCGCCACGGCCAACGGGGTGGAGCGGCTGCGCGGCCCCCTGCTGGACCGCATGGAGGTGGTGGAATTCCACGGCTACGCAGAGGCGGACAAGCTGGACATCGCCACCCGCTTCCTGCTGCCCCGCCAGCTGCGCGAACACGGCCTGACCGCGCCCTATCCGCAGGTGACGCCGGGAGCCCTGTCGCGGATCATCAACGACTACACCAGCGAGGCGGGCGTGCGCGGGCTGGAGCGGGAACTGGCCCGGCTGTGCCGCAAGCTGGCCCGGTTGCGGCTGGAGGCTGGCGGGCATGCGGGAGAACCTGCGGGAGGGCCTGCGGGAGCGACGGGCGCGACTGGACCGAATGAACGAGCTGAACGAGCTGAACGAGTTGAAAGGGCTGAACGGGCGGGCGGCATCGCCTCCGGTACTCCTTCGCCGGACGCCGTGCCCTCGAACACGCTGCTGGTGGACGATGACGTGGCCGCCGCCCTGCTGGGGCCGCCGCGCTACCGGCACGACGCGGCCCACGGCGTGCCCCGCGTGGGCACGGCCACCGGGCTGGTGTGGTCCGAGGCGGGGGGCGAGATCGTGTTCGTGGAGGCGGCCCGCATGGCCGGTTCCGGCCAGCTCATCCTTACCGGCTCGCTGGGCGAGGTGCTGAAGGAATCGGCGCGCATCGCGCTCAGCCACATCCGGGCCGAGGCGGCACACCTGGGCGTGCCGGGTCTCTTCGGGCAGGCGGACCCCGTCCGGGGGGGCCAAGAGGATCCGTCTGGCCCGTCCGGCCTGTCCGGGCACTCCGGCCAGGGCGACACCTCCGCGCAGGACATCCACATCCACATCCCCGCCGGGGGCATCGCCAAGGATGGCCCCTCCGCCGGGCTGACCATCTGCGTGGCCCTTGTCTCGCTGCTGTCGGGCCGTCCGGCGCGGGCCGACGTGGCCCTTTCGGGCGAACTGTCGCTGTCGGGCCGGGTGCTGCCGGTCAGCGGGGTGCGTGAAAAGCTGCTGGCCGCAGCGCGGGCCGGGGCGCGCACCGTGGTGCTGCCCGCCGCCAACGAGGCGGAGGCGCGCGGCCTGCTGGCGGAATTTGCAGCGCGCGGGTCCGGCGGCCTGCCGCAGGTGGCCTTTGCCGCGCGGGTGCAGGATGCGCTGGCCGTGGCCCTGCTGCCCGCCGGGGCAGCAGATGACCGGGGGGGCGCATGCAGTTCCTGATCCGCCGCCTGGCCGCGGGCAACATCCGGCAACTGGTGCTGTTCGGCATCTCGGTGTCCATTCTGGGGTTCTCGCTGCTGGGCGGGCTGTCGTACAACTACCTGCTGCAGATCGAGGACGCACTGGCCCTGGCCGAGGTGGTGGACGACCTGAGCAGCGACATCCTGGAAATCCGCCGCTACGAAAAGAACTACCTGCTCTACGCCATGGAAGAGGACCACGCCGAGAACCTGGTGTTCATCGGTCGGGCGCTGGATGTCATCGAGCGCATCGAGCCGGGTGGCGGCGGCGTGCAGGGCACCGACCTGCGGGGCAGCGACGGGCTGCGCGCCCTGCGCCGCGACCTGCACGGCTACCGCGACACCTTCAGCCGCCTGGGCGAGGTGCAGCTTGCCGGGCAACTGCGCGAACGCGAGCGGGGTGCGCTGCGCGAAGACCTGCGCGAACAGGGCAAGGCGCTGGTGGCGCAGGCCCGCCAGATCGTCACCTACCAGCGCGAGCGCATCCTGGGCATCGTGGGGTCGCTGAAGCACCAGCTGCTGCTGTCCATCGGGGCCATGGTGGGGCTGGCGACGTTCTTTTCGTGGCTCATCGGGCGGCGCATTCTGGGGGCGCTGTCGGTCATTGAGCGTTCGGCCCGGCAGATCGTGCAGGGCAGCCTGGAACAGCTGCCCCTGCCCGCCACCAGCGACGAGACGCGCGGCGTGGTGGAGGCCTTCAACCACATGCTTGTGGAACTGGAGCACCGCCAGAACCAGCTGGTGCAGGAAAAGAAGCTGGCCTCGCTGGGGGTGCTGACATCGGGCATCGCGCACCAGCTGAACAACCCGCTGAACAACATCTCCACCTCGTGCCAGATACTGCGCGAGGAGTTGCGCTACGCCACGGGCGGCAACGGAGCGGATGGCGGGCCCGGCCAGACTGGCGGCTCCGGCGGCGCAGGCGGGACTGGCGCTCTTGATCCGGCCCTGGCCGGGCGCATGCTGGAAAACATCCATCAGGAAGTGCACCGCTCGCGCGACATCGTGAAGGGGCTGCTGGAATTTTCGCGCGAGACGGAATTCTCGCTCAAACCCGTGGCCCTGCGCGACGTGGTGGGCCGCAGCGTGGCGCTGGTGGCCAGCGAGGTGCCCGCGTGCATCGCCATCGACGCCGAGGTGCCCGGAGACATCGTGCTGCCGCTGGACGTGCAGCGGTTTCAGGAAGTGCTGCTGAACCTGCTCATAAACGCCATCCAGGCGGTGCAGGCCGCGCAGGAGCGGGACGGCAACGCGCCGGAAGGAAGCATGGCGGACGGAAGCGCGCCGGAAGGTGGCATGCCGGACGGGAAGGGGCCGGACGAGAAGAGGCCGGACGGCGTAATGCCGGACGGGGCCTGCCCCCGCGCCGGGGCCATCACGGTCACCGCCACGCGCGACGTGGCGGCGCGGCAGGTGGTGCTGCGCGTGGCCGACACGGGCATCGGCATCGGGCCGGAGCACCTTGGCCGCATCTTCGACCCCTTCTTCACGCTGAAGGAGGTGGGCAAGGGCACCGGCCTCGGGCTGTCCGTGGCCTTCGGCATCATCCGCAAGCATGGCGGCTCCATAGGGGTGGAAAGCACCCCCGGCGCGGGCACGTGCTTCACCATCCGGCTGCCGCTGGGCGCGCCGGAACCCACGGGAGACGCGGCATGAACGACACGCCCGGACGGACAACGGGGGCTGCCGCGAAGACGGCGGGCGCCCCTTCGCCCTTCTCGTCCCTGACCACCCCGCACGCTCCGGCCACTCCCGGCCCGGCGCGCATTCTGGTGGTGGACGACGAGGCCATCGCGCGCGACAACCTGGCCCTGGCGCTGGGGCGGCAGGGGCACGAGACGTTCACCGCCGCCAACGGGGCAGAGGCGCTGGAACTGCTGGCCGGGGCGGATTTCGACCTGGTGCTCACCGACCTGATGATGCAGGGCATGGACGGGCTGGACCTGCTGCGCGCGGTGCGGATGCGCCATCCGGACACCGAGGTGGTGGTGGTCACCGGCTACCCCACGGTGAAGACGGCGGTGGAGGCCATGCACGCCGGGGCCTACCACTACCTGCCCAAGCCCTACGACCTGGACGAGGCGCGGGCGCTGGTGCAGAAGGCGCTGGAAAAGCGCCGCCTGAGGCAGGAGGTGGCCCGCCTGCGCGAACAGCTGCGCGAACGGTCGCTGCCCGTGCCCCTGCTGGGGTCCGCGCCGTGCATGCAGGCGCTGAAGCGCACCATCGCGCAGGTGGCCCCGTCGGACGTCACCGTGCTGATCCTGGGCGAGACGGGCACCGGCAAGGAACTGGCCGCGCGCATGGTGCACCTGTTCAGCCGCCGGTCCGAGGCGCGCTTTCTGGCCATCAACTGCGGGGCCTTCAACGAGGAACTGCTGGAAAGCGAACTGTTCGGCCACGAGCAGGGGGCCTTTTCCGGCGCGGTGCGCCAGCGCAAGGGGCTGTTCGAGGCGGCGGAGGGGGGCACCCTGTTCCTCGACGAGGTGGGCGAGATGTCGCTGCCCATGCAGGTCAAGCTGCTGCGCGCGGTGCAGGAACGCACCATCCGCCGGGTGGGCGGCACGGCGGACATTCCCGTGGACGTGCGCCTGCTGGCCGCCACCAACAAGGATCTGGCGGCGGAGGCGGCGGCGGGGCGCTTCCGGTACGACCTGTACTACCGCCTGAACGTGGTGGTGCTGCGCATGCCCCCGCTGGCCGAGCGCATGGAGGACGTGCCCCTGCTGGCCCAGTACTTCGCGGAAAAGGCCGCGCGCGACACGGGCAGGCCCGCCCCGCACATCGCCCCGGAAACGCTGGGCGTGCTGGCCCGCTATCCCTTTCCGGGCAACGTGCGCGAGCTGCACAACATCATCGAACGGGCCGCCGTGCTCTGCGCGGGTGACGTCATCACCCCGGCGGACCTGCCGCCCGACCTGCGGGCGCTGGCCGGGATTGCGGGGGGTGCTGGCGGGAATGGGGGCAAGGGGGGCGCGGCAGGCCCCGCGCTGGTGCTGCGCGCCGACGAGGCAGCCCGCATGCCCGGCGGGGCCGGAGAAGGCATGACGCCCGATGGCCGCCCCATGACCCTGGACGAGAACGAGCGGGCGCACATCGAATGGGTGCTGGAACTGGCGGGCGGCAACCGGACGCAGGCGGCCAAGGTGCTGGACATCGACCGCGCCTCGCTGTGGCGCAAACTGAAGCGCTACGGGCTGTAGCGGGGTGCACGGCCTGTCGGCAGGAACAGGCGGGAACGGGCGGGAACAGGCGGGAACAGGCGGGAACGGGAGGCGACGGAGTGGGAACCGTCTGGACGCACCACCGCCCGCCGTGCCATTCTGCCCACGACGTTACTGCCCGGATGGGGCCAGATGGGGCCGGATGCGACCCGGTGGGCCCCGGTGGGCCCCGGTGGACCCCCATGAGTTCCCCATGAGCCCCGACGGGGCCGGACGGTTCGGTCCCGCCCGCCACCCATGGGCGGCCAGACATCTTTCGTGAGCACAGGAGATTCGCCATAGCACCGCTTCTGGAACTGCGCGGCATCAGCCGCCACTTCACCGTGCGCCGGGGCATGTTCGACCCCACGCCCGCCGTGCTGCGCGCCGTGGACGGCGTATCGCTGACCCTGGACCGGGGGCGCACCCTGGGGCTGGTGGGCGAAAGCGGCTGCGGCAAGTCCACCCTGGCCCGCATGGTGGTGGGGCTGCTGCCCCCCAGCGCGGGGCAGGTGCTGCTGGATGGCCGCCTGTTCGCGGGCACGAATGCTGCGACGGACGGGGGCACGGGGAACGACGGCGCGACCGCCACTGCCGCTGGCCCTGCCAGCCCGGCCATTTCACGCGCCGAGGCCGCGCAACTGGTGCAGATGGTCTTTCAGGATCCCTTCTCGTCGCTGAACCCGCGCCGCACCGTGGGGGCCTCCATAGGAGAGGCGCTGGCCGTGGCCGGTGTGCCCGGGCCGGAACGGCGGGCCAAGGTGGCGGACATGCTGCAACTGGTGGGCCTGCGGGCGGAACACGCCGACCGCTACCCGCACGAGTTTTCCGGCGGCCAGCGCCAGCGCGTGGCCGTGGCCCGCGCCCTGATCACCCACCCGGCGCTGGTGGTGTGCGACGAGCCGGTATCCTCGCTGGATGCATCCGTGCAGGCGCAGGTGCTGAACCTGCTGCGCGAGTTGCAGGAACACATGGGCCTTGCCTACCTGTTCATTTCGCACGACCTTGGCGTGGTGGGCCACATGAGCGACCACGTGGCCGTGATGTACCTTGGCAAGGTGGTGGAGCAAGCCCCGCGCGACGTGCTGTTCGCCGCGCCCGCCCATCCGTACACCCGCGCCCTGCTGGCCTCGGTGCCCGTGCGCGACCCGTCCCGCCGCGCCGAACATCCGGCCCTGTCCGGCGACCTGCCCAGCCCCATCGCCCCGCCGCCCGGCTGTCCCTTTCACCCGCGCTGCCCGCAGGTCATGGACGTGTGCCGCCGTCAGGTGCCCGGCTGGCATGTTGTGGCCGAGGGGCAGCATGCGCGCTGCCACCTGCACGCGCCGGAACTGCCGTCACGGGCGACCGTGTAGCGGCGACGACACGCGTTGCGTCGGGCTGCATCCTGTCCGGTGACGCCCCTTCCCCACTGCTTGTGAAAAAACGGACTTGACGAGCGGCCTTGCCGTCACCATAGTGCGGGTGCCCCGCCGCGCGCCGCGCCACGATCCGATTTCGTGCGGCCCCGCGCGATTGGGGGCCATCGAAGACCACGAACCCCGCCCCGGCAACCCGGAGCAGGGGTGAACACGCCAAGGAGTGTCCATGTCCGCGGAATTCGTCAACGCCATCCATGCCGTCAGCGAAGTGCTGATGTTTGAAAACTGGCTGCGCTTCTATTTCATCACCGAAGAAGGCGAAAAGCTGTTCATCCGCGTGCCGGAAGCGGCGGAAAAGCGCATTCGCGAGGAATATCCCCACCTGTTCGGGCTGCTGGAGCTGCTGAACAACAAGGAGATCACCTACGAAACCTCGCGCGACGCGGTGTGCAGCTTCGTGGCGTCCGACGTGGACGGTTCGCGCATGAAGGCGGGCAGCTCCGAGAAGGTCTTCGACAGCAGCCTGTTCCAGTTCGAGATGCAGCTGTTCAACATCTGGGTGCAGTCGCACGAGGAACAGCTGGACAAGAATTTCCTGGACCTGCGCAAGTGGCAGGAACTGTACGCGGAATGGAAGCGCTCGGACAAGGTCAAGGAATACATGAACGAGCTGAAGGACGCCTCCACCCGCACCGCGCCCGACTGCGATTCGGTGCAGTAGGTAACGGAGCGGGCCGTTTTTCGGCACCCATGCTCTCCCGCTGAAGATCACGATACCCCCAACCGAAAAGTTTGCGGGATGGGGGTCGGGGGGAAGGGGGCTTTTTAAAGCCCCCTTCCCCCCGTTCGTTTTACACGCCCAGCGTGTCCAGCGCGGTTTCAATCTCGGTTCGGGCCGCCAACGGGGCCAGCCAGCGTTCGGGCATCCAGCCAAGGCCGTGCCGCGCGCCGAACAGCATGCCGATGGCAAGGCCGCGCGCGCACGAATCGCCCCCGGCCATGACGTTGTCGATGAGTCCGGTTTCCGGGTCGGCCTCGTGCTTGAGGGCCACGTGCGCCACCCCCAGAAAGGCCCCCTGCATGCCGCACGACTGCCCGAAGCGGGCGATGGCGGCGGGGGTTTCCTCGGCCAGCGACATGTCGGCAAAGGCCAGCCAGTCTTCGGCGGGCAGGGCCGCGTAGCGGGCCGTGGCGGCATGTTCGAAGGCGCCGCGCATGTCCGCCCCGCGCAGCAGCGCCGCGGCGGCGCGGGCCATGAATTCCGCGCCGTCGGCAATGACCGGGCTGCCGTGGGTCATCAGGGTCTGGGCGCGCGCGGCGTTGACCAGCCCTTCTTCGTCTTTGGGATCTGGGCCCAGAACCGCCAGCAGCGGGGCCATGCGGGCCGCCCCGGCAAAGTCGTTAGTGGCGGCGCCGGTCTGTTCGGGCGCGCGCCCGGCGGCGAAGTTGGCCAGGGCCTCGCGGCTGGCCTTGTCCATGTAGCCGGTGTAGCCGCCTTCCATCAGGCCGCGCCACCGCGTGGCGAAATCGGCCAGATCGAAGCCGCCCCTGGCCACCACCGAGCGGAGCAGCAGCAGGGTCTGATCGCCGTAGTGCGACTGGGCGCCCGCGCCCTTGCCGGAATGGTAGTCGTTGAGGGTGGGCGGCAGCAGGTCGGTCACCCGGCCCAGCTGGCGCACGATGCGCCCCTGATCGTATTCCCAGTGCGCCCCCAGCGACAGTGCATCCGCCGCCAGCGACGCCAGAATGGCGCTGCGTATCCTGCTCATGTTCCACCTCGGGGGTTGCGGCCCGCGGCGGCGGGCCGGTGAGCGACACCTTTCCCAACTATACGACACGATGCGCGTCGGGGCCAGAGGCAGCGGCAGGCAGGCGTGGACGCTGCCGCTAGATGTTGCCTGTGGGCGCTGTCGGTAGTCGCTGTCGATAGTCGCTGCCGGTGGACGCGTCCGTGGCGGCGGTGGGCGGCAGCGGCGCGGCAACGGCCGTTGCCCCGCGCAGGGGGCGGCGCAAAACACGAAACGCACGGGGGGCACCGTGCGTTCATTGGCCCGCGCGGGATGGCGGGCCGAAGCGTGCGTGGGGTAAGGAGGGGCCGGGGAGGCCCTTTCGGGCCTCCCCGGTGCCGGAAACCGCTCGCCCGGTTTGCCGGCGGGGGCAGAGGAGGTCAGCTAGCTGAAGCTGACGGTGGGGATGTCCAGGATGGACGGGGATGCCGGGGATATGCGCTGCGCTTCCCGCCAGAGGGCCGCCAGGGCCACGACGGCTTCCCTGTCTTCTTCGGGAAGGGCATCGATAAGGGCATCCAGGGGAGGAGGGGTTGCCGCTGCGTTGCGGCAAATTTCCGGAGTGTGCATGTCTGTTGTGGCTCCTTGTTCCATTACGCCACAAGTAAAGCAGGGACCGTGCCAAACATTTTTAGTGTGCATGTACGGTGTGTTATGGATGTTTTGTTGATGGGGGCGCGGCGGCGCAGGTGCAAACGGCGGCACAGGGCGGGTGCAGTATGTTGCACATCTGCACAAGTGCGACCCCGCATGGGCGTGGGGTGTGGTTGGGTGCTTGTCGTTTGGGGGGCGGGTGGCGTACCACGGTGCCGGAGGTGCACATGACCCGTTCCGGTTCCGATGCTGCCGCCCGGCCTGCTTTGTTCGTGGAGTTGTCCGGCGGCTGCGGCGGTGATGGATTGCCTGCCCTGCGCGACCTGTCGCAGCAGGCGGTGGCACGTGCGCTGGCTCGTGCGCTGGCTTACGCTCCGACTCATGCACCGGGCCATGTTCCGATCCATGTTCCGACTCATGTTTTGGCCCACGCTTCGAACTGCGCCGTGCCCGGCGATGCCCCTTGGCCCGTGGCCGTGGACGGCACGGCGGGCAACGGCCATGATACGTTGTTTCTGGCCCGGCTGGTGGGGGCGCGCGGACTGGTGCACGCCTTCGACGTGCAGCCCAGGGCGCTGGCTCGCACGGCAGAGCGGCTGGCGTCAGAGGGGCTGGAGGAACGCGTGGCGCTGCATGGCCGGGGGCACGAGGAACTGGCGGCGGCGCTGGCGTCGCATGGGGTCTGGCCGCCCCGCATCTTGGCGGCCATGTTCAACCTGGGCTTTCTGCCCGGCAGTGACCGCAGCGTGACCACCCGACCCGAGACCACCCTGACGGCGCTGGAAGCGCTGCTGCCGATGATGGCGCCGGGCGGGCTGATTTCACTGCACGTCTATGCCGGGCACCCCGGCGGCGAGGACGAGGCCGCCGCGCTGGACCGTCGCCTTGCCGCGCTGGATTGGAGCCGGTGGCGGGTGGCCCGCCACGAGTTCGCCAACAAGCCCCGCAACCCGGAACGGTTGCTGCTGGTGCTGCGGCTGCCCGGCCCGGCGTAGCCTTTCGTCATCCAGAAACCCGCGCGCCGCGCCGTCCATGCTGGCCGCAGCTTGAGGCTGCCGGGGGGCCACCGGCCTTTCTGTCCACGGCTATCGGCCTTTCGGGCCACGTGGCCGCCCGGACCGCCCGGACCGTCCAGATCGCCCGGATCACCCGGGTCACCGGGGTCACCCGAAACATGGGCCGCACGGCGACACCAACATACCTCGCGAGCAGATTGCCATGACCACCGATGCTTCCGTGTTTCCCGACCCTTCCGACGACGACCTGTGGCAGGCCGTGCGCGCCGACCTGGAAACCCGCTTTCCCGGCCGCTACGACGAGGCCACCGTGCGCCGAGCCTTCGAGGCGGTGTGCGCGGGCGAGGACGACTATCTGCCCCGGCGCGCCCTGCTCAAGAAGGTGCGCATGGCCTGCATGTGGACCCGCCCCAGCCTGGACGGACGGGCGGAAGGGGCGGAATAGCCCCCGAGGCCGCGCCGTTCCGGGCGCCGACGCCGCGCGCCTGCGCG
The DNA here is from genome assembly GCF_019931275.1 of Nitratidesulfovibrio sp. SRB-5. NCBI lineage: Bacteria > Pseudomonadati > Thermodesulfobacteriota > Desulfovibrionia > Desulfovibrionales > Desulfovibrionaceae > Nitratidesulfovibrio > Nitratidesulfovibrio sp. SRB-5. Next base: position 146,455 of record NZ_JAIOTY010000003.1, on the reverse strand, counting down.
AGGGGCGACCATGGCGGAAAAGGAAGGCCCGTGCCCGTTCGCCGCGTCCTTTCTGCCTGTACTCAGGGCAGCAGGGGATGGCGGAACAGCGGGTGCGCGGCGTGGCGGTCCAGCAGCGCGGCCAGCCGGTCCCGCTGGGCCGGAGACAGCCCGGCGTGAAATTCCACGAAGGCATCACGCGCGTGCGCGTAGGCCTGTTCGGCCAGCTGGCGCTTGTCCGCGAACAACCGGTCCAGCGCGTCCGGGGCCATGGCCCCGTCGCGGATGGCCGTGTGCAGGCGCTGGCGCAAGGCCGCGTTGTGGCGGCGCAGTTCGTCCATGGTGCGTTCGTGGGCGTCCAGGCGCCGGGCCAGTTGCCGCGCCTCGTCCGGCGCAAGCTCCAGTTCGCGGGCCACGGTGCGTGCCACGCGGCGCATGTCCACCCCGGCCAGGCGCGCGGCAATGCGCCGCCTGTTGTACCACAGCACGCAGAGCACGGTGGCCTTGACCACCCCCACCCCCACGGCGAATTCCCAACTCATGCGGTGTCTCCGGATATGTTCGTGGCGGCAACGCGCGAAAGAAGGCCCGCCTCTCCGCTCAGGGCCGGCCCGGCCGCCACCGGGTTTCGTGGTGCCCGATCATGTCCATCCGGCATGCACGAAAAAGGGGGAAGGGCCAAGGCCCCTCCCCCGTCGTCATTGCTTGCGTGATCCGCGACCCCTGCCCGCCCCATGCTCAATGACGCCAATGACGCCAATGACGCCAACGAGGCCAATCAATCCGGCGGGCAAAAGGCCGATTCGGGCTAGCGGTGGGCTTCCAGATCCTTCAGGAACTCCGGACGCACCTCGAAGCCGCAGGCAGCGGCCTGGTCGGCGAACTGTATGGCCTGGGCGAATTCGCCCCGCTCGAAGTGGGCCAGCGCCAGGTTGTTGTAGGCCGGGCCAAAGCCGGGTTCGCGCTTGATGGCCTCGCGGCTGATCTGGATGGAGGCCTCGTAGTCGCCCTGCATGTAGTAGGCGGCGCCCATGGTGGCCATGGCCTGGATGAAGTCCGGGTCCCACTTCAGGGCCTTTTTCAGGGCCTTGATGGCTTCTTCCGGCTCGCCGCGTTGCAGGTGCACGAAGCCGATGTTGCTCCACGGCACCGGGAACTTGGCACGGCACTGGGCCGCTTCCTCGTTGTAGCGCAGGCAGCCGTCCAGGTCGCCGCGTTGCAGGCAGATGCCGCCAAGCTGCACATAGGCTTCGCCCAGGCGGGGCGAGTTGCGCACGGCGCTCAGGAACGACTCTTCAGCCGCCACGAAGTCGCGCTTGTGCAGCAGGGCCACGCCAAGGTTGTAGTGATGGTTGGCGCAGTTCTCGCTTTTTTCTATTTCGGCCCGCAGGTCGGCGATGTACTCGTCAATGTCATCGTACTTATCCTTCATCGACGTGACCCTCCTTGATCAGAATATTGTAGTACCACACGCAGAAATCGAACACGCCGCGGTACTTTTCGTCCTTGTTGACGATGCCGAGGGCCGTTTCAAGCGCGCCTCGACCGTATTCGTTGGTGTAGTCCTTCTTGTTGGCCGTCTGCAGAAATTCGCGCACAAGCTGCTGGGTGGTGCGCTTGGTGATGTCCTGGCGCGTGTCCAGCGGATCGTTGGGCTTCTGGAAGGGGTCCCAGTTCTCGTAGCCGATGCGCTCCACATACTTGCGCCGCCGGGGGGACATGGCGTCCCATATGGCGCGTTTCTGGACTTCCTCGTCCGGTGTCAGTTCGCGCGTGGTGCTGTCGCGGAACATGGAGCCCGATATGTTGACCATGCTCAGCTCTCCTTCTTCACCGGGCCGATGCCAAGATAGGCATTGTCGTACCTAGTGATCAGCGCCATGGACACCGGCACGTACACCTGGTCCAGTTCGCGGTAGCGCGACTGCACGGCCACCAGTATTTCGTGGCTGAGGCCCGCCAGGCGCTCGTGGATCTTGTCCAGCGCCACGGTGGGATAGCGTCCGCCGGGGGCGAAGCCGGTGCGGCCACAGGTGTGGGCCACGCCGCCGATGGCGGTGGGAATGCCGTACAGGCGGCAGGTGATGGGCCGGTGGGCGTACATGGCGCAGGTGTCGTCGTCGCCCAGCAGGGGGCAACGGATGCGCTCGCGCGCCACTTCCGCCAGCAGCTCTGCGGAATCGCGCCCGGTCAGCGATTCCTTGTACAGGCGGCGCTTCAGGCGCACGGCGTGGCGGTCTGCCGCGTCGGCCCGTTCGAGGATGGCGGAACGCTCCGCGCCGAAGCCGAAGGCCTCGGCAAAGCGCTGGTTCAGGTACATGGCCTCCACCAGGCCGAGGTCGAACAGGGCGTGGCAGCAGTCGCTGCAACCAAGGCCGCAGGTCACGCAGTCGGCGTGCTGCGAACGCACGCGCTCGAACAGCGCATCGGCCTCTGCCACCAGTCGTTCATATTTGGCGAAGATTTCCGTCAGGTCCACGGTCATCCATTCTGCTCCTTGGGGGCCGCGCGTGCGCGACCGTCATGCGATGGCCCGACAGGTTGGCGTATCGGGCGCTGGGCGGTCTCGGTCGTTCTGTGGCCGGAATGCACACCCCAAGGTTGCCGCCGTCTGCCGCCCTGCGGCACGGTCTGCCGGAAAGGCGTGCGGACGGAGGTTCGCGCGGCTCCCGCGCGGGCGTGCGGATGTGCGGGAATACGCGGTGCGGGCGGGCGACACGCCACGGGAAGGCAACCCCCGTTTCCGCTGTGGCGCGGGGCATGCCATGCCCCTGTCCCCCTCGCGGCCCGCGGGACCGCGTGAAAGGCTGGCCCCGAAGTCTGGCCGCGAAGCCTGGCCCCTGTGCGGGCCCTATGCGTGGTCCTGATGCGGCAAATGCCGCCGGACGGCGCAAACGTCGTCCGGCGGCATGACGTGCAGCAAATCCGGAAAGGCGGCGACTAGTTCTCTTCGACGGTGATCGCGCCGGCTTCGCAGACTTCCACGCAGGATTCACAGCCCAGGCATTCTTCTTCGTTCACGGGAACAGCCTTGCCGTCCTGCAGCTCGTAAACTTCGACGGGGCACACGTCCACGCATTCGCCGTCGCCGGTACACTTATCGGTGTCAACAGTAACAGTCCAACCCATGTCATCCTCCAGGCGTGTTTTTCAGCCGACGACGTAGTCGGCTTTTTGGGAACAATTCCCTGTCGTGATTGCGAAAAAACCGCGTCACGACAGGGTTTGACGGCTTACCATCGAAATTGCAGATAGCTGTCGGCAACCGGGGTGTCAAGCTTTGACGCAAATTCTCATCGTTGCGAGACGCGGGATTTCCGGCAGCCGGAAATCCGTGACCCTTCAAGGCTGTTTTTCCACCGGGTTTTTTGTTTGGCGGGATGGCAGGCACAGCCTGCCGGGCGCAAGCCCCTTGCCGCCGCGCCTACACCGCCAGCGAAACATAGTACCCCTTGCCGCCGCGCAGGATGAGCAGGGTCACCTTGCCCGCCAGCCGGTACCGGGCAAACGCCTGGGCAAAGTCGCGGGGGTTGCCCACGCGCACGCTGCCCACCTGGCGCACCACGTCGCCGGGGGCCAGCCCCAGCCGGGCGGCGGGGCTGTTGGGCAGCACGGCATTGATGCGCACCCCCCCGGCGCGCTGGTCCTGCGCATCCTGCACGCGCAGCCCCCAGCGCCGCTCGGCCAGCCGTTCCGCCATTTCCTGCGTGAACACGGCGGGGGTCATGCGCAGGGTGGCCGTCTTGCCTTCGCGCAGCAGGCCCACCTCCAGCGTGTCGCGGTGGGTGTAGTTGCGCAGCAGCATGATGTAGCCGTCCTTGTCTTCCACGGGGTTGCCGTTGATGGACACCAGCACGTCGCCGGGGCGCAGCCCGGCCTTGGCCGCCGGGGTGTCCTGCTGCACCTCGGTCACCAGCATGCCCGAGGCGCGCTTCAGCCCCAGCCACGCCGCCGTGCGCTGGTCGATGTCCTGCCCCAGCACGCCCAGCCACACCGGGTCCACCCGGCCCTGGCCCAGCAGTTCCTCGACCACGCGGCGGGCCTTGTCCACGGGAATGGCGAAGCCGATGCCCTCGCCCTTGGCGTAGACCGCCGTGTTGATGCCGATGAGCTCGCCCATGATGTTCAGCAGCGGGCCGCCGCTGTTGCCGGGGTTGATGGCCGTGTCGGTCTGGATGAGGTCGGTGATCATGCCCTGCTCCACCTTGATGGACCGGCCAAGGGCCGAGACCACGCCGGTGGTCACGGTGTGCGCGAAGCCGAAGGGGTTGCCGATGGCGATGACCGTCTCGCCGGGCATCAGGTCGGACGAGGTGGCCATCTTGATGGCGGGCAGGTTCTGCGCGCCGGGCACGCGCAGCACGGCGATGTCGAAGTCGGTGTCCGAGCCCAGCAGTTCGGCGTCCAGCGACCGGCCATCCAGCAGGTGCACGGCGATGCCCGTGGCCCCGGCGATGACGTGGGCGTTGGTGAGCACGATGCCGGGGTGCCCGCCATCGGGGTTGATGATGACCCCGGAACCCAGGCTGCGCCGGGTCTGGCGCTGGGTGGGCAGGCTGGGGAACATTTCGCGCGCGGCCTCGTCGTCCATCAGGCCGGGGAAGGGGTTGAAATTGCGCTCCACCACCCGCGCGGTGGTGATGTTGACCACGGCGGGGGCCACGGCGTTGACCGCGCGCACCACCGGGGTAAGGCGCGGGCTGTTGTCCGGGATGCCGGGGGGCAGGGCGGGGGAGCGCGGCGTGGGCACGGTGATGGCCGCACGGCCCGGCTGCGAGGACACCGGCTGGTCCGCCTGCAACGGCGCGGGCGGAGATTCCGCCGCCAGCGCGGTACGGGGCGAAAGCGGATGCTGCGCGGCGGGCAGCGCCACGAAGGCGATGGCCAGAAGGGGCAAAACGATACGGGCGGCACGGGCCGCGCCCCTGACGGCACGGCTGACGCAACCCGTGCGCCGGGGCGACATGTCATGGCCGGGCAACTGTCTATGGATGAACATCATGGGTGCTCCCCTGAGGTGGGCGATTTTCGCACGCATCACTATGCGACCTGCGGCGGGCGTCGGCAAGGGGGCAGGGGCGAGGAAGCAGGGGCGTGCGGCGGCAAGGAGCGGCGAGGCCGGGTGGCGCAGGGGCAGCCCGCGCTGCCGTGGGGCCGTGCGCGCCGGAGCAGCCCGCGCTGCCGTGGGGCCGTGGCGCCGGAGGCCTCACGTTCGCTGCCGCATCCCGCCTGCGGGGCGCGGGGGTGAGGCAGAACCGCCAGCGCGGCGGCAGTTGGCCCCGCCCCGCGTTCGCAGGCGCACGCCGCGCCCCGGCTTGCCTTGCCCGGCCCGTGGGGCTACCGTGCGCCGGTTCGCGATCCACACCGACACCCCGGGGGTTCCCATGCCGTCCTTGTCTCCGCAGCTTCTCGATCTCATCGCCGCCATCGACCCCGTGGACCACGGCCACGACCCCGCCGGGCAGGCCCATCTGGACAACCTGACCAAGCCGCGCGGCAGCCTGGGCCGTCTGGAAGACCTGGCCCTGCAACTGCACCGCATTCAGGGCGGCGCGCGCCCCCTGGCCGCCGACCCCGCGCGCATCTTCACCATCGCGGGCGACCACGGCGTGGCCGCCGAGGGCGTCTCGCTGTTTCCGCAGGAAGTGACCCGCCAGATGGTGCTCAACTTCCTGAACGGCGGCGCGGGCATCAACGTGCTGTGCGCCACCGCGGGCATCGACCTGCGCGTGGTGGATGCCGGGTGCCTGGGCGACGACTTCGACCCGCATCCGCAACTCATCCGCCGCAAGGTGGCCCCCGGCACCGCCAACATGACGCACGGCCCGGCCATGACCCGCGAACAGTGCGAGGCCGCCCTGCTGCTGGGCGCCGACCTTGCCGCGCAGGCCGCCGCCGACGGCTGCCGTTGCGTGGGCACCGGCGACATGGGCATCGCCAACACCACGCCCTCCACCGCCCTGTACTGCGCGTACCTTGGCCTGGACCCCGAAGCCGTCACCGGCCCCGGCACGGGCCTGGACGCCCACGGCGTGGCCCGCAAGGCCCGGGTCATCCGCGCCGCCCTTACCGCCAACCGCCGCACCGTCGAATCCGGCGACCCCGTGGACATCCTGGCCGCCGTTGGGGGCCTCGAAATCGCCGCGTTGGCCGGGCTCATCCTTGGCGCGGCCCGCCACCGCATGGTGGCCGTCATCGACGGGTTCATCTCCACCGCCGCGTACACCGCCGCGTGGAAGATCGCCCCCGCCGTGGCCGGGTACTGCGTGTTCAGCCACGCCTCCGCCGAACTGGGCCACAAGGCCATCCTGCACAAGCTGGACATCCGCCCCCTGCTCGACCTCGGCCTGCGCCTCGGCGAAGGCACCGGCGGCGCGCTGTCCATCTTCCTGCTGCGCAGCGCCGCCGACATCTTCGAGAAGATGGCCACCTTCGGCGATGCCGGGGTGGATGCCGGGAAGTAGGGGCACGGCAGAAGGAAAGCAGGAAAGCGTATCGGGGGAGGGAGGAACCACCTCCCTCCTCCACCAAAGCTTTTTGTATGGGGGGTTGGCGTTCGCCGCTTTTCAGGTGCGCTTTACAGGGTCGTACACAACAGCGTGCAGCGGTGGAGGCCGAGGCCTTCATGTCCTTTGCCCATCAGACCAAATGAAAAATTTGGAGGGATGGGGGTCCGGGGGAAGGGAACTTTTTTAAAAGTTCCCTTCCCCCGGTTCGTTTTCATCTTTTCCGCTATTCCTGCGCCAACACCTGTTGGGCATGACTGACCACGTGGTGGGTGAGGGCATCGAGCAGGCGGGTGCGCAGACCCCAGCAGTGCCAGTAGAGGCGGATGGGCACGGCGTGTCCGGGGGCAAGGTCGATCAGGCGTCCATCGGCAAGGTGTTGGCGGGCCTGGGGCAGGGGGATCATGCCGTAGGCAAGGCCCTGGGCCACCACGTCCACGAAGCGTTCGGACGAGGGGATGTAGTGCAGCGGCAGGCTGCGGGCGATGCGGTCGAAGGAGGCGGCGCTAGGCAGCAGGCTGCGCAGGAACTGATGATGCACCTCGTCCGCACGGTTGAAGATCACGGCGGGCGCGCGGCACAGGGCGGCTTCGGTGAGCCCGGCGGGGAACCATTGCGCGGCGAAGTGGGGCGCGGCCAGGCACAGGTAGTCCACCCGGCCCAGCGGAAGGCAGCGACAGCCCTGTACGGCGGCGGCGCGGGTGGACACGGCGGCGGCCACGTGGCCGTCGCGCAGCAGAAGGTGGGTGCGCTCCTGATCGTCCACGGAAAGATCGAGCAGGGCGCGTTCCGCGCGCAGGAACGGGGCCACGGCGTCGGGAAACCACGTGGCCAGGCTGTCGGCGTTCACGGCCACGGGCAGGGTGGTCCATGGGATGTGTGGAATATCGGAGGTTTCCGCGTCTGGAGAATCGGACGCGCCGCCAGCCCCGCCCTCGGGCCGCAGCGCGACGGCAAGGTCGGTTTCCAGCAGGCCCACCTTGTCGCAATGGGCCAGCAGGCGGCGGCCCTCGTCGGTGGCGCGGGCCGGGGTGGCGCGCACCACCAGCACGGTGCCCAGCTGGTCCTCCAGCGCCTTGACCCGCTGCGACACGGCGGACTGCGTCAGGTGCAGCACCCGCGCGGCCCGCTCGAAGCCCCCTTCACGGATGACGGCGGCCACGGCCTCCACAAGTCGATAGTCGAGCATGGCCGATCATTACGTTTGCTTATGCAACAGCACAACAAGTAATTTCACGCATGTCGCGGAACAGGATAGAGCAGGGGCGTCACGGCGGATCGCCGCCCGTGCGGCATGTACTCCGGGGCATCCCCCCGGAGCTGTCTCTCCCGGACACGATCACCGGACACGATCACCGGACATGATCGCCGGACAGGTTCGCCGGAAACGTGCTTTCGGATGACGTGTGCCGTGTGCCGACGGGCGGCGCTCGCCGGGCATCCATTCCTGCTTTTGGAGTTGCGCCATGCACCTTGCACCCTACCTTCAGGGCCTCGGCATCGGGGCCAGCCTGATCATCGCCATCGGCGCGCAGAACGCCTTCGTGCTGACCCAGAGCCTGCGCCGCAACCACCACATGGCCGTGGCCGCGCTGTGCGCGCTTATCGACGTGGTGCTGATCACCGCCGGGGTGGCCGGGGTGGGCACGGCGGTTGCCGCCAGCCCGCTGCTGCGGCAGGGCGCCGCCGTGGGCGGGGCGGTGTTTCTGGCGTGGTTCGGGTTCGGGGCGCTGCGCTCGGCCCTGCGGCCCGGCATCCTTGAAGCCGACAGGGCAGTGGGCGACGGCGGGCGCACCAGCCTGCGCCGGGCGCTGGGGGCCACGCTGGCCGTGTCCCTGCTGAACCCGCACGTGTACCTCGATACCGTGGTCATGCTGGGCGGCATCAGCGGACACTACCCGGCCCCGGAACGCTTTTCCTTCGGCGCGGGCGCGGCCACGGCCTCGTGCCTGTGGTTCCTTGCCCTTGGCGGCTGCGGCAGGGTGCTGGCCCCGCTGTTCCGCAAGCCCGTGGCCTGGCGCGTGCTGGACGGCAGCGTGTGCCTGGTGGTGTGGGGCGTGGCCCTGTCCCTGGCCCGGCAAGCCTGGGCGGGGTAGGAGACAGGACTACTTGCCGGAGTTGTACGCGAGGTACTGAGAAGCGTGCCTTGCTATCTTGGATTTGCCGACGCTGAATCCCAAAACGCGATTGAATAACGCGCCCAAATTTCACCAAATTCTTCAAAGTTAGTTGCTAGGTCGCTGTGAAGTAAATTGAGGCGTCTTACGACTTCTGTAGTATGTGAGACAAGTTTTCCTAAGTCTCCCCATTTTGTGGTGTCTATCCTTTTACATTTTGATAAGGCGTTTTTTTCTTTCCGACTAATATCTACAGGGTGCGCTAGCTTGTCTCTGAAATTAGTAATGCTGTGTAGCATGTCTTTGAAATAGACGTCGTCGATGAGGGAGGAAAGCTCTTCAAGTTCTGCTTGCACATATCCATCTATAAGCATGGAATCCCGCTCTGCGCGTTTATGTAAAGATTGATTAATTAAATTGCGGGAAGGCTCATCTGGTTCTGTAAGATCAATATGCCCAATTCTGAAAAGTTCTGACTTTCTGCGGAGAATAATTTTATGAGCATTTTCTCTGTAAAATTTGTTTGCATTTATAATCGATAGGCTGTCTTTGTCGTTATCCCAAAGCCTCGTTATGATAATTATTCCATAGTTGTGAAGGGAATATTTTATTACTTCTAGCCCATGGGCAGAGAACGTGTTGTCGTATCTAGATATGTAGTCCTTCTCGAATAGTGGAGTGTGGGCCATTTTGGTGACGGCGACCACCTCACGGGTGTCCATATTGATTTTTTGTATACATTTAGTTGCGTATTCGTCCATTTGGTGCCCCGGCGTTATATGGTCATTTGCGCGTTAGTTTTGTGTGATCGTACAGAAAAAGGTGGGTGCATGTCGAGGATGCACCCACCTATGATTACCGAGAGTGTCGTTTTTGTGGCTTGAAAGCCAATCGTTGCTTACCGATCGCCACCTATTCCCGGTCGCGCGGCGTAGCCGGCTCCACCCCAAGGCGGAAGCCCCGGATCTGGTTGCCGTTCATCACCGAGATGACTTCCTGCGCGTAGTCGGCGGGCACTTCCACGAACGACACGCGGTCGCGGATGTCGATGGCCCCGATCATGCGGCCGGGGATGCCGGTTTCGCCCGCGATGGCGCCCACGATGTCGCGCGCGGTGACGCGCATCTTGCGGCCCACGTTCAGGAACAGGCGCACCATGCCGGGTTCGGCGCCGGTGCCTGCGGGGGTCTTTTCACCGCCGGGCACGGCGTCGCCCAGTTCACGGCGCATCAGCAGCTTCAGCAGCGCTGCGGCCATGTCCACGGTGGTCACGTCCTCGTCCAGGAACGATTCCACGATGTCGGTGTACTTTTCCAGTTCGCCCGCCTCGATGTGGCGGCGCACTTCGGCCAGCAGCTGGTTGGTCTTCACCGTGGCCACGTCGCTGGACGTGGGCACCTGGTGCTGCACGATGTGCGCCTTGGTGAACTTCTTGATGTCGCGCAGCTTGTAGAAGTCGCGCCCGGAGACAAAGGTGAACGCCCGGCCCGAACGCCCGGCGCGGCCCGTGCGGCCGATGCGGTGCACGTAGTGTTCGACGGCGTTGGGGATGTCGTAGTTGACCACGGCTTCCACGTCGTCCACGTCGATGCCGCGCGCGGCCACGTCGGTGGCCACCAGGATTTCGATGCCGTTGCTGCGGAAGCGCGCCATCACCCGGTCGCGCTGCGACTGGTTGAGGTTGCCGTGCAGGCCGTCGGCCTGGTAGCCGCGCCCCTGCAGGTGCTGGGTCAGTTCGTCCACCCCGCGCTTGGTCGAGCAGAACACGATGGCGCGCTTGGGGTTGTACAGGTCCAGCACGCGGCACAGGGCCTCCAGCTTCTGGAAGGGCCGCACCTCGTAGTAGATCTGTTCGATGCTGGGCACGGTGACCTGCTTCTGGGTCACCTTGAGGAATTCGGGCGTCTTCAGGAAGCGCTGGGCCATGTCCAGGATGGCCGGGGGCATGGTGGCCGAGAAGAAGACGGTCTGCGCCTCGCCCGGCACTTGGCCCAGGATGTGCTCGATGTCATCGCGAAAGCCCATGTCGAGCATTTCGTCGGCTTCATCCAGCACGGCCATGCGCACCGTGGAAAGGTTGATGGTGCCGCGCTCCATGTGGTCCATGACGCGGCCCGGCGTGCCCACCACCACCTGCGCGCCGCGGCGCAGGGCCTTGAACTGGCGGTCGATGGGCTGGCCGCCGTACACGGGCAGCACGTACAGGCCGCGCTTGCGCGAGGCCAGTTGGGTAAGTTCTTCCGCCACCTGGATGGCCAGTTCGCGCGTGGGGCACAGGATGATGCCCTGGATGTCCTTTTCGCGCGGGTCGATGCGTTCCAGCAGGGGAATGCCGAAGGCGGCGGTCTTGCCGGTGCCGGTCTGGGCCTGGCCGATGACGTCGCGGCCTTCGAGGATGTGGGGGATGGCCAATGCCTGGATGGGCGAGGCTTCTTCGAAGCCCATCTCTTCGATGGCCTTCAGGATTTCCTTGGAAAGGGACAATTCTTCAAAGCGTAAGGTTTCCATTCTCATTCCTTCGTGCGCGGGGCGCTCGGCGGCGCCGCGACGGGAAGTGCGTTGGCGTATCGTGCCAGTGCTTCCTGCTTCCTGTCGGGGGGCAGCCGTTTGACGTGATGCTCGGCCTTCTGTGCGGTGCTGCGGTCAGGGAACGGGGCGGTGGCGATCAGCGTGACCGGGCGGCGCGAGCGCGTGTAGCGCGCGCCCCTGCCCCGGTTGTGTTCGCCAAGGCGCCGTTCCATGTCCGTGGTGACGCCGCAGTACAGCGTCCCGTCGGCACAGCGCACAAGATAGACAACCCATTTGTATGTTACCGCCGCGTGTTCCATGGAGGTACCGAATCGGGGCACACGCCCCGTTCGCTCCGGACCTCCCGCGCACGATGCCAGCCGCACGCGAAACCGGAGGCGATGCCCTGTGCCCGTGGGCCGGAATCCGCATTCCGGCGCGTGGCGCGCAAGGCGTGTTGCAGTGTTGATGATGCGGGTCCGTTGCCGCGAGCGCGCGGCTGGTGCCCGGTCTTTCCCGAAATACTCGCCGCAGGCGTCGGCTTGCGAGGATTCTTTGTCGCTGCGGGGCTTGCCCGGCGGCAAAAAAGATCGCGCGCGATCAGCAGTAGGCGCAGCCCCGGCCATCCTCACCCATGTCCAGGGTGATGGTGTCGCCGGGCTTCATGTCGAACAGCCGACAGTCCGGGGCATGGTTGCGCAGCTGCTCGCGAAAGCGCTCGGTATTCTGTTCCAGCACCGGAAAGGTGCCCCAGTGCATGGGCACCACCGAGCGGGTGCGCAGCATGGCGCTGGCCATGGCCGCCTGCCGTGCGTCCATGGTGAAGGTGCCGCCGATGGGCAGCATGGCAAGGTCGATGGAATGCAGCCGTCCCCACAGCTCCATCGACGCGAAGATGCCCGTGTCACCGGCGTGGTAGAAGGTGAAGCCGCCCGGCATGGTCACGATGTACCCCACGGGTGCGCCGGATTCGGACGAGTGGAAGGCCTGGGTCATGGTGACGCTGACACCCTTGTGCGTCACCGTGCCGCCGATGTTGAAGCCGATGGAGTTCAGCAGCAGGCCGGGGCGCAGCCCTTCATCCAGCAGGCGCTGGGCGGTGCCCACGATGCACCCCAGCAGCGCGCCGGTGGCGTTGCAGATCTGCACCGCCTGGCCCACGTGGTCGCCGTGGTCGTGGGTGACCAGGACGAGGTCGGGCGGGGCGATGTCGCTCCATGGGGTGGACGCCGAGGGGTTGCCCTCGAAGAACGGGTCCACGAGAACGTTGGCCCCAGCGCAGGAAATCTGGAAATTGGCGTGGCCGTGCCATGTGAGGCTGTACTGCATGGTCTGATCCTGCCTTTCCGCAAAAAGGTTTCCGCGCCGCGTGGCCTGTCCCGGTGCAATCCGCGCACGGGGGCCGGTGGCGATGCGGCAGGGGGAGCGCTGTTCCGGTTCCTTGCGGTATCGACGCAATACCGGGGGAACCGGCGTTCCCGTTTCGTGCCGCGCGGGCGGTTCATCGCCGCGCATGCCCGTATACGTTGCGGCACACGGTTGGGCGCGGCCCCGCGCCCGGCTGGTGGCTGTTCGTGCCCGCAAGTGCCCGCAAGTGCCCGCAAGTGTCAGTCCGTGCCGTTCGTGTCGGGCGGTCATCCGTGCCGTGCGCCGCAGGCGCGGCTATTCCGTGTCGGCGGCCTCGCCCCAGCGGGCGGCAAGGGTGTTGGGCACGCCGATCTGGTCCAGAATGCGCCCGGCAAGGTGGTCCAGGATGTCCTGCACGCTGGCGGGCCGGGCGTAAAAGCCGGGGCAGGGCGGCATGATTACGGCGCCCGCCTCGGCGGCGGCCAGCATGTTGCGCAGGTGCACCCGGCTCACCGGCGTTTCGCGCACCACCAGCACCAGCGGGCGGCGCTCCTTCAGGGTGACGTCGGCGGCGCGGTGCAGCAGGTTGCTGCCGGTGCCGTGGGCGATGGCGGCCAGCGTGCTCATGGAGCAGGGGCAGACCACCATGCCGTCGTGCGGCCACGAACCGCTGGACGGCGGCGCGCCGAAGTCGCGCGCGTCGTGGACCACGTCGGCCAGGGCCAGCAGGTCTTCGGCGCGCAGGTCCGATTCCAGCGCCAGCACCTGCCGGGCGGCGTCGGACACCACAAGATGCACCTGCACGCCGCCGGGCAGGGCGGGCGCGGCGTTGCGCAGCCCGCGCAGCAGGGTGACGGCCAGGGGCATGCCGCTGGCGCCGGATATGCCGACCACGAAACGTTTCATGAAATCTCCGGAATCATGCCCGCCTCCCTGGCGCTGCGCGATGCTGCCGCGCGGCGCGCGGACAACCGGCGCATGACCGTGCCCGCTGACGTCCGCAGACATCCTGTGATGCGGATCGGGCCGATGCCGTGCCAGCCGGGGTGCAAGAATCGGACGGACGGCGGTCGGGGCGGGAGGGGCAGCGCGATGGAGGTGGGGGTGGGGCTGTTTTATCGAAAATGTGCACGACGCGCCATGCCTGCAAGGCCGTCCGACACGATTTTTTTCAAGCCCGTCACACATTGGCGGCCATTCGCACGTGTCGGCAGGGGCGGACGCGGCAATTCGGAGTCTGCCGGTCGTGTTCGTGCCGTGGTGGCGGGGAAAGGGCATGCGTCTGGGGCATACGTCTGGGCATACGTCTGGGCATGCGTCTGGGGCATGCGGTGCGCCCGGTGCGCGTCCGGTCCACATATGTCTTGACAGTGCCGGTAGGCAAGCGATAGTTGTCCCGTTTCGCGGGCAATTAGCTCAGATGGATAGAGCGTTGGCCTCCGGAGCCAAAGGCCACAGGTTCGAATCCTGTATTGCCCACCACGCGACCCTTGGGGGCGCTTTCGCAGCACGGCGGAAGCGCCCCTTTTGCGTGCGCTGCCGTTTTCGGCGGCACCCGCCGCCCGCCCGGGCCCCGCGTTTTGCCCCGCGCTTTCCCCCCTTGGCCCCTTCGGCCCCATTTCTGACCCGGTTCTGCAAAAAAATAATGCCTCGTGGCGATTTTTTTTTATCCGTTTTTCCGGACGCGAATGACCGGACACATCCCCATATTAGTGTGACGCATCGCTGTAAAATAGCGAGCAGGCACACTGCATGACGCGGCGCGTCGTACGCCTCCGCATGGCGCCGCACCCGCAACCCACCACCGTACAAGGCAAATGGGCGGAAAGCCGTTTTGCCGCCGGAAGCCGCCGCGCCGCCTGGCAGCCCGTTGTGAGGTTGGGCGTGCCTGAAGCATGCAGTGTGGATGATCGCGCAATGCGCAGTGTTCATAACCATGCAAAATATGCTTGAATAAGTAGGAATAGGAAAAATTTGTCAGAATTTGAATAATATTTCCAATGCATATTGTTATATGTGAATAGCATGTATCCCTTTCGAAAGAGTTTGTAAGTTCCTACAAAAGAGATTTAATTTGTCGATATGAATGGTTATGGCATTGTATTGGCCTCATATTTTTTGGTTGCATATTGATTATATGAGTCTGTTTGTGGTGTAATCTGCATTACATTAATGCAACAAGCATATTGATTGTATAATCAGTGAATTGGTGCGCGTCCCATATTGCGGAATGGGTATGATTTTTCCTTGAAAATATACACCATGTCCGAAAAAAAAGATTTGCCTTCCCTTCTTGAAGTCGTGTTTTCCATGGGCTAATGCGACCATCAAGAGCAAGCCCATGGGCTGGGGCCGGTGCAGGCCCTCATCATAATCCGTAAGGGAGGAGTTTCATGAACTGGGTGCAGAACTACGATCCGCTCTCGAACATCCTTTTGTCGGCACTGGTCGCCGCCGTGCCGCTGTATGTTCTTTTCTACATGCTGGCCGTGCGCCGCGCGAAGGGTCACTTCGCTGCCGCCCTCGGCACCACCGCGGCCGTGCTGCTCGCCATCCTGGTGTGGGGCATGCCCGTGAACCTGGCCGTCAATGCGACCCTGTACGGTGCAGCGTACGGGTTGTTCCCCATCGTCTGGATCGTCATCACGGCGGTGTGGATCTACAACATGACCGTCGAATCCGGCGAATTCGAGATCATCAAGGATTCGCTGGCACGCCTTACCGATGACCGTCGCCTGCAGGCCATCTTCATCGCCTTCGCGTTCGGTTCGTTCATCGAAGGCACCGCCGGTTTCGGCACCCCCGTGGCCATCACCGCGGCCATGCTGGTGGGCCTGGGCTTCAACCCGCTGTACGCCGCGGGTATCTGCCTTATCGCCAACACCGCTCCGGTGGCCTTCGGCGCCATCGGTATTCCGGTCATCGTCGCCGGCCAGGTGTCGGGCCTCGACACCATGCACATCAGCCAGATCGTGGGCCGTCAGCTGCCCTTCCTGTCGATCATCGTGCCCATGTGGCTGTGCGTGACCATGTGCGGCTTCAAGCGCTCGCTCGAAGTGCTGCCCGCCGTCATCGTGGCTGGCGTGTGCTTCGCCGGTTCGCAGTACGCCTTCTCGAACTTCCACGGCCCGACCCTGCCCGACATCATGTCGGCCATCATCACCATCATCGGCCTCGTGCTGCTGCTGCGCGTGTGGAAGCCCGCCTCCACCTGGCACTTCCCCGACGAAACCCCCTCGGCCCTGACCGGCCCCTCGCCTTACTCCTTCGGTGAAATCATCCGCGCCTGGATGCCCTACATCATCCTGGCCATCATGGTGTTCTTCTGGGGCCTGCCCGAAATCAAGCCCTACCTCGACGGCGCCCTGGGCGCTGGCTTCACCCCGCTGGCCGCCAAGGGCTTTGCCTGGCCGGGCCTGCACAACGCCATCGAAAAGACCGCGCCCATCGTGGCCGCCAATGCCCCGTACGGCGCCATGTTCAAGCTGAACATCATCTCCGCCGCCGGTACCGCGATCCTGTTCACCGGCCTTGCCGCGGTGCCCATGATGCCCAAGTACGGTTACGGCCAGGCCATTCCCTGCCTGTTCCGCACCATGCATCAGCTGCGCTTCCCCATCCTGACCATCGCCATGATCCTTGGCCTTGCCCAGATCATGAACTACTCCGGCATGAGCTCGACCATGGGCCTCGCCTTCACCAAGACCGGCTGGCTGTTCCCGTTCTTCTCGCCGCTGCTGGGCTGGCTGGGCGTGTTCCTGACCGGTTCGGACACCTCGTCCAACGCGCTGTTCAGCGGTCTGCAGCGCACCACCGCCACCAGCGTGGGCATGGACCCGCACCTGGCCGTTGCCGCCAACTCTTCGGGTGGCGTTACCGGCAAGATGATCTCGCCCCAGTCCATCTCGGTCGCCACCGCGGCCACCAAGATGGTCGGCCAGGAAGGCCAGCTGTTCCGCTTCACCCTGTGGCACTCCGTCGCGATGACCGCGTTCATCTGCGTGCTGACCATGCTCCAGGCCTACCCGCTGAAGTGGATGCTGCCGTAGCGTGACAGGACTTTCGTCCGAAAGCGCGGGGCGGGCATGAATGCTCCCGCCTGCCCCGCGCCCCGCGTGCACCCGCCGGGCGAAAACAAGCACCCCCTGGACCTGGTCCGGGGGGTGTCCTTTTTTTGGCACAGCCCGTTGAGGGACGAAGCCGGATGCCCCTGACCACGGCTCTCGGCCGCGCCCCGGCAGGGTGTGCCCGGCAACTGGCGTGGCCGTGGCATGGCCGCCGCGTGGTTGCACATGCGGGGCTGGCTGTGGTGGCTGCAACGGGCATCATGGATCGAGCTCCGCGGCTCGAGCGCCAGCGGGCAAAAGCAAGCGGGCCGATCCTGGTGGACCGGCCCGTTGTCGTTGCGGCGGGGTTCGGGCTGGGCTGCCTGTGTGCCGCCCTTGCCCTCGCGCTTTTCAGTTCGCGCCCTTGAGCTCTCGAATGATGCCCCCGATCAGGGCCATCTGTTCCGACAGTTCGCGCACCGCATCGGAGGTGCGGGCCACGCCGTGGGCGGTATCTGCGGTGATGCGGTTTATCTCGTCGATGGACCGGTTGATTTCGTCGCTGGTGGCGGATTGCTGCTCGGCGGCGGTGGCGATGCCCTGAATCTGGTCGGCAGAGGTTTCCACCCCGCGCACGATTTCCTCAAGCGCCTGGCCGGAGGTTCCGGTCAGTTCCACCGCCCGTTCCATGTCCTGCACAGCGCCTTCCACGGCCTGCATGTTCTGGCGCGCCTCGGCCTGGATGGCCCGGATGGAATCGCCCACCTGCTTGGTGGCGCCCATGGTCTTTTCGGCCAGCTTGCGCACCTCGTCAGCCACCACGGCGAACCCGCGCCCGGCATCGCCCGCGCGCGCCGCCTCGATGGCCGCGTTCAGCGCCAGCAGGTTGGTCTGGTCCGCGATGTCCTCGATGACGGTCATGATGGTGCCGATGGACTCGGCCTGGCGGCCCAGGTTGTCCATGTTGGCCTTCAGCCCCATGGTGCGGTCGCGGGTGGCACGCATGGCCTCCATGGAGTGCTGCACGGTGCGTTCGCCGTCCACGGCCTTGTCCCTGGCGGCGGAGCTTTCGGTGGCGGCCTTGCCCGCGTTGCGCGCCACCTCGAGCACGGTGGCGTTCATTTCTTCCATGGCGGTGGCCGTTTCGGCAATGCGCTGGCCCTGCACCCCTGCTCCGTGGCGGATTTCCTCGGTCTGGCGGGCGATTTCGGCGGAGGCGGCGGTAACGTGGGCCACCACGTCCTCCAGCCGCAGCGCGGCGGCCTGCATGCCCTCGCGCTGGGCCACCTCGGCCATGGCGCAGGCGGCCTCAGCCCGGCCCGACGCCTCCTGGGCATCGCGGGCGCGGCGTTCGGCCTCTTCGGTCTTGTGGGTGATTTCGGCGATGTTGCCTTCCAGCGTGGCGGCCATCTCGTCCAGCGCGGTGTAGATCTGGCCGATCTCGTCGCGTCGGGCAAGGCCGATGCGCGTCGCGTAGTCCCCCTGCGAGATGCCCCGCAGGAACGCGGTGACCCGCAGCAGCCCGCGCACCACCAGGCGGTCCATGAACAGCCCCAGCGCCGCCAGTATCACCACCACGGACACGGCCATGACCATGCCGATCTGGAACAGCAGGTCGTTGGCCCCCGCCAGCACCTCGGCCCTGTCGATGATGCCGATGAACCGCCAGCCCAGTCTGGGCGAGGTGAACACCTCGGCCAGGCACCGGGTGCCGCCGATGGAGACCTGCGCCGAGCCGGAGCCGAGATCGAACAGGGTCTTGAAGGCCGGGTCGCCCGCGTCGGCGATGTTCTTGAAGTTCATGGCCTTGTCGCGCGGGTTGGCGACGACGGTGCCGTCGCCCTGCACCAGCAGCACGTAGCCGCTTTTGCCCAGGCGGATGGTGGACATGGCGTCGGAGAGTTCGTTCAGGGTCAGGTCTATGGCGGCCACGGCCACGGCCTCGCCGCCGCGCACGTACGCCTTGGCCACGCTGATCATGGCATCGCCGGTGGTGCCCTTGTAGGCGGCGGTGACCTGCGGTTGCGAGGTGTCCTTCAGCGCCACCTGCCACCACACCCGGGTGCGCGGGTCGTAGCTCTTGCGGGTGCCCTGCACGTTGCTGAGCACGTTGCCGCCCCAGCGGGTGCCCATGTACACGCTGTCGTAGCTGGGATGAGAGGCCTTGATCCACTGCAACAGCGGGCTCATCTGCTGGCCGTAGGCATCGTCCGGGGCGGGGGTGCGGGGCTTTTCCTCGGGGCCGAGGTAGCTGGTCACCCGTTCGTCGATCAGTTCGTTCAGGGGGCTGGCGGCAAGCATGGCCGCGTTGCGCCGGGCGTCGTCCAGCAGAAAGCCCATGGCCCGGTCCACCTGCGTGATCTCGTTGCGGGTGGCGGTGGAAAAGGCGGCCACGGCCTGGTCGCTGACCCGGGCGTGGATGATGGAATAGATGACCACGAAGGGAACGATGACGGCAAGGCAAAGGCCCACGAGCAAGGTAAGCTTGATGGAGCGCATGGGGGTCTCCTGTGGTGTGCCGCACGCGACGGGCCATGGCGTGCCCGCACAGGGGGCGGGGCGGCGCCGCCGCGCGGGATGCGAACCGATGGCCCGGAGTTGGGAGCGAACGGCAATCATTGTATGGGGGCGCCGGATGCGCGGGAAGTATAACCCGCGCCATGCCGGGAATGCGTAACGGATTCCCGACCGCCGGCAGACGGTCGGGTGAACGCGCGTGGGGAGGGGGATGGGGAAGATTGCCGGGAGCGGGAGCGTGAGGGCAACGGTGCGCGAAGCGCCCCATTTCATGAATTGAACGCACAGTCAAGACGGCGAGGGGGGATGGCGGAAAAGGCCGCCAGACGGCGCACGAGGCGGCCACGGCGGCCTTTTTTGGGGCGGGCGTGTCCATGGTGCCCGAGTGATGTGCGGGGGATGGTTTCGGAGCGGGGCCGGATGCAGCCATGCCGTAGGTGGGATGGCGTGTGGCCGAAGCACCGGGCGGGGCGAGGGGCGGTATTTCGTCAGGGACGATACGTCGTCAGCCCTTGTATTTCGTCAGGGTGCTATTTCGCCAGGCCCGGTATGCCGGGCCTGCAGGATGCGCCGCCCCGCGTCGGGTTGGGGGGCACTGCTGCGGCACGGGCCGGCCTGCCCCCGCCCTGTCGTTTCCTGTCGCCGTCCTACCGTCTGCTGACCGCCAGCATGCCCGCCGCGCCGAACAGGATGGTCGCCGTGGCCTTGTGCTGGAGGTGCTCCAGCGACCGGCGCCGCAGCCAGCGGAACACCCGCGCCCCGAACAGGGCGTACGACACCGCGCTGCTGCCCTGAATGACGAAGAAGCTGCCCGCCAGAATGCAGAAATGCGCGGTGTAGTGGGCGGGTTCGATGAACTGCGGAAAGAGCACGGTGAACACCAGAATGGACTTGGGGTTGGACATGCCCGTGGCAAAGCCCAGGCAGAACTGCCTGCGCGGGGTCGGGGCGGGGTGTGCATCGCCCTGGTCCCCGGCCATGGGCACGGCGCGCCAGTTCTTCAGGGCCAGCACCACCAGATAGGCCACCCCCACCCACTTAATGCAGTTGAACACCACCACCGAACCCTGCACGATGGCCCCCAGTCCGAAATACACCACCACCATCTGCACGCAGTAGGCGCACGAGCCGCCCACAATGGCGGGCACGGTGCGGGCAAAGCCGTTGCGCACGCTGGTGGACATGGAGAACATGGTCATGGGCCCCGGCGTGTACGCGATGGCCGTCATGAGCAGGAAATAGGTGAACCAGGTGCCGAATGCCATGTTGCCCTCCCCCGTGTGGCGTGTGGAACGCAAAAAGGCGCAGGGGTTACCCTTTCGGATAACCCCTGCGAAATTCTGGTGGAGCTGAGGAGAATTGAACTCCTGACCTCTTGAATGCCATTCAAGCGCTCTCCCAACTGAGCTACAGCCCCAAGCGGAAGTAGGTTCTTGCCCGAAACCCCTCGGGTTGTCAACAGCGTTGTGCGCATTTCGTGCGAACTGGCCGGATTCCCGGAACGCGTGAGGCGCGTGGGCTCGTGCGGTGGGTGGAGTGCGCCGGGCTGGCCGGGGGGCGGGACGGGCGGCATGTTCGAGGGAGGCCGGGCGTGCGGGACGCATCCCCGCGGGATGTACGGGCCGGGCGGGGAGACGCGCGGCGCCTGCCGGTGGTCTCGTGGGGAGGGGGGAAGGCGGCTGCCTGTCGGCCGGATACATTCCCCCGGGCCGGGTGTCGTGGCGGTTTGCCGCCCGTGTGATGACGGTTCCGCATCCGGCCTGGCCCGGCCTGGCCCGGCCTGGCCCGGCTCGGCCCGGCTCGGCCCGGCTCGGCATTGACGGAAGCGGGCACTGGTCGTACCACAGCCTCGGATATCGCGCCCCACGCGTGGCCTGCGCCGTACCCTGCCGTGCCATATCGTGTCGTGGTGGGGGCATGGTCTGGCGCCGCCTGGCGCTACCCCGGCGCTACTCTGGCGCGCTGTTGTGCCACGCGAGCCTACGCGGCCTCGTGGTCCCCTGCCGCGCCCGGCCCGTGTCCCTTTTCCGCAACCCAAGCATCACCGGGAGTCCCGATGCTCGCATATCCCCGCATAGATCCCGTGGCCGTTTCCATTGGCCCGTTGCAGTTCCGCTGGTACGGGCTGATGTACCTGTTCGGCTTCATCTCCGGCTGGTGGCTGGGCCGCCGCCGCGCGGCGCAGCCCGGCAGTGGCTGGCACCCGCAGCAGGTGGACGACATGGTCACCTGGGCCATCTTCGGCGTGGTGCTGGGGGGGCGGCTGGGCTACATCCTGTTCTACGATCTGGCCTACTACGTCAGCCAGCCCGCGGCCATCTTCCAGATCTGGCACGGGGGCATGTCGTTTCACGGCGGGTTGCTGGGGGTGCTGTTCGCGGTGTGGTTGTACGCCCGGCGCGCCGAGCGCGAATTCCTGTCCGTGGTGGACTTCGTGGCGCCGCTGATTCCGCCGGGGCTGTTCTTTGGCCGCATCGGCAACTTCATCAACGGCGAGCTGTGGGGCGCACCCACCACGCTGCCGTGGGCCATGGTGTTTCCCGACGGCGGCCCCTTTCCCCGTCATCCCTCGCAGTTGTACGAGGCCGTGCTGGAAGGCGTGGTGCTGTTTGCCGCCGTGTGGTGGTTTTCCGGGCGCAAGCGCCCGGTGGGCGCGGTGTCCGGCCTGTTCGGCGTGCTGTATGCGATCTTCCGCTTTGCCGTGGAATTCGTGCGCGAGCCCGATCCGCAACTGGGCTACCTGGCCTTCGGCTGGCTGACCATGGGCCAGGTGCTGTGCCTGCCGCTGTTCGGCGTGGGGATGTGGCTGCTGCTGCGCAACCGTGGGGCGGCGGAAGGGCCTGCCGCCGGATAGCGGGGGGTGACCGCCTGCGCCCACTGCGGCGCGGGCAGGACCGCCCGGCGCGGACGGCCTGCTTCCGGCCTCGCTTTCGGCCCGTTGCCGCCCCGCATCCGATGGACAGCAGGGCCATGGCTGCCGTGATTCTTCCTTTCCCTGCGGGCGGTTTCCGGCTTCTTCCGGCCCCCGCCGGTGTTTTCTCGACGGCAAGGCCGCGCGCGGGTGGACAACCGGGCCACGGCGGCAACGCATGGTCCGGTTCCGCAGTCCTGCAGCCGGGCGCGAACCCTTGCGTGGCGCGGTTTTGTTGACAAAACCGGCATTATGTGGAATGGCGGTGCAGTTGTTTTGCCCCGCCCGCACGGGGTGCGAGAGAACGAGACGGAGGAACCATGGCAAAGGAAGATGCCATCGAGGTTGACGGCGTTGTGCAGGAAGCCCTGCCCAACGCGATGTTCCGTGTGGAGCTCGAAAACGGCCACGAAGTGCTGGCCCACATCTCCGGCAAGATGCGCAAGTTCTACATCCGCATCCTGCCCGGCGACCGTGTGAAGGTAGAGCTTTCGCCGTACGACCTGACGCGTGGCCGCATCACCTACCGCATGAAATAGCCTCCGTCCCGCACCGCGTATTGGCGACCATGGCCCCATCCCCCACCGCTGCATGCCCGCGCATGCCGGACGGAGGTGCGGCGACCCCTTCTGTTCCACGATTCCGTGCCTTGCCCGCCGTTATCGCGTCCCGCGCGACAGTGGCGGGCTTGTTGCGTCCGGCGCATGCCGATGCGCCTGTGTCCGAGCGCCAGTGCGGTGCCAGCCGCCCCGTGGCGGCCCCCGCCGCGCCATCCCCCGCGCATCCCCGTCCCTTGCACCGTGCGCCGCTGCCCCGCACGCTTCCGACGCGCTCCGCACGCCCCGACGCAAGGGGGACGCCCTGCGGCGTCCCCGTATGACCCGGCGTGACCGGGATAGTGTCCGTTGAAGTGGCCAGTCGGGCCAATTGAGCCAGTCGAGCCAGTCGAGCCAATTGAGAGCCAGCCGGGCCAGCCGGGCCGGTTGTCCTCCCGCAGCCGTAGCAGCTTTGTTAGGGCATTGGGCGAAGGCTGCCTGCGGCCACAAGGGGGAGCGGACACGGCCATCACGCGCTGCGCGGCGGTCCGCCCGGGCCGTCCGTTCCCGCGTCGTGCGGCACACCCGGTCCGGATGCGTCTGCCTCGGGCGCGGACACGGGCGCGGGGGCAGCGGCGTGCAGCACTGTCGGGGTGCCTCGGTCGCCGTCCTGACCATCATCATTTGGTCCGGCATCATCCGCATCAGTACCGTCCGCACCTCCACCATCCAGCCCGGCACCGTTGCCGTCCAGCCCCTCGTCTTCTGGCCGGGGGGAGAACAGCATCACGAAGAAGGCGGCCCCGGTGCGGGTGGCGGCATCCAGCGGGCTTTCCACCCAGATGTCGCCGCCGTGGCTCATGACGATGCGGCGGCAGATGGCCAGACCCAGGCCCGCACTGCCGTTCTTGGTGCCGTCGCCGTCGCGGTCCAGGCGGTAGAATCGTTCGAAGATGCGTTCGCGGCTCTTTTCCGGAATGCCCGGCCCCTGATCGCTCACGCACAGGGTCACCCTGCCGTCGGCGGCGGTGGCGGAAACGGCCACCCGCGTCTGCGGGGGGCTGTACTTGATGGCGTTGTCCAGCAGGTTGCGGAACACCTCCACCAGCCCGTCGCGGTCGGCCAGCACCACCAGCGGGGTCGCCCCCACGCCGTTTTCCAGCGTGATTTCCTTGCGCAAGGCCACCGGCTCCAGTTCGCGCACGGTCTGGCGCAGCACTTCCGCAGCGTCCACGCCGGTCAGGGCCACCTTGTCGCCCTTGTGCTCCGAGCGGGCCAGCACCAGCAGGCTGTTGACCATCTTGGTCATGTGGTTGGCGTTCTTGAGGATGGTGCGCAAAAAGGCGGACATCTGGTCGCGCGAGGCGGGCGGCGCCTCCAGCAGCGTTTCCGCGTAGCCCTTGATGCTGGTGAGCGGGGTCTTGAGTTCGTGCGAGACGTTGGCCACGAAGTCGCGGCGGATGCGTTCCAGCTTTTCGCGCTCGCTGATGTCGTGGAACACCAGCACCATGCGCTGGCCAGAGGCATCGCGGAAGGGCACCAGCGAAATCTCGAAGGCGCGGCCCTCTCCCAGGTCGGTCTGCATGCTGGTGCCGCGCGCGTTGGGCGAAACCAGCATTTCGTCCACCATGCGCTGCAGTTCCGGCTTCATGGTGGCTTCCAGCGGGGTGGCCCCCAGCTTGTTGCCAATGCCGGTGAACATGGCGGTGAGCGCGCGGTTCATGGATTCGATGCGCCCGGCGGCGTCCAGCACCATGACCCCTTCGTGCATGCCGTTGAACACGGCCTCCAGCCGTCCTTTTTGCTCGTTCAACTGGTGCAGGTGCTGCTCTATGTTGTGGGCCATGCCGTTGATGGCATGGGCCAGGGGGCGTAGTTCGCGGCCCGGTATGTCGCGGATGCGGCGCCCGTATTCGCCCTGGCCGATGGCCTGGGCCGCCATGGCCATGGTTTCCATGCCGCGCAGCAGGGGCCGCGTGACCACCAGGCCCAGCGCGCCGCTGGCCATGAGCGAGAACAGGAAGGCCCACACCAGCCCCTTTTCCATGCGGTCCAGCCGGTCGTGCACCACCGACAGGGGCAGGGCCAGGCGCAGGGTGCCGGGGTCCAGCCCGGCTATGCCGTCCACCTTGCGGGCGGCGTAGATCAAATCCTTGCCCAGGGTGGCGCTGAAGCGCACGTCGGTGCCCAGCGCGCCGGTGCGGGCCTCCACCACCTCCGGCCGGTTGGCGTGGTCCTCCAGCGTGGACAGACGTTCGAAGGGCACGTCGGAATCGGCCAGCACGTGGCCATCCACGATGTAGGTGATGCGGGTGCCGGTGCGGCGCGAGAGTTCCGTGACCCAGGCATTGAGGTGCCGGTATGACGGAAAGCGCGGGTGCTCGCGCAACAGCCAGTAGGTGGTGTCCACGTCTTCGGCGGCGCGGGCCTTGGCCTCCAGCAGCACGTCGCGGCGCAGGGTCTTGTCGAAATAGAGATAGGGCGGCAGCAGCGCCACGATCAGCAGCAGCCAGGTGCCCACGACGAGCCGTTTGCGCAGGGAGTACTGTTTCATCATCCTTGTCTCGCGCCGGTTCGTGTCGCGCCCGTCACATGGATGTTACAATTCGTCGAACGTGTGTCGGCCCGCGTGCCGGGCGGGATGCCGGGCGGGCGACAGGCGCCTTGCGCCCGCCATGGCGCCGTGCCGGATCATGTCCGGATGAGGTCCGGGTCATGCCCCGATCAGGCGCTGTCCGGGCCGTGAAAGACGCAGCGGTTCTTGCCGGTGCGCTTGGCCGTGTACAGGGCCGCATCCGCCAGATGCAGGGTCGCGGAGACATCGTCCTCGTCGTCGGGCCACACGGCACCGCCCACGGAACACCCCACGCGCACCTCGTTGCCTTCGACGTCGAAGGGCGCGTTGAGCGACGCGATCACCCGTCCGGCCACAAGCATGGCGCCGTCGCGGGGTTGGTCCTTCGGACCAGGCAGCACCATGACGAATTCGTCGCCGCCCAGCCGGGCCACCACGTCGTCATCGCGCAGGCAGCAACGCAGCCGTTCGGCCACCTGCCGCAACAGCGCGTCACCCATCTGATGTCCAAGTGTGTCGTTGACTGCCTTGAATCCGTCAAGGTCCATGAACAGCAGCGCCAGCGTCCGGCCACTCCGGCGGGGCTGGCCCATGGCGTGGGCAAGGTGCTGTTCCAGAGCGCGGCGGTTGGGCAACCCGGTGAGCTTGTCGTGCAGGGCCATGGCCTCCATGCGGTCCAGGGCGTGCTGCTTGCGGGTCAGGGCGTCCACCATGCCCCGCAGCGAGGCGGACAACACCTCGATTTCACGCACGCCGCGCAGTTCGGGTATCTCCGTGTCCTCGCCGTTGCGCAGCCGGTCGGCGGCCTGGGTCAGGCGGTGCAGCGGGTGCGCAACCGGCCCGGCCACGAACCAGCCGATGACCGCGAACAGCAGGCCCATCAGCAGGCCCGCCGCCAGCACGTCGCGTTCCAGCGCCCGAGCCGGGGCATGGGCCGTGGCCAGGGGCTGGCGGGCCAGCACCGTCCAGCCGAGGCCCGGGTAATCCTCGAAGCCGTTGCCCGTGGCGTAGCCGGTCAGGTAGTCCTTGCCGTCGGGCCAGCGTTCCACGCTCCACCCCATGGCACCGGCACGGGCGCGGGCCACGGCGTCGAGCGACAGGGGCGTGCCCGGCGCGGGCGATGAACCCAGCAGCACCGTATTGTCGGCGGCGACGACAAACAGGTCGATGCCCTGATCCACCCGCAACGACTGGAAGATGGTGCGCTCTATCTGGCGGGCCCATTCCCAGCTCAGGTGCGCGGCCAGCACCCCGGCCAGGCGTCCGTCGGGCGTGGCCACGGGCACGCTGATGTCCACGAATTTCATGGGTTCGCCCGTGGGATTGGGAAGCAGTTTGGCCAGCAGCACCGCATCGTGCACGTCGCCCACGAAGGGGCGCCTGCTGCCCATGGAAAAGACGGGCCGCGCGGAAATGTCCGCCCCTTCCAGGATGCGCCCGGTGGAAGCAAGCACCCGGCCCGTGGCATCGGTAAAGCCGACCCACGAGAAGACGGGCAGGGACGTTTGCAGCCGGTCCAGCAGGCGCCCGATGGCCTGCGGGTCCGCCGGGCGGCGCAGGGCGTCCAGTTCGGCCAGGATGTTGATTTCGCCGCGCCGGGCCCACATGGACCGGTCCAGTTTGTCGGCCATCTGCCAGGCGGTTTCGGCCAGCACGTCGCCGATCTGGGCGCGCACCTGCTGCCCGGAGCGGAAACCCGCCAGCAGGGAAAGGACCAGCGACAGGGCAAGGATGAGCAGGGCAAAGGCCAGCACGAGCCGGACGCGGAGGCTGGTGGAGGGGAGATTCATGAACGTCTGTCCTGCGGCGTGGCCGCGTGGCGAAGTGCGGGGAAGGCCCTTGCGGGCGTGGATCTTGCGTGCCGGGGCACAAGGCGGGGCAGTCCGGCGGTGGATGTGCGCGTATGCAGGCGTGTCCACAGACACGCTCACAGACGCGTCCGCAGACGCGTCGGGGGCGCGGCACGGGCCAACACTGCGCTGGCCACGCCCGCTGCATGCGCGATACCCCGCCCCCTCGCAAGGCGTGCCTGCCGGAAGGCGCCGGGGCAGGCGGCCCATGCGCGCCGCCTGCGTTGCGCTCTCGGGTGGAGGGCGGCGAGCCTAGCCCTGCACCGCGCGCAGGAAGCCGTAGATTTCCGTGGGGTGGCTTTCCACGCCGTTGGCCACGTAGCGGCGCACCACGGCCACCTGGTTGCCGCGCGGGGTGACCGATTCGTCCACCAGCAGCACCACGTCGTACGGAGCTTCGGCTTGGGGCTGTTCCAGGGTCAGCCACCATCCGCCGTCCTCGGTCGGTTCGCTGCGCAGGACGTAATGGTCCGGCGGCTGGAAGGCGAAGGCCAGCATGGCCTTCAGGTCGTTGATGCAGAACCGGCCCCGCGCCCGCCCGGCCACGCCCAGGAATTCGCCCTGGGGCGACTGCACCACCAGCGGCAGGGCCAGCAGGTGGCGCGGCGGGTCCTGCGGCGCGAGAAAGGCGGGGTCCGGCGGGGTGGGGGCATCGGACGCCGGGGCGGCCATGCCGCCGGGGAAGGGCACCACCCGACCGCCAGACGGGCCAGTCGGTGCAGACGGGCCAGTCGGGGCTGGGGCGGCGGCTTCTGCCTCGGGCGCGCTGACGGTGGCCTCGTCGCCGGATGTCAGGGTGGACGTCACGGTGGACGTCACGGTGGGCTCCGGTGTGACCGGGGCCGACGTTGCGGGAGCGGCGGACGCGGTACGGGGCGTGCCCACGGGGGCGGAGTGCCCCGTGTCGCCGCCCTCGGAACCGGCCACGACGCCCAGCAGGGACTCGAAGCGCGCGGCCAGGGCCCGCGCCTCGTCCAGCCAGGCGGGGCGGCCCTGCAGGCCGGTCGAACCCGGTGCGCCTCCATCGCCGGAAGCGGGGGCCAGCGCGGTGAGCAGGGTCTCGATGTGCTGCACCCGCTTCAGGATGGCGTTCTGCTGCTGGGTCAGCCCCACCATGCTTTTCGCCAGGTTGCTCACGGCCAGGGTGAAGTCCTGCGGCAGTTCCACCCGCGCGGGCTGCGGCGGGGCGGCGGGCTCTGCGGATTCCGCGTCGTCCCGGTCGCCGCCGGACGGGGCTTCCGGCGCTATCCACGCGAATTCGGCGGCCAGGCGGGCCCGCACCTCTTCCACCGACATGCCCATCTCGAACAGGTCGCGGATGCGCAGCGACACTGCCGCCGCCTCCGCCGTGAAGCGGATGGGCTTGCCCTGGCTGGCCACGGGGATGCAGTCCGGAAACTTGCGGCGGTAGCTTTTGACCGTGGTTTCGGAAACGCCCAGCAGGCGGGCGAGGTCGCGATGGGTCAGGTTGCCTTCGGTCATGGAAATCCTTTGGTGTGTCTCGATGGGTGCAATGATGTGATGCGCGGCGGCGGGGCGTGCGGACGAAGGGGCGGGCGGGCAACGGGGCGAGCCCCGGTGCGAAGGCCCCTGTGCGCCCGGAGCGTGTTCCGCATTCACCGTTCCCGCCGCGCTCGCCACACTCGCCACACCCGCCACCCTCGCCACAGGGACGCGGGTGCGCGTTGCGGCGTTGTGTGCTAGGCTGCATCCATCCGGAATATCCGGCGCGGCAGCCAGGCAGAGGGGGGCGGTCGGCGGGGCGGGGGCAGGGGTTGAACCCCGCCGTGCGAGCGGCTATGGTGCGCGCCCGTTGTCGCGCATCAGGGCAGGCGTGGGGCCAGCCGTGGGGCCAGCCTGGCCACGGCAGGCGGTGCGGTACGCTGCGGGACGCAGCAGGCCGCCTTTTGCCGCCGCGCGTGCATCGCATGCTTATCATGCGGCTATCGGTATTTCAACCTGTGAAGGCAGGGTGTTGCCGCTTTGTCATCGTGCGCTTTCCGTAGGGTTTACGATGCGGAGGCCGAAATTTCACCACCCTGCCCCGACCGCCGTGTTCCCCTTCCGTCACCCGCCGAGGATTGCCATGCACCGTCGTTTTCGCACTTCCGGTCAGCCCAGTCCCCTCCGTCTTTCCCGCCCGCTGTCGTTCGCCGGGGCCTGCCGCCGGGGGCGCGCCCTTGCGGCGTCCCTTGGGCTGATGCTGGCCTGTCTGGCGGCCATCCTGCCCGGATGGCCCCGCACCGCCAGCGCGGCTACGGAACTGACCCTGGCCGTGGTGACCACCCCCGGCTCGGCCCAGCACGTCTGCGCCGAGCGGTTCCGGCAGTTGCTGGAGGAACGCTCGCACGGGGCGTACCGGGTGGTGGTGCACCATTCCGGCACCCTGGGCACCGAGACGGAAATCCTGCAACAATTGCAACTGGGCGGCGTGCAGTTGGCCATCATCACCCTGGGCGTGCTTGATCCGTTCGTGCCCGAGGTGAAGGTGCTGGACTACCCCTTTCTGTTCCGCGACGCGGCAGAGGCCGACCGCGTGCTGGACGGGGCGGCGGGAAGGGCGCTGCTGGATGCGCTGGAACGGGTGGGTCTGAAGGGGCTGCACTTTTCCGAGAACGGCTTCCGCCACCTGACCAACAACGTGCGCCCGGTGCGCAGCGTGGACGACGTGCGCGGGCTGAAGATCCGCGTGCTGGAATCGACTCTGCACCGCGAGCTGTGGCGCGCCCTTGGCGCCAACCCCACGCCCATGGGCTGGCCCATCTACGCCGAATTGCAGCAGGGCACCATCGACGGGCAGGAAAACCCCCTGTGGGTCATGGCGGAATACCGCATGCCAGAGGTGCAGAAATACCTTTCACTGACCGGGCACGTGTATTCCGCCCACGCGGACCTGGCCAACCTGGCATGGTTCAACGGGCTGCCCCCGGCGGAACGCACGCTGGTCATGCAGTGCATGGCAGACGCCGCCACGTACCAGCGGGCCTACAACCGCCAGAAGGACGCCGACTACCTGCGCCGCCTGCGCGAGGCGGGCATGCAGGTGGTGGACGCGCCGGACCTGGCCTCGTTCCGCGCCCGCGCCGATGCGCTGCGCCAGAGCGCCCTGTTTTCCGAACCGCGCACCCGCGACATGCTGGCCCGCGTGCTGGCGGCGGTGGGGCGCCAGGGGGCGGAATGACGGCTGGACGCACTGTCGCATCGCCCCCGGTGCCGACAGCGCCGGACACTGGCGGGGGCCGGGGGCCCGGCCCTGCCGTCACGCGGGCGCTGCTGGCCGTGGCCGCGCGCTGCGATGCCGTGGCCCGCGTCTGGCTGGCCGGGGTTACCCTGGCCATGGCCGGGCTGCTCACCGTGCAGGTGGTGTTTCGCTATGCCTTCAACAATTCGCTGTTCTGGTCGGAGGAACTGGGCCGCGCCCTGCTGGTGCAGCTGACCTTCATCGGCGCGTCGGTGGCGTGGCGGGGCCGGGCGCACATCGGCATGGACGCGCTGGTGGCGCGTTTTTCGCCGCAGTGGGCCTGGCGGGCGCGGCTGCTGGTGCTGTGCGTGTGCGTGGCCTTTTTCGCCGCCGTGGCCTGGCATGGCGCGCGGTTTGCCCTGTTCCTGCTGCCGCAGCAGACGGCGGCCCTTGGGGTATCGCGGGCCGTGGTCTTCGTGGCCGTGCCCGTGGGCGGCGCGCTGCTGACCCTGCACGGGCTGGCGGACCTGCTGGCCCATCTGTGGCCAGGCGCTACAGGCTCTGACGGCGTTGTCGGCACGGGCGGCGCAGCGATGCCGTGCGGTGTGACGGACCGGGACGGGGGCAGGGCCGGGGACGATCCGCTCCTGTCCTCCGCATCTCCCGTCGCGTCCACGTCCTTCAGGATGCCCGCCGCCCCCGCACAAGACGCCCCCGCGCGGGAGGGCCGCTGACATGGTGGGCCTGATCCTGTTCGGCGGCATGGTGCTGCTGTTCGCGCTCAACGCGCCCGTGGCCGTGGCCCTGGGCGGTGCCGCCTTTGCCGCAGTGCTGGCCAAGGGGCTGACCATGCCCGTCGGGCTGGAGCCCATGCTGGCCGTGCAGCGGCTGTACGCCGGGGCCGATTCCTTTCCCCTGCTGGCCGTGCCGCTGTTCATGCTGGCGGGCGAACTGATGTCCGCCGGGGGCATTTCGCGCCGCATCGTGGCCCTGGCCGATGCCCTTGTGGGCCACCTGCCGGGCGGGCTGGCGGCGGTTTCGGTGGTGTCGGCCATGTTCTTCGCCGGGGTGTCCGGTTCCGCCGCCGCCGATACGGCTGCGGTGGGGTCCATCCTCATTCCTGCCATGATCCGGCGCGGCTACCCGGCCCCGCTGGCGGGCGCGGTGCAGGCCGCCGGGGGGTGCATCGGGGTGATCATTCCGCCCAGCATCCCCATGATCGTGTTCGGCGCGCTGACCGGGGCCTCCATCGGGCGGCTGTTCGCGGGCGGGGTGCTGCCGGGGCTGCTCATGGGCGCCTCGCTGGTGGCCCTGTGCGTGGTGGAGGCGCGGCGCACGGGCCGGGTGCCGGAACGGCGCTTCGACGCGCGGGCCCTGTGGCCCGCCATCCGCTCCGGGGCGTGGGCGCTGGGCGCGCCCGCCATCATTCTGGGGACCATCATCGGCGGCGTGGCCACCGCCACCGAATCGGCGGCCATGGCCGTGGCCTATGCCCTGCCCGTGGGGCTGTACGCCCACCGCGAACTGCGCTGGCGCGACCTGCCGCGTCTGGCCCTGTGCGCCGGGGTGACCTCCGCCGTGGTCATGCTGATCATCGCCGCCGCCTCGCTGTTCGGATGGGTGATGGCGCTGGAACGGTTGCCGCAGGCCATCGCGGCGTGGATGCTGTCCCTGTCCGGGGACCGCATCGTGCTGTTGCTGCTGGTGAACCTGCTGCTGCTGGTGGTGGGCACCTTTCTGGAAACCACCGCCGCCATCCTGCTGTTCGTGCCGGTGCTGGTGCCGCTGCTGCCCGCGCTGGGCATCGACCTGGTGCACCTGGGGGTCATCGTGGTGGTGAACCTGGCCATCGGCATGCTGACCCCGCCGCTGGGGGTGTGTCTGGTGGTGTCGTGCTCCATCGCGCGCATCCCGCTTTCCGCCATCAGCCGGGCCATCGTGCCCATGCTGGTGGTGCTGATCGTGGACCTGCTGCTGGTGACCTTCTGCCCGCCGCTGGTGCTCTGGCTGGGCGGGTAGCCCGTACCGGTCCCCGCAGGGGGGAGAGGGGCTGCGCGGGTGCCGCGCGTCTTCTAGTCTGCCGCGTCCTCTCCTTCCGCATCCTCTCCTTCCGCACGGTTGGAACCCGCCCCGGTGGACGGGACGGCGTCGCCCCCTGTCGCGTCCCCGTCATCTTCCCCGCCGAAGCCGCCCACCACGTCCAGAAAGCCGCGCAGCAGGGCGTCGTCCCGCCCGGCCCGCCACACCAGGTCCAGCCGGATATAGGGCAGGCCCGGCGCGCCTCCCGGCACATCGTTGCCTGCCGCCACGTCGCGGTACACCACGCCCTCGCGCGGCTCGCTGCGGGCGGATGCGGGCACGATGGCCGCGCCCACCCCCGCCGCCACCAACGCGCGCTGGGTGTTCAGGCCCACCGCCTCCTGCGGCACCTCGGGCGAGAAGCCTGCCCCGCGACATGCCGCGATGATGGCGTCGTACGCCGCCGGAAACACGCGGCGCGGATAGAGGATCAGCGGCACCCCGGCCAGCGCGGCAAGCGGTACGGTCTCGCGTGCCGCCAGCGGATGGTGCGCGGGCAGGGCCACCACCTGCGGCTCGTGCAGGAACGGGGCATGGTCGAAGCCCTCCGGCAGGCCGTCCAGATTGCGCAAGAGGCCCACGTCCAGTTCGCCGGATTCGATGCGCCGCAATTGCAGCAGGGTGCCCATTTCGCGCAGTTCCAGCCGCACGCCGGGGCAGCGCGCCCGGTAGGCGGCCACCGCCCGGGGAAAGCGCGTGGCCGCCGCGCTGACCACAAAGCCCAGCCGCAGCCGCCCCCGCTCGCCCCGCGCCGTGCCGCGCGCCCGCTCCACCGCCGCGTCCAGCCCGGCCAGCAGGCCGCGCACGTCGTCGCGCAGGGCCTCGCCCGCCGGGGTGGCCCGCACCGTGCGGCTGGTGCGGTCGAACAGGCGCACCCCCAGTTCCTCTTCCAGCGCCTGAATCTGCTGGCTGAGCGGCGGCTGCGAAACATGCATGCGCCGGGCGGCCCGCCCGAAGTGCAGCTCTTCCGCCACGGCCAGAAAGTAGCGCAGCTGGCGCAGCTCCATTATTGATATCTCCTGCATATTGATTGGCGAGAAAATTCGAATTGGACATATCATTCGGTGCGCCGTAGCGTCCAGACCATGCACTCGGCCCCTGTGGCCGGTTGGTGCGTACGGACAGGTGGAGCATGACGGCGGTTCGGGATGGTCCTGGCCGCCCGCTCCATCCCCGGCAACCACACGGAGCATGCCATGTTCGCCCTTGCCCTCATCCAGCCCCGCCCCGACCGGCGCCCGCCCGTGCTGGTGCGTCTGGCCCTGGCCGTGCTGATGGGCGTGGTGCTGGGCGTGGCCATGGGGCTTGGCCCCACGCTGGCTCCGTAACGTTCACCCCGTTCGACCGCCACGCGCCCACGGGTCCGCCTGAAGCCCGGACGCGCGAAACAGGACGCCCCCTACCTGCCGGAGGGGGCGTCTTTTGTCGTGCCGCGAACGGGCGGGGGGCGGATGCGCGGCGCATTGCCGTTGCCCCGGAAGCCGACATTCGGCGCGCCCCAGCCCACGCACCAAAAAGTGCCTGCTTGACCATGCCGTCCGGCAAGATATGCAGGAGACAGTGACCAAACCGCGCCCGGCGTCCGGCAGTGCATTCCTGCGGGGCGGGCGCACAGCCCAGCGAGGTTGCCATGAACGTCCTGATCATCAACGGGCACGAGCCCTATCCCCATTCGCCCGGCGCACTGAACCGACATCTGGTGGAACTGGCCCGCACCACGCTGGAAGGTCTGGGCCACGCCGTGCAGGTGACCGAAACCAGCAAGCCTTACGACGTGGCGGCGGAAGTAGACCGCCACCTGTGGGCGGACAGGATCATCGTGCAGTCGCCGGTGAACTGGATGGGCTTTGCGTGGAGCTGCAAGAGGTACATGGACCAGGTCTATTCCGCCGGTACCGACGGCAGGCTGTGCAAGGGCGACGGCCGCAGCCGCTCCGCGCCGGAGCGGCAGTACGGTTCGGGCGGGGCGCTGCATGGCAGGCAGTACATGCTCTCGCTGACCTTCAACGCGCCCGCCGAGGCCTTTGGCGATGCGGGGCAGTACCTGTTCGGCGGCAAGACCGTGGACGACCTGTTCTTTCCCGCGCACATGAACTTCCGGTTTTTCGGCATGACGCCGCTGCAAACCTTCTGCAGCCATGATGTGGTCAAGAACCCGCGCATCGAGGAAGACTGCGAACGGTACCGGGCGCATTTGACGCGGCTGTTCGGGTAGGGCCTGCCAACGCTCTGGTCTTTTTGCCCTCTGCCAGCGTCAGGGTGATTTTTTATTCCGGTCGAATACGAAAGAGTATACTCTCTCCATAAAAAAACCATCCTTCCTTGGCAGAGAACAAAAATCCTCATAGCGTTGGCAGGCCCAGATGGCCCGGGCGAAGTGCTTGCGCGCATAAAAAAGACGCCCCCACGGCAGGGGGCGTCTTTTTTATGCGGTCTGGCGAAAGAGCGATGCGGCTTACAGCAGCGGAATGTCCCAGTTGAACGGACTGGTCCTGCGCGGCTCGGGCACGGTCAGGGGCGGGTGCTCGTCGATGCGCACGAACAGGGTGTACCCGGCGGCTTCCAGCTGGCCCCGGCGGTCCTCGATGTCCAGCGGCCAGCCGGGGTATATCCAGGTATTCTGTCCGTAGCGCCGGGCCCAGAACACCTCGTTCTTGGGGCTGTTGAACGGCTCGCCCGGCTTCAGCCCCTCCAGGTGGTGGCGGGTGACGCCCATGGGCCAGTAGCCGGACAGCACCACGCCCAGCGGCAGGCAGCTTTGGCGCGGCAGGGCCAGGATGTCTTCTCCGGGCAGTTCGGGGCTGACGATGGCGGCGGCAAAGCCCAGCTTGCGCAGCACGGCCAGCGCCGCCGGGTTGGAGGTGTTGCAGAACGGACCGGCGGTCAGCACCAGGTCGCGCCGGGCGTGCGCATCGCCGAACAGGCCGACCTGCCACGGGGCGTTGAGCACGAAGTGGCGCGCGCCGTCGCGGACGGATTCGCGGGCCATGCGCAGCCACTGGGCTTCCTCGTCCGGCCAGATCACCGGCGGCAGCCACCACGAGATGCGCGGGTACAGCGTGCGCGACACCTCGCGCAGGGCCTTGGGCGACAGCCACAGGCCCATCACCGTGCCGGGGCGTACCCCGGCCTTGCCCTCGCGGCCATGCGGCAGCGAGCCGCGCAGGATCACGTCCAGCGGGCGGGCGGACTTGCCGGGGGCGGGATAGGTGGGGGTGAAGTCCACCGCGCCGCCTTCGCCGCCGCCCCTGCGGTGGCGTTCCAGCTTGGCCTGCCAGCTGCGCACCTCTCGCGTCAGTTCCGGCTCGCGGCGGTCGATGAGGAACACCGGCGTGCCCAGCTTGGGCGTCTTGTGGCGCGGCAGGCGCAGGTTGAAGGTGCCTGCCTTGGGGATGTGGCGGGCCACCGGCAGGGTGGTGTGCCACGATTCGTCCTCGTACCCGATGCGCAGCAGGTCCTGCGGCAGCAGTGCGAAGCGCGGCTTGAAGAAGATGCCCCCTTCCGGGGTCTGGCCCACCTTGCCAGCCAGCAGGCCGGAACTGGTCTGCTCGCCGGGGGCGGTGGGGTCGTCGCCGCGCTGGGGCAGAAAGCGCGAATGGGTGCCGGGACGGCCCAGCGCCATTTCAAGGATGTCCTCGGCCTGCTTGCGGGCCTTGGGGTCGTCCGGATTGTCGCGCAGCAGGCGGTAGGCCGACACCGCGTAGTACACGTAGTGCGGCCCCTTCTTGCGGCCCTCGATCTTCCACGAGGCCATGTGCGGCACCGACAGCAGGGTCTTGGCCAGCACGTCCAGCGAAAGGTCGAGACAGGAGAAGAAGCGCCCCTCGCGGCCCTTCTGGCGGTACACGCGGCGGCACGGCTGCACGCAGCGGCCCCGCAGGCCGCTTTTGCCGCCCATGTAGCTGGACCAGTAGCAGCGGCCCGACACGCAGTAGCACAGCGCCCCGTGCACGAAGAATTCAAGGTCCAGATCGTCCGGGCAGGCAGCCCCGCAGGCGCGGATTTCGTCGATGTTCAGCTCGCGCGGCAGGATCACCCGGCTGGCGCCCAGGTCGCGCGCCACGGTGAGCGCGGCGGGGTGGGTAACGTTGGCCAGCGTGGACAGGTGCAGTTCACCCGTGAACCCGGCCTGCCGGGCGATGTCCAGCATGCCGAGATCCTGCACGATGAGCGCGTCGGGCCGCACGTCGCGGGCCAGGCGGGCCACCAGACGGCCAGCGGCGCCGGGGTCGCCGGGTTTCAGCATGGAGTTCATGGCCACGTAGATGCGGCGGCCCTCGGAATGGGCCAGGTCCGTCAGCGCGGCCAGTTCGCCGGTGGAGAAGTTTTCCGCCTGCATGCGGGCCGAAAAGTGCTTCAGGCCAAGGTACACCGCGTCGGCACCGGCGGCGAATGCGGCCAGCGCGGCCTGCATGTCGCCCGCCGGGGCAAGGATTTCGGGAGTGCGCAGGTTGTCCGCATGGTCAGGCGCGGCGCTGCCGGATGCGGCGGCCCCGGCGGACACGCTGGGGGGCAGCAGTTCCGCCAGTTCCGCATCGCTCAGGCGGGTGCGGTGGTGTTCGCGTTCCGGGGCGCGGTTGTCCACGAATTCGTCGGCCCTGCCTGCGGACTGGGGCGCATTGCCCGAACGCGCGGGGCGCGCGGGACGTTCCGCGCGGGGGCCGGAACGGTCATCACGCCTGTCATCACGCCGGTCATCGCGCCGATCATCACGCCTGTCATCGCGCCGGTCATCACGCCTGTCGTGGCGACGATCCCCATCACGACGGTCCCCGCCACGAGGATCAGTGGTCCAGTCGTCGTTGTCCCGCTTGCCGGAGCGTTTGCCCGACGGTTTGCCGGACTGTCGGTCGGACGGCTTGCCCTGCTGGCCACCCTGCGGACCGCCGGGCCGCTTGCCGCCGCGCGGACCGGCGGGCTTTTTCGTGTCCTGACCGTCTTCCTGCTGCGGACGACGGGGGCGGGTGGGGCGGTCTTCGCGTTCGGCCTGTGCGTCTCTGTCCTTACGGGTCGGGCGGGCCGGGCGAGACTGCTGGTCGTCACGCCCGCGCGAGCGGGGGGCGTCGCCCGTATCGGGCTTGCCGGATTTTTTCTTGCCTGCCGGGCGCTTGGCCGTGGCGGCGGCACCCTTGGGGCCGGATGCGGGGCGTGAAGGCTTGCTGGACATGTATGATTCTCCGCAAGGGGGATGAAATATGCGTGGGGGCTGCCCGCCGGGCGCAAAGGCCGGGAATGGCCGCGAAAGGGGCTGGCCAGGTGATCCGGATGGTCCGGTTGGCCGGGGCAGCGTGGCGGCGGGGACGGATGGCGTCGCGGTGGCCGCACGGGGAGCAGTGCATCTAACCATAGAACGCCCGCATGGCAACCGCAATGGTCCGCGCGGTTTTCCGGCGATGTGCGGGTGGATGCGCTGGCGGCGGCGCGGGACTGGTCCCTGTTCCCCCGCGCGGCGCCCGCTGTCGGTTGCAGTCGGCGGACTTGCGCGGAAGCCCCGGCGGGCCGGAATCCCGCATTTGCACCACCCGCGCGGCTCCGCACCACTTTCCACCGCTTGACCCCGCCCGCCCCGCCGACTACACCCGTATGCACGGGGGGCACGCCCGGTTGCTGTCTCCGGGTGCGCCCGCACCCCGGCGGCCACACGACGCGGCCACATTTTTTTCGAGGACACCATCACCGCCATGAACACACCCGCCTGCACCGACCTGACGGTGCTCGACCTTGTTCCCTTCGGACAGACCGGCGGCGAGGCCCGCTTTTTCGCCCTGCGCCTGGAACGCCCCCAGTGGGCCGACTGGAAGCCCGGCCAGTTCGTCATGCTGCGCCCCGCCGGATGGGCGCTGGACATGCTGTGGGCCCGCCCCTTTTCCATCTGCCGCATCAGCGCGCGCGACCTGGTCATCTTCTTCCAGGTGGTGGGGCGCGGCACCGCGCGCCTTGCCCAGCTGCGCACCGGCGACGTGGTGCACGTGTGGGGCCCGCTGGGCAACGCCTTCGCCATGGAGCCGGATACCCCCACCCTGATGCTGGCCGGGGGCATCGGCATTGCGCCGTTCATCGGCTATGCCCACACCCACCCCAAGCCGTGGAACCTGTGGATGGATTTCGGCCACCGCATGCCGCTGGGGTGCTACCCCTTCGAGAGCATCAACGAAAAGATCATGGCCGACAGCCACCACGAGGAAGGCCCCGAAGACCTTTCGCGGTTCATCGAGACCATGGGCCGCCGGATGCGTGAATTCCGCGACCAGAACGGGCTGGTGCTGGCCTGCGGGCCCACCCCCTTCCTGCGCACGGTGCGCTCGTTCGCTCTGGAATACGGCGTGCGCACGCAGCTTTCGCTGGAAACGCGCATGGCCTGCGGCGTGGGCGCGTGCCTGGGCTGCGTGTGCCGCACCACCGAGCAGTGGCCCGACCCGGCCAGGGCGGGCGGCAACGTGCAGACCTGCACCCAGGGCCCGGTGTTCTGGGCAGAGCAGATCACCTTCGACGACGAAACCGCCGCCCCGCCCACGGCTGCCGATGCGCCGGTGCAGGCTTGCGAACGCTAACGAAATCCTCATTTGGAATCCGCCCCTCCTGGGATCTGGGACATAGGATCTGAAAAGTCATGATCGACATGCACGTTACCCTTCCCGGCGGTCTGCACCCGCTGACCCTGAACAACCCGGTCATGACCGCCTCGGGCACCTTCGGGTACGGGGTGGAGTTCACCCCCTACGGCGACCTGACCAAGCTTGGCGGCATCGTGGTCAAGGGCCTGTCGCTGGCCCCGCGCCGGGGCAACCCCATGCCCCGCGTGGCCGAAACGCCCTGCGGCATGCTGAACGCCGTGGGTTTGCAGAATGACGGCGTCGACTACTTCGTGCGCACCACCCTGCCCAAGCTCCCATGGCGCGAGGTGCCCATCGTGGCCAACCTGTACGCCTGCGACCCCGGCGAATTCGGCGAACTGGCCGCCGTGCTGGCCGCCGAAGAGGGCGTGGCCGCGCTGGAAGTGAACATCTCGTGCCCCAACGTGAAGGAAGGCGGCGTGATCTTCGGCCAGGACCCGCGCCAGGCCGCCAAGGTGACCGAAGCGGTGAAGATGCGCGCGGGCAGCAAGCCGGTCATCGTCAAGCTGTCGCCCAACGTCACCGACATCGCCCACATGGCCCGCGCCGTGGAAGACGCCGGGGCCGACGTGCTGTCCTGCATCAACACCCTGACCGGCATGGGCGTGGACATCAACACCCGCAAGCCCCTGCTGGCCAACGTGGTGGGCGGGTTGTCCGGTCCGGCCATCAAGCCCGTGGCCCTGCGCTGCGTGTGGCAGGTGGCAAAGGCCGTGTCCATT
Source organism: Nitratidesulfovibrio sp. SRB-5 (assembly GCF_019931275.1). Taxonomy (NCBI): domain Bacteria; kingdom Pseudomonadati; phylum Thermodesulfobacteriota; class Desulfovibrionia; order Desulfovibrionales; family Desulfovibrionaceae; genus Nitratidesulfovibrio; species Nitratidesulfovibrio sp. SRB-5. The sequence continues at coordinate 106,967 of NZ_JAIOTY010000003.1, read as the reverse complement.
CCGGTCATCGGCATCGGCGGCATCACCAGCGCAGAGGATGTGCTGGAGTTCCTGCTTGTGGGCGCGCATGCCGTGCAGGTGGGCACCGCCAACTTCATCCGCCCCGACTTCGTGTTCCGGCTGGTGGACGACCTGGCCGCCCTGTGCGAGCGCATGGGCATCGAGCAGTGGGATGATTTCAGGGGCACGCTGAAGGTGTAGCGCCCCCACTCTTGAAGGAAACGAAAGCGCCCGGCAATGCCATTGCCGGGCGCTTGTGTTTGATGGCAGCAGCGTGGCGGGTGGAACTCAGCCTTATCCTGTGCGCTGCGGGTGCAGGTATTGCTGCACCTCTTCCATCCGCAGCAGCAGCGTCAGCGGGCTTACGGAAGAGGGGTGGAACCCGCAGCCTGCATAAAAGGTCGCCGCGCGTTCGTGCAACGCATGCACCAGAATGGCCCGGATGCCCGCTATGCCTGCCGCCTGGGCGGTGCGCAGCAGGGCGTCGCGCACCAGCGCCCTGCCAATTCCCCGCCCTTGCATGCCTTGGTCTACGGCAAGACGGGCCAGAATCATTACCGGCACCGGGTCGGGCATGTTGCGCCGGATGCTGCCCGGGGCGATTTCGTGGGCCACGCTGCCCACTGCCAGCGAATAGAAGCCGACTACCCGCGTGCCCTGTTCTACCTGCCCGCCTTTTTCATGCAGGCAGGCCACGTAGGTGCGGGTGGCCTTGCCCTCGTTTCTGGCCGCGCGCGTTCGCAGCCAGTCGTCCAGTGCGGGCTCGCCGCTGCAGAACGCGGTCAGGTCATGTCGCGGGGTCAGAGCTTCCGGGGCGGCAATGCGTCCGTTCATTCGTCGTCATCCCACGGAGCGGGCGTGGCAAGCAGGCGCTTCAGGGCCGGGTTGTCGCGGACTGGTGCATCCAGCGCGGCCTGAAAGGCGTCCCATTGCGCCGTGGAAAGCTGGAAGTGAGACTTTTCCAGCAGCAGTTCCTCGGCGGAGCGAACGGCATGCTCAAGGATGAAGGCCGTGCGGTTCTTGCCCGCCAGCGCAGCGGCCAGATCAATGATGGCCTTCTGCTCCGGGGGAACGCGCAGGTTGATGATGTCGGTGCTTGCCATGGCGGCCTCCTGTGCGGAAAGGCTAAAGCCGGGCGGCGCGATTGTCAATACAATGTATATACCGACGCGAAATTGTGACACGCCCCGCCCCCGGTGCCTCTTCCGATCCCATGCAGACAAAACGGGCCGCGCACCATGCAGTGCGCGGCCCTTGTCTTTTGGTCCGTTTCGGTTCGCCCCGGTTTGTCGGCGTAACCGCCAGAGTCGGCCCTACCCGATCCAGTCGTCGTCTTCCTCGATGGGGGCAAAGCCCCGGCGCATGGTGTTTTCGGTCACGCAGCGCGGGTCCATGAACTGCAACAGGTAGTCGGGGCCGCCGGTCTTGGAGCCGACGCCCGACATCTTGAACCCGCCGAAGGGCTGGCGTTCCACCATGGCTCCGGTGGAGCCGCGGTTCAGGTACAGGTTGCCCACGCGGAATTCGCGGCGGGCCTTGGTCAGGTTTTCGGGGCTGCGCGAGAACACGCCGCCGGTCAGGGCAAAGCGGGTGCCGTTGGCGATGGCCAGCGCCTCGTCAAAGTTCCCCGCGCGCATCACGGCCAGCACCGGGCCGAAGATTTCTTCCTGTGCAATCCGATGATGCGGTTTGATGCCTTCCACGATGGTCAGCGGCACGTAGCAGCCCTCTGCGGGAATGTCGGTGCGCTTCACCAGCACCTTGCCTTCCTGCTCGGCCACCTTCACGTATTCCAGAATGTTCTTTTGCAGCGATGCGTCGGCCACCGGCCCCATGTAGTTGGCCGGGTCTTCCGACGGGCCGATCTTGATGGCCTGCGCCGCCTTGACGAGCCGCTCCACGAAGCGGTCGTAGATGGGGTCCAGCACGATGACCCGCGAGCAGGCCGAGCACTTCTGCCCCTGGAAGCCGAACGCGGAGTTCAGCACCTGCAGCACGGCCTCGTCGAGGTCGGCGTCGTCGTCGATGATGATGGCGTTCTTGCCGCCCATTTCCGCGATGACCCGCTTGCACTGCATCTGGCCGGGCTGCACCCTGGCCGCCTTTTCCTGAATGCGCAGGCCCACTTCCATGGAGCCGGTGAAGCAGATCATGCTCACCTGCGGGTGTTCCACCAGGTAATCGCCCATGACCGAGCTGCGGCCCGGCACGTAGTTGAACACGCCCTCGGGCAGGCCCGCCTCGCGGAAGATTTCCGTAAGGTTGTACCCGATGCGCGAGGCAATGGACGACGGTTTGAAGATCACCGGGTTGCCGGTGACGATGGCGGCGGCGGCCATGCCGATGGCGATGGCGAAGGGGAAGTTCCACGGCGCGATGACCGCGGCAATGCCCTTGGGCTGGTAGAACAGGTGGTTCAGTTCGCCGGGGGCGCGGCCCATGCGGCGCGGCGTGCCCAGGCGCAGCATTTCGTGGGCGTAGTAGTCCAGGAAGTCGATGCCCTCGCCCACGTCATGGAAGGCCTGGTCCCACTGCTTGCCCACTTCCAGCACCTGCCAGGCGGACAGCTCGAACATGCGGCGGCGGGCGATGTCCGCCGCGCGGTGCAGGAACATGGCCCGGTCCGCCGGGGATGTGTCGCGCCAGGCCGGGAAGGCCTTTTGGGCGGCCTCGATGGCGGCGTCCACTTCCGGCTTGCCGCCCTGGCAGACCCGGGCGATGACTTCCGCCGGTTTGGCCGGGTTGGTGGAGGCGATGGTGTCGTCGGTGGTCACGTCCTTGCCGCCGATGAACAGCGGAATCACCCCGCCCGCCTTGCCGCGCACTTCCGCGATGGCGTTCACGAAGCCAGCGCGGTTGGCGGGCAGGGTCAGGTCCAGCATGCTTTCGTTGACGAACGGGGGCAGGCCGTCGGGGCCGGGCTGAGCCGGCGGGGCGGAACGCGGCGGCGGGGCGGCGGCCAGTTCGCGCTCCAGCGTGGCCTGCGGGTTTTCCAGCAGCCGTTCCAGTTCCGCGCCGTCCACGAAGCTCTGGCGCAGGAAGGATTCGTTGGCGGTGTTTTCCAGCAGGCGGCGGACAAGGTAGGCCATGCCGGGGATCAGTTCGCCGTACGGGCAGTACAGGCGCACGCGCCCGGCCACGTTCTTCAGGCCCTTTCGCACCGGTTCGGCCATGCCGTACAGCACCTGGAATTCGTAGCGGTGGGCGGGCACGTTCAGCGCGCGGGCCGTTTCCATCACCGTGGAAATGGTGCGCACGTTGTGCGAGGCGCAGGCGAAGTAGACGAGGTCGTTGTTTTCAAGAATGCGGCGGGCCAGCTTTTCGTAGCAGATGTCCGATTCCGGCTTGCGGGTCCACACGGGAATTTCCCAGCCGTTCTGCTTGGCCATCACCGTTTCGTAGTCCCAGTACGCGCCCTTCACCAGGCGGATGCCGAAGGGCAGCCTTTCGGCGCGGCCCCAGGCCAGCAGCTCGTCCAGGTCGTGTTCGGTGCAGCGCAGGTAGGCCTGAAGCACGATGGACAGGTGCGGGTAGTCGCGGAATTCGGGCATGGTGCGCAGCCGCTTGAACAGTTCCAGCGTCATTTCGCGGTACTTCAGCTGTTCCATGTCGATGCACAAAAAGCCGCCCATCTCCACGATCTTGCGGTAGATGGGCACCATCCGCGACAGGATGCCCTGCACGGACCCTTCCACGTCGCCGGGCTTGGCCTGCGAATAGAGGGCGGAAGGCTTGATGGACACGTTCACCTTGGGGGTGTGGCCCCAGTCCCCCCCGCTCAGGGACGCGCCGGGACCGGAGGTGCCGCCCGTGGAATCGGTCAGCGGGGCCCACTTTGCGTGTTCCCTGGAGATGGCGTCCAGCACTTCCAGGTAGCCGTCGCGGTAGGCGTCGGCTTCTTCCTCGCTCACCGTGGCTTCGCCCAAGAGGTCCACGGTGAAGGCAAAGCCTTCCTTGCGCAGCTTGGCCAGCCCCTTGATGGCTTCCTTGGTGTTTTCGCCGATGATGAAGGTGCGGGCCATGCCTTCGATGTTGGACCGGATGAACTTGCCCATGAGCATGCCGGTGAACGCCCCGCCGAAGCCGGCGGCACCCGCGCCCCACTTGAGCACGGGGGGCACGTCCGCCCCGTCGGCGGAAAAGTATTCGCGGATGTGGCGGGTGAGCGCCTCGGAGGTGTTCAGGTAGGGCAGGACGTCCACGAAGCGGAACAGCTGGACCTTGAAGCCCTCGTTCTGCATGGCCCAGTCCATGACCTTGCCGGTCCAGAAGCCCTTGTTGAAGATGGACGGGGCCTCGCCGCTGATGCTCTTGAAGAATTCCTTGCCGCGCTCGACGATGCGGGCATCAAGATGCTGTTCCATGCGGTTCCTCCTGGGCGTCGCGCGGGTGTGGTCCCGGCGGGTGCGGTGTGGGTGCGAGTCGTGCGGTGTGGTGAAAAGGCTCCTGCTGTGTCGCGCGGCGGCGGGGGCGGGCGGCCCGCTACCCGTACCGTCGTGAGGCATGATTTTTCGATATTCGGAACGGTTGTAGGCGCTGGAATGCCAGAAATCAACCCCGCGCCGGGTCGGAGTGGAGCGGTCGCTCTTGCGTCCAGACGGGCCGGGGCCTGGCGGGCGGCAGGGGCACGGCGGGATGGCGGCAGGGCGGGATGGCGGCAGGGCGGAATGGCGGCAGGGCGGGACGGGGAACGCGCGGCACGCCAAACGGAAAGAGCCACCGACATCCGGTGATGTCGGCGGCTCTCTGTTTCAGTCATGCGGGGCGCGGAGGTGGGAAGTCCTCTGTGAAGGCTGGCAGGTGCGCCCCGGAGATTTCATCCGTATCCGGACTACTGGTTGGACTGGGGCGTCTGGCCGTCATGCATGGGGCCGTGGCCCATGCCCTGGCCGCCCATCATGCCGCCACCCATGCCACCATGACCCATGCCGTGGCCACCCATCATGCCGCCGCCCATGCCCATGTGGCCCATGCGGCCATAACCGGGGTTGACGCCCACTTCCTTTTCCAGGCGTTCGTCAAGGGCGGTGTATTCCTTGCGGATCTGGGTGCGCAGGTCGGACAGTTCGCCCGTCAGCTTGGAAATGGCTTCCGGCTTGGTGTTGGGGTTGCCGGACAGGGCGTTCAGTTCGGTGTGCTTGGCCCAGGCCTTGTCCTTCAGCGGCTGGATGCGGGCGTCCGCTTCCTTGTATATGGCGTCGTACTTGGCCTGCTTTTCCGGGGTCAGGGAGTTGTACACCGCGCCGGTGGCGCAGCGGCCGCCCATGCCGCCCATGCCGCCCATGCGGGCAAAGGCGCTGTCGGTGATGCCGGTGATGGCGAGCAGGCCCGCGAGGGCGACGGTGCCGAGGACGAGATGCTTGGTCTTCATGATGTGTGCTCCTGTGTTGATTCGTTGCCGCCCCGCCTGGCGTCTTCGCTGCATCCGCCGTGGATGGCGTGGCCATGTACTGTGGTGCGGGGCTGGTGCGCTTGTTGCTTGCCCCGGTAAAAGCAACCGGCGTGCCAAGGCGCGGAATATGCGTGTAACATGCCGTGATTGAAGGTTGAAATTTCATTTTCCGCACCCGGAAGGCCCCCGCAAGGCCTGCACGAAAACCGATCAGATGTATAAAAACTATACGCTACCCTCGGGATGGCGTATGAAAATCGAACAGGTGTCGCGGATTCGAACACCCCGCCCCCGGCGGGTACCGCGCACCGCAAGGAAACTTTCCATGCCGAAGGACAACGCAAGCAATACGATCAGGACGGACAGCACGGACGCGGCCCCGCCTGCCGCACGCGAGGGCCAATCTGGCCTGTTCGGGCGTGGCGGGCGCGGCGGCCGTCGGGGCGGGGGTGAAAGCCTGCCCTCGCCGTGGCTGATCATCGGGGCCACGGTTGCCCTGGCCCTGGTGCTGGCCGTGCTTACCGTGCTGAACCATGATGGCGAGCAGGAATCCATGCGCCGCATCCTGTCCGAAAAGGGCGCTTCGCTGATCCGGGCCTTCGAGGCCGGTGCGCGCACCGGCCTGCGCGGGCGCACCGGGGGCGAGCTGCGCTTGCAGATATTGCTGGAGGAAATGGCCGACCAGCCGGACATCCAGTTCATCGCCGTCACCGACAGGCAGGGCGTGGTGCTGGCCCACAGCGACCCGCAGTGGGTTGGCCGCTCCCTGGCCGACCCGGCCACCATGGAGGCCCTGGCCGTGCCCCCGCCGCCCGCTCCTTTGGGGCGCGACGGGCGCGACGGGCGCGATGGGCGCGATGGGGGGGACGTGCGCCAGCAACCCCGCGACGAGGTAGGCTGGCGGCTGATGGAGGCGGGCGGCCAGCGCGCCTTTCTGGTGTACCGCACCTTCATTCCCTTGCGGCCCACGGCGCGCCATATGGGCATGGGCGGCCACATGATGGGCCACGGCATGCGCAGCCCGGAATCCGGCATGGGGTCCATGCCCGGCTGGCTGCGCCGCGAGATGGAGGCCGACACGCTGGCCGAGCGCGACGCCCCGCCCCCGGTCATCATCGTGGCGCTGGACACGGCCCCCTTCGATGCGGCCCGCGCGTCCGACCGCCAGCATACCCTGGTCATGCTGTCCATTCTGGCCCTGCTGGGCGGGGCCGGTGTGCTTTCGCTGCTGTGGTCGCGCCATGCCCGCGCCTCGCGGCGGCTGGTGCGGCAGGCCCAGTCCTTCGCCCTGCACGTGGTCACCAGCCTGCCCGACGGGCTGGTGGTGCTGGACGGCGCGGGCCGCGTGGCCACCTGCAACGCGGCGGCGCGCGACCTGTTGCGTCTGGGCGGTGCGGTGCCCGCCGGGGCCGCGCCGGAAGCGGTGCTGCCCGCCCCGCTGGCGGAGCTGGCCGGGCGGTTGACCGGCGGTGCGCCGGACGGCGGGGACGCCGATGCCGCCCCGTCCCTGGGGGCGGAGGTGACCCTGGACTGCCCCGTGGTGGGCGGCCCGCCCGTGCCCATGAGCGTGCGCGGGGTGCGCATTGCCGCCGGGGATGCCGCCGATGCCGGGGCCATCCTGATCCTGCGCGACCTGCGCGAGGTGCGCCGCCTGCAAGACGAGGTGCGCCGCCGTGAAAAGCTGGCCGCCATCGGCAGCCTGGCCGCCGGGGTGGCCCACGAGCTGCGCAACCCGCTCAGCTCCATCAAGGGCTACGCCACCTATTTCGGCAGCCGCTTCGACGAGGGCAGCGAAGACCGCGAGGCGGCGCGGGTGATGGTGCAGGAGGTGGAACGGCTGAACCGGGTCATCTCCGACCTCATCGGGCTGGCCCGGCCCTCGGACATCGCCCCCCGCCCGGTGGACGCCGGATTCCTGGTGCACCACGTGCTGCGGCTGGTGCGGCAGGACGCCGCCCACCGGGGCGTGACCGTGCGGGTGGAGCCCGACGGCGCCCCGGAAGGTGTCCCGGACAATGCACTGGCCGGTGCGCAGGACGGCGCGGTCGGCAGCCTGCCCCGCGCGCTTCTGGACCCGGACCGCTTCTCGCAGGCGCTGCTCAATGTGTTCCTGAACGCGCTGGAGGCCATGCCGAGCGGCGGGGAGCTGTCCGTGCGCCTTGCCGCCGCGCCGGGCAACCGCATTGCGGTTGCGGTGCGCGACACGGGCACCGGCATCGCGCCGGAGCATCTGGCCACCATCTTCGACCCCTATTTCACCACCAAAAGTCAGGGCACGGGCCTCGGCCTCGCCATCGTGCACAAGATCGTGGAGGCTCACGGCGGCGAGGTTTCGCTGCGGTCCGCCCTCGGTCAGGGCACGGAGATCACCTTTCTGCTGCCCGCCGAGCAGGCGACGGGGCAGGGGCACGCGCAGGACGCGGCAGGCCCCGGCGCGGATGATGCCGCTTCCGCCACCGCCCCGGCGGCATCCCCCGCCGCGCCCTCCGCATCCGGTGCGTCCTCGACATCCGGCGCGCGCGCAGCTTCAACCCGGGTCGGCAATCCCGCAAAGGATGACAAGCCATGAGCACCGCCACCATCCTCATCGTGGACGACGACGCGGCGCACCGCTCCATGCTGCGCACCATGTTGCGCGGCTGGGGCTACGCCACCGAAGAGGCCGACGACGGCGATTCCGCCGTGGACAAGGTGCGCCAGCGCGCCTGGGACGCCGTGCTCATGGACGTGCGCATGGCCCGCATGGACGGCATAGCGGCGCTGCACCACATCCTGGACTGGAACCCGGCCACGCCCGTGCTGATCATGACGGCCTTCTCGTCGGTGGATACCGCCGTGGAGGCACTGCGCACCGGGGCCTACGACTACCTGATCAAGCCGCTGGATTTCGACGTGCTGCGCCACACCTTGGAACGGGCGCTGGATCACACCCGCCTGGCCAGCGAAAACCGCGAACTGCGCGAGCGGCTGTCGTCGCAGGGTGGGGCGGGGGCGCCGGGCGCGCCGCACGGCATCATCGGTCGCAGCGCGCCCATGCACGAACTGGTGGAGATGATCGCCACGGTGGCCCCGTCCGAGGCCACCGTGCTCATTACAGGCGAATCGGGCACCGGCAAGGAACTGGTGGCCCGCGCCCTGCACGCGGCCAGTCACCGGAGCAGCCGTCCGCTGGTCACCGTGAACTGCGCCGCGCTGACCGAAACCCTGCTGGAATCGGAACTGTTCGGCCACGAGCGCGGGGCCTTCACCGGGGCCGACCGGCGGCGCGAAGGGCGCTTCGTGCAGGCCGACGGCGGCACCCTGTTTCTGGACGAGATAGGCGAAATGCCCCTGACGTTGCAGGCAAAACTGCTGCGCGCCCTGCAACAGGGCGAGGTGCAGCGGGTGGGCAGCGACACGCCGCTCACCGTGGACGTGCGGGTCATTGCCGCCACCAACCGAGACTTGCGCGAAGAGGCGGCGGCGGGGCGGTTCAGGGAAGACCTGTACTACCGGCTCAACGTCATTGCCGTGCACGTGCCCGCCCTGCGCGAGCGCGCGGGCGACGTGCCCCTGCTGGCCGCGTTCTTCCTGGATCGGTACACCGAAAAGAACCGCAAGCACCTCAAGGGGTTCACCCCGCAGGCCATGGATATGCTGCTGCGCCACGACTGGCCGGGCAACGTGCGCGAACTGGAAAACGCCATCGAGCGCGCCGTGATTCTGGCCACCGGCGACTACGTGACCGAGCGCGAACTGCCGCTGCATTTCGGAGGCGGAGGGAACGGGACTGCCGGAAGCGGCGGAGACAGCGGAAGCGGTGCAAACGCCGGGGCGGGTGCGGGGAACGCCACCGCCGACGGCGACGGGCTGGCCCCCTATGCCGGGCTGTCGCTGGAGGATCTGGAACGCCGGGCCATCATCGCCACCCTGCGCGAAACCGGCGACAACAAGAGCGAGGCCGCGCGCCGTCTGGGCATCACCCGCGCCACCCTGCACAACAAACTGAAGAAGTACGATCTGGAGTAGGAAGGGAAACGCTGGAAACAACGCGGGGGAAGGAACCTTTCGCTCTGCGGTCGCCATCCGTAAGACTCGCGCGTCATGCACCATATCCGTGGGTTCGCGAGGTGACCGAACGGTCACGCATTGTGTCTTTCGAGTCGGCCTTCGCGCTCGCCTAACGGCTGCCGCAAAGGGTTCCTTCCCTCGCACCCCCAACGTTGCTGTCGGCATCCGTAATGTTCGCGCGTTGCGTACAATGACCGTAGGACTCGCGATCTCGCCAACGGCCCCGCTTCGCGCCCTTCGGGGCGATGTATGCGCTCACATAACGGCTGCCGCTCCTCCCGACTTTTCATTTGGTCCGTTGTGTCGGGAAGGTGGACGTGCGGCGGTGGGATTCCTTGCCGGAACGAAAGGGGCAAGGGAAGAAGGAGGATTGCCCGCTACAGGCCCGCGCGGGAGAAAATCTCTCCCGCCCGCACTGCGCCCATGCGGGCCATGAACAGTTCGCGCAGGGCGCGGATGTCGGCGGCGCGGGGAATGACCCCCCGCGTGAAGGGGACGGCCCACGGCTCGCCGCACAGCAGGGCGCGCGCCCAGGCCCGCACCTCGGATTCGAAGAAGGATGGGTTGTCGCGCACGATGCGCGCCTTGGCCCTGCCGTCGTCGGCGCGGGCCGCGTGCGAGTAGTTGGCGTCATGGAAAACGTAGTGCAGCAGCGGCTGCGCCACGCGCACCACGCCGAACCCTGCCATGGCCGCCTGCACCCAGAAGTCCCAGTCCTCGTATGTCGTTGCGGTGCGAAAGCCCCGGCTGGCCTGCCACACCTCGCGCCGCATCAGCGACGTGGTGGGGAACAGGTTCTGGGTGCGCAACAGGTCCGGATGAAAGTCCGGCACCCGCACCACCCGCGATCCGGCGGGTGATTCCTCGATGTAGTCCACGCAGGCGATGTGCGGACCGGGCAGGGGGCCGGGGGCGCGGGTTTGCTCGTCCGGCCCGCAGGGCTCCGTCAGGGCAGCGTGGGTATGACGCAGAAAGTCCGGGGCCAGGTAGTCGTCCGGGTCGCAGAACAGCAGGAAGGAGCCACGCGCGGCCTTTGCCCCGGCGTTGCGCACCGGGCCGGGCCTGCCCACGCGTGGCAGGGCCAGCACGCGAAACGCCGCCCACGGGCCGTCGGCCTGCCAGCCGCGGGCACGCTGGACCGAATCGTCGCTGCTGGCATCATCCACGAAGACCACTTCCACCGCGTCGGGCGAAAAGGTCTGCGCGGCCAGCGAGCCGAAGAAGCGGTCGAGAAAGCGTCCGTAGTTGTGGTTGGGCACCACCACGGAAATGTGCGGCGCGTGCATGGCGCTGCCCCCTGCTGTTCCTGCTGCCACCTGTTGCCACCGGGCGCCCGGCGTTCACCGGTGCCCCCTGTGTTTCCTGCCGCCAACCATGACCGCGTGAAGGGCCGGGCGCACAGGGTGTTCGCTGGTCTTTTCGGTGTGACGGCGCAAAGGTTTAGCGCCCCCGGCGTAAAAACCGGGGGCGCCGGAAAGGCGGGAGACCGCTGGGGACGGGCCGGGGTTGGGAAAGGCCCGGTGACAATGCCGGGCGGGATGCCGGATGGCGCGGTGGCGCGGATGGCCGGGTCAGCGGGTGGCGATGGCCGCGCCCGTGCCCACCATTACCGCGCCCGCGCCGCGATGCAGCAGCCGGGTGGCGCGCGGGGTGGACAGCATGCGCCGGGCGCGCGCGGCCATCACCGCGTAGCCGCCCAGCACGCAGCCCACCACGGCAACCGTGGTGGCGGCCACCAGCGCGGCTCCCGTGGCGTCCAGTGTGCGCATGTCCACGAAGGTGGGCAGAAAACCCACGTAGAAGACGATGACCTTGGGGTTGCCGAGGGTCAGGGCCAGGCCGCCGCAGGCGGTGCGCAACAGGCGTAACAGGCGCAATCGTGTTGGCGGGGCCAGAGGCGCGGTGTCGCACGCGGAGCCCGCGCCGGGGGCAGGATTCTCCGACGCCGCTTCTCCGGGCGCGGCGTGGGGCCGGGCCGTGGCCGCGCCGCGCCACAGGCCGATGCCCAGCCAGATCAGGTAGGCCGCGCCGCCAAGGCGCACCACCAGGAACAGCTCGCCCATGCTTTCCGCCAGCACGGTCAGCCCGGCCATGGCCAGCAGCAGAAAGACCATGTCGCCGCAGATGATGCCCGCCGTAAGGGCCAGCGCCGTGGGCAGGCCGCGCCCCAGGGCGGCGGACAGCACGGCGAACACGCCGGGGCCGGGTGTGATGGCCAGGATGAACAGGGCCACGGCCAGGGCGGCAAGGGAATGGATGGTCATGGATCCTCCGGGCAGGCCCCGCCCTCACGAGGGCAGGGGGTGGCGTGGCGTACGGCTGTGGTGGGCATGCGGCAGGGGGGGGGCCGCCAGCGAGTTTGCCAGGCTAGTTCGCCAGACGTGCCCGCCAGACGTGCTTGCCAGACGCGTTTGTACATTTATGGATGCGACGGGGCAGGCTGGTGGCGCGCGGGCGCGTTGCCGTCGGAAGCCCGTCCTGCATAGCCTTGCGCGGTACGGCAGGCAAGCGGTGTGCGGTGTTGCACCCCTGTGGCCGCTCCGTTGCCCCTCGACAAGGTGGGGGTCCTGCCGCTACGGTGCGCCTTGTGCCCGACCGTTTCACGCTTTCGTGAATCGGCCCGATTCGCTCATGTCCGATTCGCTCATGTACGGCCTGCCCCTGCCTGTTCCGGTCATGGCCGTTCCGTTCACGCAGTTGCGCGCATCCCGCGCGGAGACGCCATGTCCACTCCCCCGTCCGGCACACCGTCCGCGCCGCATGCCGCAGCCGCCGCCGGTTCCGGTACCCCCGCATCCCCTCCTGCGCCCGCTCCTGATGGCGACATGGAACACGTCCGCCGGTTCATCGCCGAGCGCGACATGTTCGCCAAGCACCTGGGCATCGAGATCACCGAGGCCGCGCGCGGCTACGCCCGCGCCGTCATGCCCCTGGATGCGCACCACCGCAACGGCGTGGGCATGGCCCACGGCGGGGCCATCTTTGCCGTGGCCGACCTGGCCTTTGCCGTGGCCTGCAACACGCGGGGCAGGGTCAGCGTGAACCTGAACACCTCCATCTCGTTCCTGGCGCCCGGCAAGCGCGGGCCGCTGACGGCCGAGGCGCGCGAGATCAGCGCCGCCCGGCGGGTGGCCACCTACGAAATCCGCATCACCGACGGCGAAGGCACGCTCATCGCCATCTGCCAGGCCACCGCCTACAGCAAGGACCAGCCGGTGCCCGGCATGGATTCCGCCGGCAAATCCCGGAGCGCGGACTAGCCGCACCATCCACCACAGGGAAGCCGCAACGCCCACCCCGTACCGGAAGACGCACGCATGAAACTACGAATGGAATGCATCTTTCGAGACCGGGTGGGCATCGTGTCCGACCTTTCCTCGCTGCTGGCCGGGCAGGCGCTGTCCATCGTCTCCATGGAAGTGGAGCGCCGCCCCGGCGGTGCGGCGGCCACCCCCTCCACGTGCGCCATTTCCGGCCTGACCCCCGGCCCGGCTTCCGCCCCCTCTCCGGTCCCTGCCCCGGCTCACGCCCCTGCGCCCGGCATGGACCGCGCCTTCGTGTACCTGGAGGCGGACAGCTCGCGCGACGTGGACCGCGCCGCCCTGTTCGAGACGCTGGGCCGCATCCCCGATCTGCTGGAATTCCGCATCGTGGACACCCTGCCCGCCGAGGAGCGCGCCAACCGCTTTCTGGTGCTGCTGGACAACCTGCGCGACGGGGTGCTGTCCATCGACGCCGAGGGGCGGGTGACCTCCATCAACAAGGTGGCCCGCGAGGCCTACGGGTGTGCCGGGGCACCGGGCGTGTCCGGTACATCGGGCTCGCCGGGCGGCACCCCCGCCGCCGACCTGTCCGGCCTGCCGCTGGACGCACTGGGCCTGCCCGACCGGGGCATCCTGGATTGCCTGTCCGGGCGCGAACTGGTGGACGCCAAGCGCGAGGTGGCCACCCCGGGCGGCGGGCGGCTGCAATTCTTTGTCACCCGCAGGCCCATCCGCGACGGCGAAGGGCGCATCATCGGCGCGGTGGAAGTGGCCCGCGACATGCGCGAAATCCGCAAGCTGGCCCGCTCCATCACCGAGCCCGCGCAGGTGACCTTCGGCGACATCGTGGGCCAGCACCCGGCCATCGGCTTTGCCATTTCGTTTGCCCGGCGCGTGGCCGCCGCCGATTCCATCATCGCCATCCGGGGTGAAAGCGGCACCGGCAAGGAGCTGTTCGCGCGGGCCATCCACACCGCCAGCGGGCGGCAGGGGCCGTTCGTGCCGGTGAACTGCGCGGCCTTGCCGGAACAGCTGCTGGAAAGCGAGCTGTTCGGCTACGAGGCCGGAGCCTTCACCGGCGGGCGGCGCGAGGGCAAGCCCGGCCTGTTCGAGACGGCGCGCGGCGGCACGGTGCTGCTGGACGAGATAGGCGACATGCCGCTGGCCTCGCAGGCCAAGATGTTGCGGGTGATGCAGGAGGGCAGCGTGCGCCGGGTGGGCGGCACGGCGGAGGTGCCCGTGGACGTGCGCATCATCACCGCCACCAACCGCACCCTGGAGCGGCTGGTGGAGGAAGGGCGCTTCCGGCAGGACCTGTACTACCGCATCAACGTGTTGCCCATTCACATTCCGCCGCTGAAGGAACGGCCCGAGGACATCGCCGTGCTGGCCGAGCACTTTCTGCTGGGGCTGGCCGCCCGGCTGGGCGGGCCGGTGCGCACCCTTTCGCCGGGGGCGCTGGCGCGCCTTGCGGGCCACCACTGGCCGGGCAACGTGCGCGAACTGAAGAACGTGGTGGAACGCGCCGCCATCCTGTGCCCGGACGATGCGGTGGGTGCGCGGTTCATCCTGTTTGCCCACGAGCTGGAAGGCGGGCTGTTCGGCGAGTCGGCCCGGCTGGCCGACGGCGTGGCCGATACCGTGGCCGATGCGGCGGCGCTGGCCTCTGGCCACGAGCATCATGGGGATGGCGAGGGGCGGCTCAAGGACATGATTGCCGTTTTTGAAAAACGGATCATCGTCGATGCCGTGGCCGCCGCAGGCAGTGTGCGCAAGGCGGCGAGAAAGCTTGGAATTTCCCATACCGCCCTGCTCGACAAGCTGCGGCGGCATGGTTTGAGAATGGTCTGAAAACTTACCAGCGGTCCGAAATGTTTCCACGCTCCCTGCGGCATCATTTCGGGTTTTATGCGCTGTTTATTTGAACAGTGGTCTGATTTATTTCCACTTTGGGTGCGATGCCTGGCCGTGCCGCTTCCATTCCCCGCCGTTCCCCTTCCCTGCCCCTCTTCTTTTTGCACACGCAACTCACTGGTCCGATTTGCGTTTTTGTGACTCGCCCGGAAATTTCGGCGTTTCGTCCGATTTTCCGGCAAGTTGGCAAGGCGTTTGCTTTGGTGGGGCTGCGCCCGCGCGGGCGCGCCCTGTCCGGGGTTTTCACAGCGCACCGCAACGCACCGCAACGCGCCGCACCACCGGCGTATCTGGAGGCTCAGATGATCGTTGGCATCCTGAAGGAGATCAAGAAGGAAGAAAACCGCGTCGCCATGACCCCCGCCGGGGTCGAGGTGATGGTGCACGCCGGGCACACCCTGCTGGTGGAAAAGAACGCCGGTGCGGGCAGCGGCTTTGCCGACGAAGCCTACGTGGAAGCGGGCGCCACCATCGTGGCCACCCCGGCCGAAATTTACGCCAAGTCCGACATGGTCATGCACGTCAAGGAGCCGCAGGCGTCCGAATACGGCATGATCCGCCCCGGCCAGATCGTGTTCACCTACCTGCACCTTGCCGCCGACGAACCGCAGACCCAGGCCCTGATCAAGAGCGGCGCGGTGTGCATCGCCTACGAAACCATCCAGAAGGCCGACGGCAGCCTGCCCCTGCTCACCCCCATGAGCGAAGTGGCTGGCCGCATGGCCATCCAGCAGGGCGCCAAGTACCTGGAAATGGCCCAGGGCGGCAACGGCGTGCTGCTGGGCGGCGTGCCCGGCGTGGACCCCGGCACCGTGGTGGTCATCGGCGGCGGCGTGGTGGGCACCCATGCGGCCCGCATGGCCTGCGGCCTGGGCGCCAAGGTGTACATCCTGGACATGAACCTGGACCGCCTGCGCCACCTCAGCGAAGTGATGCCCTCCAACTGCTTCCCGCTCATGTCTTCCCCGGCCACCGTGCGCAAGCTGGTGCGCGAGGCCGACGTGGTGGTGGGCGCGGTGCTGGTTACCGGCGCCAAGGCCCCCAAGCTGGTCACCCGCGACATGCTGAAGACCATGAAGAAGGGCGCCGTGATGGTGGACGTGGCCATCGACCAGGGCGGCTGCTTCGAAACCTCGAAGGCCACCACCCATACCGACCCCACCTTCGTGGTGGACGGCGTGGTGCACTACTGCGTGGCTAACATGCCCGGCGCGGTGGCCAAGACCTCTACCCTGGCCCTGACCAACGCCACCCTGCCCTACGCGCTGACCATCGCCAACAAGGGCTGGAAGCGCGCCATGCAGGACAGCTGCGAAATCGCCAAGGGCGCCAACGTCATCGACGGCAAGATCACCTTCAAGGGCGTGGCCGAGGCCTTTGGCCTGGACTACGTTTCCGTGGATACCTTCCTGAATTAGTCCCCCTTCCGGGCGGACCTGATGCTGCACCTCCGCGCGGGGCCGGGCGGACCGCCCGCCGCCCGGCCCGCGCACCGCATTTCCCCGACCCCTGCCTTTGCATTCCCGGCCCGTCGCGGACGTTCGTCGCGTCCACGACCAAAGGCCCGCCCTACGGGGGGCGGGCCTTTTTTCTTTGGTGTCTGATGTCGCCCCGGCGGGGCACGGGAACAAGGCGGCGCGTACCGGCTACTGGATGCGGTGCCGGAACAGCCACCCGGCGGCGGCCATGCACACCGCGCCGATGAGCGCCAGCGGCCACAACTGCGGGGCCAGCAGTGTCAGGTCCGCCCCTTCCAGAAACACCCCCCGCACCACGATGAGTATGTAGCGCATGGGGTTCACCAGGGTCAGCCACTGCACCGGCTCGGCCATGTTGGCGATGGGCGTGGCGAAGCCGGAAAGGATGGCGGCGGGCATGGTGAACAGGAACATGCCCAGCAGCCCCTGTTGCATGGTCACGGACAGGGACGAGATCATCAGGCCGATGCCCACCACCGAGAACAGGAACAGCACCAGCCCGGCGTACAGGGTCAGCAGGCTGCCGCGCAGGGGCACCCCGAACCAGAACACCGCCATGGCCACGATGAGCGAGGCCTCGAACAGCCCCACCAGAAAGCCGGGGGCCGCCTTGCCGATCAGCAGTTCCGTGGGCCGGTAGGGGGTGACCAGCATCTGGTCGAAGGTGCCCTGTTCGCGCTCGCGGGCCACGGACAGGGCGGTGATTATCAGCGTGACCACCATGGTCACCATGACCACGATGCCCGGCACGAAAAACCACCGGCTGAGCAGGTTGGGGTTGTGCCACGCCCGCGTCAGCAGCGTGGAGGGCCGGGGTTGCCCGCCGTGGGCGGCCACGTAACGCGCGCCATAGTCGTCCACGATGGAGGCCATGTAGTTGAGGGCAAGCCCGGCGGTATTGGAGTTGCGGCCATCGGCGATGGCCTGGACCACTGCCTGCGAGGGGGCCACGGACGGGGCAGGGGCAGGGACGGTGGAGGTCGCGGCGGTGCCGGAAGAATCCCCGCCGCTGCCCGCATCGGCGGCGACCGGTTGCCCCACCCCGCCGCGCAGGGTCAGGGCGCGCTCGAAGCCCTGCCCGATGCGCAGCACCAGCCGTACCTGTCCGGCGTCGAGCAGTCGGGCCATGTCCGCATCGCGGTGCAGGTATTCCACCACGCGGAAGGTGGGCGACCCGGCCACCCGCGCGGCCAGTTCGCGCGAGGCCGCGCTGCGGTCCTCGTCGTAGATGGCGCAGGGCACGTCCACCAGGTCGAAGGTGGCGGCATAGCCGAAGATGATGGTCTGGAGCAGCGGCGGCAGGATGACCACGGTGCGGCTTTTGGGGTCTTTCAGCAGGGTCAGGAATTCCTTGGCGATGAGCGCCAGCAGGCGGTGCAGCAGGGCCAGCGGGCCGGACTGCGCGGAGTGGCGGTCGTACCGGTCAGGCTGGCCGGAAGTGCGCGCGGGGGGGGATGCGGTGGTGCGGTCGTGCATGGTGTATCCCCTAGTCCAGCCGTTTGCGACACCGCAGCCTCGCCACGGTAAGAAAGAAGAACGCCAGCGCGGCAAGGGCCAGCGCGTTGGGCACGATGACCTCCCATACCTCGCCCGCCAGAAAGATGGTCTTCAGCAGGGTGGCGAAGTAGCGCGCCGCAATGACGTACGACACCGCCTGCACGAAGCCGGGCGTGCTTTCCAGGTCGAAGATGAACCCCGACAGGAACAGCGCGGGCAGAAAGGTGGCCAGCAGCGCGGCCTGACCGGCGATGAACTGGTTGCGCGCCAGCACCGAGATGAACAGCCCCATGCCCAGCGCGGCGGTGAGGAACAGCGACGAGGCCCCGGCCAGCACCGCCAGCGAACCGCGCAGGGGCACCCCGAACAGGTACAGGGCCATGATTACGGTCAGCACCATGCCCCCCATGCCCAGCACGAAATAGGGCAGCAGCTTGCCGGTGAGCAGTTCGCCCATGCGCACCGGGGTCACCAGCAGGGCCTCCATGGTGCCGCGTTCCCACTCGCGGGCCATGACCATGGCGGTCAGCAGGGCGCCAGTCAGGGTCATGATCAGCACCATCAGCCCGGGCACCAGAAAGTAGCGGCTGTCCGAGGTGGGGTTGAACCACATGCGCGTGGCCAGCCGCACCGCCGGAACCTGCCCGGCAGCGGCGACGCGCCCGGACAGCCAGCTTTGCCACACGCTGGTGACGTAGCCGGACACGGTGCGGGCGTTGTTGGGGTCCACCCCGTTGACGATGAGCTGCACCGGCACGGTGCCCGCATCGCCTGCCGGGGGCGCGCCGTCGGGGCGTGCCGCCCCGCCGGTGGCGCCACCGGTGGCATCGGACAGGCGGCGGGCAAAGTCGGATTGCAGGTGCACGATGGCGTCCACCCGCCCGGCGCGCAGGTCTTGTTCCGCCCGGCGCATGTCGGTGACCACGCGGGGGCGGAAGGTGTCGGCCAGCAGCAGGCGCGCGGCGAATTCCATGGCCTCCGGCCCCAGATCGTCGGTCACGATGGCCACGGGCACGTCGCGGGCGTCCAGGCTGATGCCGTAGCCGAACAGGAACAGCAGCACCACCGGCATGACCAGCGCGATGGCGATGGCGCTGGGGTCGCGCACCACTTGCAGCCATTCCTTGCGCAGCAGGCCGCGCATGCGCAGCAGCAGGCCGCGCAGGGCGCTGGGGCGGATGTCCTGCGCTTGTCCGGCGGGGACGGGATGGGCGGCGTCCGGGGTGCCGGAGAGGGGGAGCATGCCGGGCCCGGAAGACGGCGCGGTCTGACCGGGCGTGCCAGCCACGTCAGCCACGCCCTTCACGCCAGTCGCCCCAGTCGCGCCGGGCGCCTTGGCCCTGTGCCGTTCCGCCAGCGCGATGAAGGCCCGTTCTATGGTGGCCTGGCCGGAGGCGTGCCCCGGCGCATCCCGCTGGCCGTCGTCCCTTTGCGCAGCTTCGCGCGGGCCGTCCGTTGTCTCGTCCGCCGCTGGCGCCAGGGCGCGGATTTCCGCCGGGGTGCCCAGGGCCAGCACCTCGCCGCCCACCAGAATGGCCATGCGGTCGCAGTATTCCGCCTCGTCCAGGAAGTGGGTGGTGACGATGACCGTGACGCCCGACTCCGCCAGCGCGGTGATGCGCCGCCAGAATTCGCGCCGGGCCAGCGGGTCCACGCCCGAGGTGGCCTCGTCCAGGAACAGGATGTCCGGCTCGTGCATCAGGGCGCAGGCCATGGCCAGCCGCTGGCGGTAGCCCAGCGAAAGGTCGCCGCTCTGGGCGTCGGCCACGTCGGCCAGGTCGAAGTCGCGCAGGGCCCAGGCCATGCGCGCATCGCGCGCGGCTCCGTACAGGCCATAGGCGCTGGCGAAGAAACGCAGGTTTTCCAGCACGGAAAGCTGTCCGTACAGCGAAAACTTCTGGGCCACGTAGCCCACCCGGCGGCGGGCGGCGGCGGGTGCGCGGCGCAGGTCCACCCCGGCCACGCGCAGGCTGCCGCCGGTGGGCGGCAGCAGGCCGCAGAGCATCCGGAAGATGGTGGATTTGCCCGCGCCGTTGGGGCCCAGCAAACCGAAGATTTCGCCGCGCCGCACGTCGAAGCTGGCCCCCTTCACGGCCATGAACGTGCCGAAGCGGCGCTCCAGGCCGCGCACCTCGATGACCGGCGTGCTGTCCAGGTGGCTGTCCGGGTGGCTGTCCGGGTGACTGTTCGGGGGTTCGGCAGCCTGTGCGGATGGTTGGCCCGGCGCGGGACAATCCGGTGCGTCTGTTGCAGATGCGTATGGGGCAGGGGTGGCGGCGGGCAGGGCGTCCCGCCCCGGCGCGGGCCTGTCGTCCGTGCCCGCCTCTTGCGGGAGGGCGGCGAACAGGGCCAGAAAACCGTCCTCGAAGCCGGGTGCGCGGGGGTGCAGGCGGCCGATTGTGCCCGGTGCGGATTCCCCTTCCGTCAGCAGCCCGCTTTCCACCAGCGCCCGTGCCGCCTGCGGGGTTTCCGTCAGCAGGCGCACCCCGCCCGCGTGCAGCACGGCGTCGGTCACGCCGGGGGCCGCGGACAGCAAGGTCTGGGCCGTGCGGGCGCGCATGGCCGGGGTGACGAACCACGTCCGGCCCGTGAGCGGGCGGGTGAAGTGGCCGGGCGCGCCGTCGCCCACCAGTCGCCCGTGGTGCATGATGGCCACCCGGTCGCAGTGCTCCGCCTCATCCAGATAGGCGGTGCTGACCAGCACGGTGATGCCGTGCTCGCGCACCAGCGAGAACACGATGTTCCACAGCTCGCGCCGCGACAGCGGGTCCACGCCCACGGTAGGTTCGTCCAGCAGCAGCAGGCGGGGCGAGCGCACCAGGGTGCAGGCCAGCCCCAGCTTCTGCTTCATGCCGCCGGAAAGCCGCCCGGCCAGCCGGTCGAGAAACGGGGCAAGGCCGGTCATGCGCATCAGCGCGGGCCAGCGTTCGGCCTTCTGCGCGGCGGATACCCCGTGCAGGTCGGCGTACAGGGAAAGGTTTTCGGCCACGGAAAGGTCTTCGTACAGGCCGAAGCGCTGGGGCATGTACCCGATGGCCGACTGCACGGCCTGCGCCTGCGCCACCGTGTCGCGGCCCAGCACGGTCAGGCTGCCCGCGTCGGGCAGCAGCAGCCCGGCGGCCAGGCGCAGCAGGGTGGTCTTGCCCGCGCCGTCCGGCCCCAGCAGGCCGTTGATGGTGCCGGGCGCGAGATCCAGGGTCACGTCGTCCACGGCGCGGACGACCGCTCCCCCGGCGCCCGGCGCGGGAAAGGTCCGGCACAGCCCGCGTGCGGCAAACACGGGCGAAGGGGCTGTCATTGCGGGGCTCCGGCCTGCGCGGCGGGAGACGCTGCGACCGTGGCGTTGGCCTGGCTTGCCTCGCCGGTACGCACGGGCACCACGTGGCCCTCGCGCAGGGTTACCGTGGCGGGCATGCCCAGGCGCAGCACGTCGTCGGGGTCGCGCACGAACACACGGGCCTCGTACACCAGCGAGGTGCGCAGTTCCGGCGTTTCCACGTTGCGGGGGGTGAATTCCGCCGTGGGCGAGATGAACCCCAGCCAGCCTTCCAGCGGCTGGCCGGGCCGCGCGTCGATGCCCACCTCTGCGGGCATGCCTTCGTGCACCCGGCCAAGCTGGGTTTCCGTCAGGTAGGCGCGCACCCATTTGGGGTCGGTAATGGCCACGGTGCACACCGGGCGCTGGGCAGAGGCCATGTCGCCCGGCTCCAGCAGGCGCGAGCGCACCACCCCGGACGAGGGGGCGCGCAGTTCGCTGTCCGCGCGGCGCTGCTCCAGCACGGCCAGGTCGGCCCGCTGGGCGGCCAGCGCGGCGCGGGCCTCGTCGATGTCCTCGCGCCGGGGGCCTTCCTCCACCAGGGCCAGCTGGGCCTGGGCCACCCGCAGGCGGGCGGCGGCGCGGTCGTGCGCGGCCAGGGCGTCGTCCACGTCCTGCTCGCGCGCGGCCCCGGTGCCGGACAGGGCGCGCAGCCGGTCGTAGGTGCGGCGGGCGTTGTCCAGTTCCACGGCGGCGGCATCGGCATCGGCGCGGGCGCGGCGTTTTTCCTGCGGGCGCGATCCGTTTTCCAGCCGGGCCAGCGCGGCGGCCTGGGCGACCACGCGGGCCTTGGCGCGGGAAATCTCGCGGTCCAGGCGGTCCGTTTCCAGCACGGCCACCAGCGCGCCGGGGGCCAGCCGGTCGCCTTCGCGGGCCAGCACGCGGGCCACCCGTTCGGCGTCCTTGAAGGCCAGGGAAACCTGGCGCAGGTCCACGTTGCCGTACAGCACCACCGGCCCCGCGTCGGGCGCGGGGCGCAGGGCGCGCCAGGCCAGCACGCCGCCGACCATGCACAGCGCCAGCACGGCGAGGACGAGAATGCGTTTCTTCATGCGCTGCTCCGGGGACACGCAGGGGCGCGTGGTGTCAGTTCCAGAATGGTGACGCCAGCCTAGTTGGCTGTCGGACAGAAGTCAAATTCAAATTTTAATTTTGAATTTGACACCAGCCCTGCGCTCATCCTATAGCATGAGCATGAAGAAGTCGCCCGGTCAGAGTAGCAACCACGGTGTCAGCCCACGGCAGGGCCGTGAACAGGGTCGCGAGCAGGGCCGTGACTCCACCCGCCAGCGCCTGCTGGAGGCGGCGGGCATGGCCTTTGCCGAGCACGGCTACGACCGGGCCACCGGCAAGGAAATCTGCGAGCGGGCCGGGGCCAACCCCGCGGCCATCAACTACCATTTCGGCGGCAAGGACAAGCTGTATGCCGCCGCCCTGCACGAGGCGCACCGCCGCTTTCTCACCGCAGAGGACCTGCGTGCGGCGCTGCCGCCCGGCACGCCCCCGGCGGAACGTGTGGGCATCATCATCCGCGACCTGCTGTCCAACCTGCTCACCACGGACCCTTCCGCCTGGCAGCTCAAGCTGATGACCCAGGAAATGATGCGGCCCACGCCCTTCCTGGACGAACTGGTGCGCGTCGAGATCGTGCCCAAGTCCATGTTTCTGCGCGGGGCGGTGGCCGACCTGCTGGGGCAGCCCGACAGCCATCCGTCCGTGCAGTTTTCGTGCATGAACATCATTGCCCTGTGCCTCAGCCAGTACCTGAACCGCGAGATTTTCAGCCGGGTGTTTCCCGGTCTTGCCCTTTCGGCGGACGGACTGGAACTGCTCACCGCACACACCCTGTCCTTCGTCACCGGCGGGCTGCGGCAGGTGGCCGCCACATTGCCGGGGTTGCCGGGGTCGCCCTTGCCGCAGGAGAAACCATGAACGCCGACCACGCTCCGGAACGACGCACCCGCTCCTTCCGCCTTTCCCGTTGTGGCGGATGGCTGCCCCTCGGCTTGATGCCGTCTGGCCTTTTGGCAACCGGCCTGATGGTAACCGTCCTTGCGCTGTCCGGTTGCGCCGTGGGGCCGGACTACGACCGCCCCGCCCCGCCCGCCGCGCCCACGGAATGGAGCGCGGCCAAGACCCGTCCCGATATTTCCGGTGATGTTTCCGGCAGCGGCGCCCCTGCCGAGTCTGCCGGTTCGGTGGCCACCCGCGCCGCCGTGAGCGTCGCCACCCCGGACGGCCAGTGGTGGGAACGCATGGGCGACCCGCAGCTGTCGGAACTGGTGGCCATGGCCGTGGGGCACAACAACGACGCCCTCATGGCCGCCGCCAACCTGCGCGAGGCCCGCGCCGTGGTGGGCGTGGCCCGTGGCGCCCTGCTGCCGGCAGCGGCGGCGGGCGGCAGCTTCGAGCGCAGCCGGGTAAGCACCAACACCCTTACCGGGCAATCGCTGGAAATGGCCCGCATGCCCATTGAAAGCGACCTGTACCAGGCCGGGTTCGACGCCCGGTGGGAAATAGACATCTTTGGCGGCGCCCGGCGCGGCGTGGAAGCGGCCCGCGCCCGGCAGCAGGCGGCGGAGGCGGGGTTGTCCGACGTGCTGCTTTCGGTGGCGGCGGAAACGGCCCGCGCCTACGTGGAGTTGCGCGGCGCGCAGGCCCGGCTGGACGTGGCCGAACGCAACGCAGAGGCCCAGCGGCGCACCCTGGAGCTGGTGCGGCTGCGCCGCGACGTGGGCGTGGCCAGCGACATGAACGTGTTGCAGGCCGAGGCCCAGTTGCAGCGCACCGAGGCCCTGGTGCCCCCGCTGCGCGCCGCCACGGATGCCGCCATCCACCGGCTGGGTGTGCTGTGCGGCCTGCCCCCGGCGGCACTGCGCGACCGGCTGGCCCCGCGCGCGCCCCTGCCCGCCGTGCCCGACCTGGTGCCCGTGGGCCTGCCTTCGGACCTTCTGCTGCGCCGCCCGGACATCCGCCGGGTGGAGCATGAACTGCACGCGGCCACGGCGGACATAGGCCAGCGCGAGGCGGACCTGTTTCCCAAGTTCTCGCTCACCGGTTCTTACGGGCTGAACAGCATTCATTTTTCCGACCTGTTCCGCGACGACAGCCGCGCCTGGACCATCATGCCCGGCGTGCGCTGGGCCATCTTCGAGGGGGGGCGCACCCGCGCCGCCGTGGCCGCGCTGGAGGCCCGGCGCGAGGCCACCCTGGAGCGCTGGCGCAAGACCGTGCTGGTGGCCTTTGAAGAGGTGGAAACCTCGCTGGCCCGCTACGCCGAAGCGTTCGTGGAACGCGAGCGGCTGGCCCGTTCGCTGGAGGCGCAGGCCGAGGCCACCCGGCTGGCCAAGGTGCGCTACACGGAAGGCGTGGACGACCTGCTGACCGTGCTGGACGCCGAGCGCCGCCAGCTGGAAGTGGAAGAGGCCCTGGCCCGCAGCCGCTCCGGCGTGCTGCTGCATCTGGTGTCGCTGTACAAGGCCCTGGGGGGCGGCTGGCCCGAGGGAAGTGCGGGGGCCGGACCTGATGCGGCGCCGGACCCGGCGGCCACTTCTGCCGTTTCTGCCACTTCTGCCACTTCTGCCACTTCTGCCACTTCTGCCACTTCTGTAAGTGGAGCCGCTGGCGCGGCCTCGCCGCAGTAGCCCCGACAACGGCACGGCGCTGCCGTGTCCCCGAAAGGGGCTTGCGCGGGGGCGCGCTCCGTGCCATGACGGCGCACCGTCCGGTGGTGCCTGTCCGGTACCGCGCGGTGTCGGGCGCCATGCCCTCGGGGCGGCACCTGGCACATTTCCCTCCCGTTCCTTTTTCCGGACGGAACAGACCGTTGCAAAGGAGGCCCCATGCCCGTCATTCCCATGATCCTGACAGTGCTCGGCGCGTGGCTGTGGTACCAGGCATTCGTGGCGTGGAAGCGCCACAAGGCCGGTGACCCCAAGGCCCGGAACGTGGCCATCGTCTGCGTGGTGGGCGCGGTTGTCGCCATGGTCGGCGGCGTGCTGGGCGGCCTGCCCCGCTAGGCACGGCCTATCGCCGTCCGCACCGCACGAATGAAAAACGCGGCGTCTTCCTGCGAAGACGCCGCGTTTTCGTTATGGCAGGGGGAGTGCGGCGTGCACCGCCTTACCGCCCGTTCGTTCCTTCGTCCGCCCGTCGGGCTGTCAGTCCGTGGTTTCGGGGCGGCAGGGTTCGCACCCCGCCTCGCCGCCGTCCTGGCTGCCCAGGGCATTCAGTTTGTCCAGCAGGCGCAGCATCACCGCGTGGGCGATGACCACATGTTCCTCGGGAATGTCGTCCATCAGTTCGTCCCGCAGGGCAAAACCGGTGTCCAGCATGGCGTCGTAGACCGGGCGGGCCTGGTCGGTCAGGGCCACCAGCTTCACCCGGCGGTCGGTTTCCGACGGCTGGCGACGCACCCAACCTTCCTTTTCCATGCGGTCCAGCAGCCGCACCAGGGTGGGGCCTTCCACGCCCAGCAGTTCGGCCACGCGGCCCTGCGGCAGCGTGCCGTGTTCGGACAGCAGCCAGATGACCACCCAACTGGTGTCGGACAGCCCCATGGGACGGAAGCGCCGGTCGAACTCGGCCCGCCAGGCGCGGCCCAGTTCCTTCACGGTGTGGCCGAAGCCGTGCGTGCCATGGCGCTCGGCCCGGTCCACACGGCAACGGCGACAGCGAAGGGCGTCGCTCATTGCGCGGCCGCCACGGGCTTTTCAGGCTGGGGCGCGGCTTCGGACGCGTCTGCTGCATGTGGGGCCTGCGGGGCAATGCCCGCCCAGCCGCCGCCCAGTGCGCGGTACACATCCACCACAGCTGTCAGCTGGTCGCGCCGGGCCGACGCCAGCGAAACCTCGGCCTGGAACAGGCTGCGTTCGGCGTCCAGCACCTCGAGGTAGCTGGAATAGCCGTTGTCGTAGCGCAGCTTGGCAAGGCGCAGCGAGCGGCGCAACGCCTCCACCTGCGTGGTCTGCGCTTCCACCACCTCACGGGCCTTGCGGTTGGCCACCAGGGCGTTCTGGGCTTCGCGGAAGGCGTCCTGCACGGCCTTTTCGTACCCGGCCAGCGCGGCGCGCTGGCGCGCTTCCGCCGCTTCCACCCCGGCCTTGACCCGGCCAAAGTCGAAGATGGGCATGGAAACGCTGCCCGCGTACCGCCACGTGCCCGCCGGGCCGGTGAACAGCCGGGTGAGGTCGCTGCTTTCGTAGCCCAGCAGGCCGGTAAGCGAGATGGACGGAAAGTAGGCCGCCTTGGCCACGCCGATGCGCGCGCTGGCCGCCGCCAGTTGCTGTTCCGCCTGGGCCAGGTCCGGGCGGCGTTCCAGCAGGGCCGAAGGCAGCCCGGCGGGCACGCTGGGGGGCACGGGCGCTGTGTCCACGGCCAGGCCGCGTTCCACGGTGCCGGTCACGATGTCGCGCGGGCTTCTGCCGGTAAGCACGGCCAGCGCCGTTTCGGTGGCGGATACGCCGTTTTCCAGCGTGTGCACGCTGGAGCGGGCGGACGCTGCCTCCGCCTCGGCCTGGCGGTAGTCCAGTTCGCTGGTCAGGCCCAGTTCATGGCGCACCTTGCGCAGTTCCTGCGTGGATTCGCGCGAGGCCAGCGTGTTGCGGGCGATCTGGAGTTGCTGGTCGTAGGCGCGCAGGTCGAAGTAGGTGCGGGCCACTTCGGAAACCAGAGCCAGACGCACGGTGTCGCGCGCGGCCATGGTGGACAGCAGGTCGGCCCGCGCCGCCTCGCTGGCGCGGCGGTAGCGGCCCCACAGGTCCATTTCGTACGACAGGGCGCCGCCCGCGTTGTGCAGATCCTGCACGCGGGTGGATTCATCGAACGAATTGAAGCCGTCCAGCGAATAGCGCTGGCGCTGCGATGCGCCCTGCGCGTCGATGCGGGGCATCTGGTTGGCCCGGGCAAGGCCCAGCTGGGCGCGGGCCTCGTCCACGTTGGCGATGGCCTTGGCCAGGTCGCGGTTGTGGTCCAGTGCCGAGGCCACCAGGGCATCCAGTGCCGGATCGCCGAAGCCCTTCCACCAGCCGTCCTGCACGGTGCCCGTGTCCGCAGTGCCCGCGCGCCAGGCGTCGGGCAGGTCCATGGCGGGGCGGGCGTGGTCGGGGCCGAAGGAGCACCCGGCCAGCGTGGCCGCCAGCATGGCCGTTGCCAGCATGGCCGCCAGCCGCCGGGGGGCCGGGCGTGCCGGGGCGGCCGCATGCCGCCCCTTGCCGTATGTGAAGCCCGTCAGGCCCGTCAGGCCCGTCAGGCCAGTCATGCCAGTCAGGCCAGTCATGCTAGTCATGGCGCTTCTCCTTGTTGCAGGCGTCGTCGCCCGCGCCCGCCACGTTGTCCGGCGGCAGGTCTTCGAAGGCCGAGTGGCGTTCCTCTTCGCAGTACTTGCCCACGGCCATGGTGCGCATGGCCTCGGTGCCGCGCATGCGTTCGCTCACGCCCATGATCAACCGGTAGAACATGGGGATGAAGAAGGTGGCGATGAAGGTCGCCGCCAGCATCCCGCCGATGACGCCGGTGCCGATGGAGTGGCGGCTGGCCGCGCCCGCGCCGCTGCTGATGGCCAGCGGCACGCAGCCCAGCACGAAGGCCAGCGAGGTCATGATGATGGGGCGGAAGCGCAGGCGGGCGGCCTCGATGGCCGATTCCACCAGCGAAAGCCCCTCGTGCCGCTTGATCACCGCGAATTCCACGATGAGGATGGCGTTCTTGGCCGCAAGGCCGATGAGCGTGACCAGCGAGATCTGCAGGTACACGTCGTTGGCAAGGCCGCGCAGCCACACTGCGGAGATGGCCCCGAACAGGGCGAACGGCACGGCCATGATGACCGCCAGCGGCAGCGACCACTTTTCGTACTGCGCCGCCAGGATCAGGAAGACCATGACCAGGCCCAGCACGAACACCAGCGACGACGAGCCGCCGGTCTGCTTTTCCTGGTAGGCGGAACCGGACCAGGCCAGGGTGTATTCCGGCGGCATGACCTCCGCCGCCACTTCTTCGATGGCGGCGATGGCCTGGCCGGAGCTGTACCCGGGGGCGGGGCCGCCCACCACCTTGGCGGCGGGGAACACGTTGAAGCGCTCCACCACTTCGGGGCCGGTCACTTCCTGCACGTCCACCAGCGAGGTGAGGGGGATCATCTCGCCCGAGGTGGCCCGCACGAACACGTTGGCCACGTCCGCCGGGCGGGCGCGGAAGTCGGCCTCGGACTGCATCTGCACCTTGAAGGTGCGACCGAACTTGTTGAAGTCGTTCACGTAGCTGGCGCCAAAGGTGGCCTGCATGGTGTCGAAGATGGTGTTCACCGGCACGCCCAGGGCCTTTGCCTTGTTGCGGTCCAGGCTGATGAACAGCTGCGGCGCGTTGGCGCTGAAGGTGGTCTGCACGCCCGCCAGTTCAGGCCGCTTGGAGGCGGCGGCGATGAACTTGCCCACCATGCCCGCCAGGGCCTTGCTGTCGCCTTCGCCGCGGTTCTGCACGTACAGTTCGAAGCCGCCGGTGTTGCTCATGCCCGAGATGGGCGGCGGGTTGAAGGCCAGCACGATGCCTTCCGGCACGCCCATGCCCACGCCGAACACCTTGCGGGCGTAGTCGAACGAAGACTGCCCCGCGCCCTTGCGCTCGTCCCACGGCTTCAGCGGCACGAACGAGGTGACGAAGTTGGGCTTGGGCACCCCGGACAGCAGGTCGTAGCCGGTCAGGGTGATCAGGTTGGCCACGCGGGGGTCTTCCATGTGGCTCTTGTCCATCAGGTCGGCCACCACGCGGGTGCGTTGCAGGCTGGCCCCGTCGGGCAGGATGGACAGGCCGATGATGTAGCCCTGGTCTTCGTCCGGGGCGAGGCCGCCGGGCACCACCTGGAAGAGATGCCAGGTCGCGCCGCCCAGGCAGGCGAACAGCACCAGCGCAAGGCCCGCGCGGCGGATCAGGAAGGCCACCCCGCCGGTGTAGCGGTGGGTGACGCGTTCGAACCAGTTGTTGAACCAGCGGAAGAACGCGGGCGGCTCATGATGGCCGGGCTTCAGCATCAGCGCGCACAGGGCGGGCGTCAGCGTCAGGGCCACCAGGCCGGAGATGACCACCGACACCGCGATGGTGATGGCGAACTGCTTGTACATCTGCCCGGCAAGGCCGCCCATGAAGGCCACGGGAACGAACACCGAGCACAGCACCAGCACGATGGCGATGACCGGCCCGGTCACTTCCTCCATGGCCTTGATGGTGGCCTTGCGCGGCGTCAGCCGCTCGGAGGACATGATGCGTTCCACGTTTTCCAGCACCACGATGGCGTCGTCCACCACGATGCCGATGGCCAGCACCAGACCGAACAATGTCAGCGTGTTGATGGAGAAGCCCAGCGCGTACATGCCCGCGAAGGTGCCCACGATGGACACCGGCACCGCAAGGCAGGGGATGAGCGTGGCCCGCCAGTTCTGCAGGAACAGGAACACCACCAGGAACACCAGCACCATGGCTTCCACCAGGGTGTGCACCACCTCGGTGATGGAGATGCGCACGAACTTGGTGGTGTCGTAGGGGATGGAGTAGCTGATGCCGTCGGGGAAGCGCTGCGACAGCTCCTGCATCTTTGCGTCCACGCGGTCGGCGGTTTCCAGCGCGTTGGCGCCGGGCGTCAGGAACACGCCCACGGCCACGGTGGGCTTGCCGTTGAGCTGGGTGCGGACGTCGTAGTCCTTGGCGCCCAGTTCCACGCGGGCCACGTGCTTGAGCAGCAGGGTGGAGCCGTCGGGCTCTGCCCGCAGGATGATGTTTTCGAATTCCTCGGGGTTGGTCAGGCGCCCCTTGGTGGTGACCAGGTAGTTCAGTTCCAGCGGGCTGCTGGACGGTTCCTGGCCGATGCGCCCGGCGGCGAACTGGGCGTTCTGCTCGCGGATGGCCAGCGCCACGTCGCCGGGGGTCAGCTTGAGCTGGGCCAGCTTGTCCGGGTGCAGCCAGATGCGCATGGAATAGTCCTTGGCGCCGAAGATGGAGGCATCGCCAACGCCCGGAAGGCGCTTCAGCTCGTCCACCACGTTCACCAGGACGTAGTTGCTGATGTAGACCGAATCGTACCGCCCGTCGGGCGAGAACATGTTCACCACCTGAAGGATCGAGGGCGACCGCTTGGTCACGGTGACGCCCTGGCGGCGCACTTCCTCGGGCAGGGATGCGGTGGCGGCCTGCACGCGGTTGTTGACGTTGATGGTGGCCTGGTCGGGGTCGGTGCCCACGGCGAAGGACACGGAAATGGTCATCTGGCCGTTACCGGCGCTGACCGAGTTCATGTACAGCATGCCGTCCACGCCGTTGATCTGCTGTTCCAGCGGCGAGGCCACCGTGGCCGCGATGACCTCGGGGCTGGCGCCGGGATACACGGCGGAGACGATGACCTGCGGCGGAACGATT
This sequence comes from Nitratidesulfovibrio sp. SRB-5, assembly GCF_019931275.1. Classification (NCBI taxonomy): domain Bacteria; kingdom Pseudomonadati; phylum Thermodesulfobacteriota; class Desulfovibrionia; order Desulfovibrionales; family Desulfovibrionaceae; genus Nitratidesulfovibrio; species Nitratidesulfovibrio sp. SRB-5. Next base: position 76,655 of record NZ_JAIOTY010000003.1, on the reverse strand, counting down.
TCCGGGTACTGCGCGATGGGCAGCGCTCGCATGGCCATGAACCCCGCCAGCATGATCACGATGGAGATCACGCACGCGAAGATGGGGCGATGGATGAAGAAACGCGATATCATGGCAAATCCTGCTGAGGGCGCGGGCTAGGAACCCTGGTTTGCGGCCTTGGTCGCGTTTCCTGCGGGGGCCCCGTTCTGGCCGTTCTGGCCGGTTTGGGCTTCGCGCGGCTGGCCGATGGTCACCGGCTGGCCGGGGCGCACCTTCAGAAGGCCTTCGACCACGATGCGTTCACCGGGGGCCAGGCCCTTTTCCACGATGTACTGGTTGTCGATGGGCAGGCTGATTTCCACGGGGCGCGGCTGGGCGATGTCGCCTTCGCCGATCACCCACACCATGGGGCCCTGCTGGGTTTGCAGCACGGCGCGCTGGGGAATGGCCAGGGCGTTGTTGTAGACGGCGCCGCTCATGACCACGCGCACGAACTGGCCGGGCAGCACTTCCGCCTCGGGGTTGGGGAATTCGGCGCGCACGCGGATGGTGCCGGTCAGCGGGTCCACCAGCGGGTCGATGAAGTTCACCGTGCCGGTGCGCTTGTAGGTGGAGCCGTCGATGAGCCGCACGGTGACGTCGTAGCCCTTCTTGGGCAGGGTGATGCGCCCTTCCTCGCGCATGCGGCGCAGCCGGAACAGGTCCACGCTGGGCGCGGAGAAGTTCACGTACACCGGGTCCACCTTGGATATGGTGGTCAGCAGGCTGCCTTCGGCGGTGGTGGTGACCAGGCTGCCCTCGGAGCGGGTTTCCTTGCTGGTCATGCCCGAAATGGGGGCTTCGACGCGGGTGTAGCCAAGGTTGATGCGCGCGGTCTTCACGCGGGCGCGCGCTTCTTCCAGCGCGGCCTTGGCCGAATCGAACTCGGCCACGGCGTCGTCGCGGTCCTTCTGGCTGACGGCGTTCTCGCGGTACAGGGGCAGCACGCGGTCGCGGTTGCTCTGGGCGCTTTGCAGGCGCGCCTCGGCCTGGGCCTGCTGGCCCAGCGCCTGGTCAAGGTCGGCCTTGAACGGTTCGGGGTCGATGTCGAACATCAGGTCGCCCTTCTTCACCGGGCGGCCTTCGGCGTAGGCGCGGCGCAGCAGGATGCCGCCCACGCGGGCGCGCACTTCCACCTCGCGCGAACCGGCCGTCTGGCCCACGTATTCGTAGGTCAGGGGCAGGTCGCGCGGCTGCACCTGCTGCACCACCACCAGGGGGGCGGGCATGGCCTTGGGCGCGGCGGATTCGTCCTTGCACCCGGTCAGCACGGCGGAAAGGGCCAGGACCAGGGCAAGCAGGCCCATGTGCAGGGCGGGCAGGGGCCGCGCCATGGCGGCGGCTCCGGCGCGGGCGCGGGGGGAAGGAATGGGGAAGCGGTGTTGCATGGGGTGGTTCCTCCTCGGCGCGGCGCGGGATGCGCCGGTGCGCCGACATGCGGGGCGGTTGGGTGTGTCTGTCGGAGTTCCGGCTGGTCGTGCCTGCCCGCGTTGCGACGGTGCGGGCCGGGAACGGGGGAATCCGGTAGGGTGCTATTCGGTAGTGTGCTATCGAAGTTTCGCGTTCTACATGGGGCTGCGGTGGCCGTCAACACCGTGCCGCCTCACTGTCCGGGGGGCGGTCGTTGCCCGTGGCGTCGCGCCGGGCGGGGTTGCCGCAAGCGGCGAGGCGGCGTGGCGTGCCCGGAATGCCACCCTGCGTCAGGCCGTGGGCGGTCCGGTTGTCTGGCAGGCGGCGGTGCCGGACATGGCCATGATGCCCCCCAGGGTGAAGCGGGTTACCCCTTCGGCGATGCGGTGCAACGCCTCCGGGGTCAGTTCCTCGTGTCCGTAGAAATGGACGATGGCGGCGCGGCCACTGTAGTGGAACGAAATGTGCCCGAAAATGGCCAGCAAGCAGGTGCGCAGCACGTCCGGGTCGTCCGCCGCCGGACCCAGCAGCCCGCGCAGGATGTCGGCCAGCAGGTCGTTGACCGGGGCGATGTGCTCGCGCAGCAGCCCGTCGCAGGCCGGGGTGGGGTCGATGAGTTCCAGCGACACCAGCTTGCCGTGCGCCTGGCTGACCGGGTCGTCGCCGCCGCCCAGGATGCGCTGCACCAGCCCGTGCACGAAGGCCCGCAGGCGCTCCCCGGGCGGGGAGGCGGGCGTTACGCCCACGTCCAGCGGAAAGGCGGCCTGGCAGGTGCGCATGTAGTGGTCCAGCATGGCGGCGTACAGGTTGTCCTTGCCGCCGAAATGATAGTTGACGGCGGCCACGTTGGCCCCGGCCCGACGGCAGATTTCGCGCACCGTGGCGGCGTTGTAGCCGTGCTCGGCAAACACCTCGGCGGCGGCGGCCAGCAGCCGTTCGCGCGTGCCCTGATCCTGCCTGCCGGACTGGTCCGGCCTGTCCTTGTCCGTCCTGGGCGGTCCGTCAAGCCTGTCCGGTCCGTCAAGCCTGTCCGGGGCGTCAAGCCTGCCCAGTCCATCGGGCAGGGACGTGCACTGGCGGTGATCCTGCCGTCCGTTCATGCGGCCATGGTCGCTCATTGCCCGCCCCCTGTCGTTTCACTGCTTGCCAACATCGTTTCAAATTCGGAATTCAATCATTGTTTGAAGCGTGGATATGCCTCCGGATGGTCCCTGTCAAGCTCCGTCCCGCTCCACGTGCGCCTGTCCTGTCGTCCTGACGTGCCGACTGATCCCTGCGCGAGGGGAGGGGAAAGGCGCGGCAGGGGTGATTGCAGACAGGGGATGCCATGGTGCCATGTCGTGGGCGGGGGGGAATGATTTTCCGTTCCGGGGGGCGGCGGCGCGCGGCCCCCCCGCGCGCCGCGCCCGCATGGGCGGATCAGTCCGCCGCAGCCTCGCCCCAGGCGCGCATGCTCTTGGCCACCTTCTTGCGCACGCCCTGCCAGGTATGGCGGGTAAGCGCGGAATGCTCCATGGCGTCCAGCATCTTGCGGTACATGGGCAGGGGCGCGGCAAAGCTCATTTCGTCGGTCTTCATGAACTTGCGGGCCGAAAGGTCGAACCCGCCGATCACCGCCCGTTCCTCGCCGCGCTGCTGGTAGGCCAGCGGCCAGGCAATGAGGGCGCCGCACCCCGCGCTGAAGGGCGAGGCCACGGCGTTGTGGTTGCCCGTGGCGTAGCAGGCCAGCGAAAACAGACCGTTGAGCGCCTCTGGCCGGACGAAGAAGGCCACCACCAACGGTTCCTCGCCGCCGTCGAACTGGTGCAGCGGCTTGAGCACGCAGTACTTGGCCGGGGCTTCCGGGGGCATGGTGTCATCCATGAAGGCGCGCATGGACGGATGGTCGGGCAGGTAGTGCTCGCCTTCCATGGGGGTGCCGGGAATGCCGGTGGTCACGTAGCAGATGTTGGTTTCCAGATAGGGCCGGTACATGCCGGAGTAAAAGCCGCCGCCCATGCAGCCGCATGCCTCGTGGCTGATCCACGCCGCCCGCTTTTTCCTGCGGGCCAGCCAGACATTGCCGAGCAGGCAGGAAAATTCGTTGGCAAAGGCCTTGTGCCAGTCGATCTGACCGGCGGCCTCGCGGTCGCGGGTAAAGATTTCACCGGGCTTGGGACCAAAGCCGTCTGCGGGCTTTGCGTCGGTGTAGTGCACGCCGAAGGGTTCCTCGTCGTGGCCCAGCAGTTCCAGCAGGCGTTGGGTGCGTTCGATGACGTTCTGCATGGTCTTCCTCCCGTGTTGGTGGGAATGGCAGGGCCGCACTGCGGCCCGGATCTCCATGTGGCGGACGGGCTGCGGGTGTGGCCCGGCGGTCCGTCGCGGCCGGTCGGTCCGGCTTTTTGGCTCAGCTGGCGGGCTCGGCGGCGAATCGGCGGTCAAGGCCGCGCAGGGTGTCCTTCACCGTGGCCAGCACCCGCATGCAGGTGGCGTGGTCCTGCGGGCTGACGTCCTGCAGCAGCAGGACCAGGGCTTCCTCGGCCACGGCGCGGCTGCGTTCCTTCAGGGCATCGCCCGCCTGCGTGGCGGTGACGACCTTGCGCCGGGCGTCGTCCGGGTAAGGGCTGCGGGTAATCAGCCCCTTGTCCTCCATGGTGGCCAGCAGGCGGCTCATGCCCGTCTTGTCCATGCACAGGGCGTGGGTCAGTTCGTCCTGCCCGATGGCGCCCCGGTTCCACACGAAAACCATGACCCCCCACTGCTCGCCGGTCAGGTCGATGCCCGCCAGGGCCATGCGGCGACGCAGAAAGGCCGCCATGAGGCGGCTGGCCGTGAAGGTCATGAAGCCGAGGGAGCCTTCCGGGTCGAAAAGGAAGTTGTTCATGTCAACCATTGTAGATCAATGGTTGTCGATGTCAACTGTTGGGGCGCCGCAATGCGGGGGCGAGACACATGCGCGAGGCGCGCGGGGCAGGCCGGGCAAGCGGGCGGGTGCGACGGGGCACGCGCTGCAAGCGGGCACGGCGCAGGTGCGCGGGGCGCACCCCGCGACGACGATGGGCGGAAAGGGACAGGGAGCGTCGGCCCGGCGCGGGGTCTAGCAGGCCCCGGCGCGGGCCGTGGCGGGCAAGGGGCGGCCCGTCTGCGTCTCCTGCTCCATCTGGCAGTGCACGCACAGCCGGGTGGTGGGGCGGGCCAGCAGGCGGGGCAGGGGAATGTCGTCGCCGCAGGCGTCGCACACGCCGTAGTCGCGGCTGTCCATGGCGCGCAGCACGCCTTCGATTTCGCGGATGCGCCGCCCGGCGCGGTCCAGAAGGGTCATGCTGAGGGTCAGTTCGCTGACGCGCGAGGCGAATTCGTTTTCGTCGGCGCAGGCTTCCACGCCGCCCTCCACCAGCAGCTGGCGGCGCAGGTGGGTCAGTTCGGCTTCGAGGCGGCGGCGGATTTCGGCGTGGTGGCGGTCGGTCATGGCGCGTTCCTTCCGTGGCGCGGCGCTGGCTGGCGGTCCGCGCGAGCTGCGGGGCATCCTGCTGGCCTGCGGCCTGTTGGCCTGTTAGGTGGACGTCCCCGGTTTCCGGACACTGCCCCTTCTGCCCCACGGGCGGCATTGCTGCGCGACGGCGCGGCGACGGGCCGCCGACAATCGGGTGACGCCCGCATCGTCCACTCCCCGCCCTGTTCCCCTTCACGCAATGTTCACCGACCGGTCATGGCTTCTCCGCGCGGCGCGTCTATCCATGCATGCGACAGGACTCCATTTCGCGGAACAGGCACGCAGCCGCCACGGCACGCAAGCCGCCCGCCGTGTGCCGTTACCCGGCATCGCGGACCCGCGCGACGCGGCCCGGTGCCCTCCGCGCCACCCGTCTCCGGCCAGTTGGCCGCCCAGGAGGACGCATGGACATGCTCCGCCCCCGCACCCCCGCCGCTTCAGCTCCGCATCATCATATGATGGATACGCCGCCGGACCCGATGGGCGGGGCGGCTTCCGCCCCATTTCCGGCGTGTCCGGAGCATTCGGCGCATCCGGAGCATCCCCGTTCGCTGGTGCCCGCCGCCGCCCGGCGCATTCCCGCGCCGCTGCGCATTCCGCTGCTGCACCTGCTGGGCGTGGGCCGCATCGACTCGCTGTACCGGTCCATGCCGCAGGGCGGAACGCCACTGGACTTCGCCCGCCTGGCCCTGGACGTGCTGGGGGTGTCCGTGCGGGCAGAGGCCGAGGGCTTCGAGGGCGTGCCCGCCACCGGCCCGCTCGTGATGGTGGCCAACCATCCCTTCGGCGCGCTGGAGGGACTGGTGCTGGCCAGGGCCTTGCTGCCGGTGCGGCCCGGCCTGCGCTTTCTGGCCAACTACATGCTGGCGGCGGTGCCGGAACTGCGCGAACTGATCTTTTCCGTGGATCCCTTCGGCGGGGACGGGGCGCAGCGCCGCAACATGGCGGGCCTGCGCCAGGCCATCCGCCACGTGGGCGAGGGCGGCGCGCTGGTGGTGTTCCCTTCGGGCACGGTGTCGCACCTGCAACCCTCGCGGCGCGAGATCACCGACCCCACGTGGCAGTCCACGGTGGGGCGGCTGGTGCGCCGCACCGGGGCCGACGCCCTGCCCCTGTACTTTCACGGGCGCAATTCCATGCTCTTCAACCTGATGGGCCTGTTGCACCCCGCAGCGCGCACGGCCATGCTGCCCAAGGAACTGCTGCGCAAGCGCAACACCACGGTCACCCTCAGCGTGGGGCGGCCCGTGGCCGCCGCCACCCTGAACGAACTGCCCGACGACGCAGCGCGCACCGCCTACCTGCGCATGCGCTGCTACGCCCTGAAACCCAGGCCGCGCCGGGTGCTGTCCCTGCCCCTGTCCATCCCCAAGTCCCTGCCCCTGCTCCTGCCGAGGAAAAGTGGCGCCGTGCCCGATGCCGTGGGCACTGCCGCCTCCGTTTCCGCCAGCCCCGCCAGCCCGGCGGCACGGCGCATGCGGCCCATCGCCGCCGCCCGCCCGCTGGAACTGCTGGAGGCGGAACTGGCGGCCATCCCGCCCGCAGACGTGCTGCTGCGCGAGGGGCCGTGGACCATCGTGGAAACCTCGGCGGACCGTTCGCCGGAACTGGTCCGCGAGATAGGCCGCCTGCGCGAGGTGACCTTTCGCGCGGTGGGCGAGGGCAGCGGCGCGCCGCTGGATCTCGACGCCTTTGACGCCGACTACCGCCACCTGATCCTGTGGCACGAGGACGACCGCGCCCTGGCCGGGGCCTACCGCCTGGGCGAGGTGGATGCCATCCTTGATGCGCAGGGCCAGCGCGGCCTGTATTCCACGTCGCTGTTCCGGTTCCGTCCGGAATTCTTCGGCGGCGCGCCCGCGCTGGAACTGGGCCGGGCCTTCGTGGCGGCGGACTACCAGCGCGACTACGCCCCCCTGCTGCTGCTGTGGAAGGGCATCGGCCGGTTCATCCTGAAGCGGCCCGGCGTGCGCCGCCTGTTCGGGCCGGTAAGCGTCAGCCTGGACTATACCCCGTACTCGCTGAACGCCATCATGGACTACCTGACCCGCCACCATGGCTGCCCGGCCACGGCCCGGCTGGTGCGGGGGCGCGCCACGCCCTCGCTGCGCCAGCCCGGCTGCCTGCGGCGCATCGAGCCCGCCGGGCTGGACTGGAACGGGCTGTGCGCGCTGGTGCGCGACATGGAAGGCGGGCGCACCATTCCCATCCTGTTCAAGCACTACCTGAAGCTGGGCGGACGCATCGCCACCTTCCACGTGGACCGCGCCTTCGGCTCGCTGGACGCCTTCCTGATCATCGACCTGCTGGAATCGCCGCCCCGCATGCTGCAACGCTTCATGGGCGCGGACGGGCTGGAACGCTACTACGCCCAGACCTCGCGCGACACCGGAGAGGGCGCCCCCGGGATGGAAGATGGGGCCGGTGCGGCCGGTTCGAACGGCAGGGGCGGGCTGGCCGCCGCGTCCGGGGGGGCATAGGTGACCGCCCAGTTGCTCTCCCGGTTGACAGATGCCGCCATGCGGGTACCCTTGCCGCCATATACCGGTGTAATGCCGCGCACGCCGCACGGTGGCGGCGCGGGCCGCAGGGGGCTGCGCGCCGTCCTGTCCGCGGGTCGGAACATGGGCGGCGGCATGCGCCGCGCGGCGGGACATGCGGCGGACTGTGCCGCGGGGTGCATGCTGCGCCTGTGCGCACTGCGCGGGCCTGCTCCCGCGCCCTGTCCCGCCCTGCCCGCGTGCGTGCCCGTCCGTGTTCCCCGCGCACTGTCGCGAGGGGCCGCGCGGCCGCCGGAAACGGAGGCATCCATGATCTACGTGGTCAGCGCCTGTCTGGCGGGCGTGGCCTGCCGCTTCGACGGAGAGGCCAACCCCCGCGAGGGGGTCATCGAACTGGTGCGGCAAGGGCTGGCCCTGCCGGTCTGTCCGGAACAACTGGGCGGGTTGCCCACGCCGCGACCGCCGTGCGAACTGCGCGACGGCAAGGTGCTGTGCCGCGAGGCCGACGGAACCCTGTCCGACGCCACGGACGCCTTTGTCAGGGGCGCCGAGGAAGGCGTGCGCCTAGCCCTGTTGGCGGGCTGCACCGAGGCCATCCTGAAGGCGCGCTCGCCCTCGTGCGGGTGCGGGCGCATCTACGACGGCACCTTCACGCGGACGCTGGTGGCGGGCGACGGCCTGTTCGCCGATGCCCTGCGCGCGGCGGGCATCACGGTGCGCTGCGACGAATAGTCCGTTCCGAATGGCGCGCCGGGTGCGCCGGGCACGGAACTTTCATAGCCGGAAAGGGAGCATGCTCCCTTTCCGGCTGCGTTCGTTTCGCGTGGGGAGGGGACATGGTGCCGCAAGGAGGGCGGCGTGCGCAGTGCAACGCGCAAGCGGGCCTCCCGTGCCTCCAGCGAGACGCTCCCCGTGTCGATGCCGTGGGCAGGCGGGTTGCGCAAGCCGGTCACGTCCGTCGCGGGCACATGCGCAAGGCTGGCGGGGTGTATGCATTTTGCACACGTGCAGCCCGTTTGTGCAAAAAACATGTGCATAGCGTTGCACAACAAAAGTCTGCACATTTTCTCGAAAAATCATAACACGCTGAAAATATGTGTTTTCATCGTTTGGCACGCCCTGTGCTAATTCTCCTTCAGCGCATGACAACGCTGCCCTTCGCAGAGTGCAAGCCCTAGCCTGATTCCCCTGATTCCCCTGACCGCCGCGACCCGCCGGTCGCGGCGGTCCCCCCCTCCCCGGGCACTACGGTGGAGACGCGGGACGGAACAGGAACACGCAAGGGACGAGGCGCCCGAAGGCAACCCCCACGTGCGGCCCGGCACGTTCCGGGCGGCAGGGGAACTCCGCGAGACCCTTCGCGGATACGGTGGACGTGTGGCGTCCCGTTCCCCCACCGCTCCTGGCCCCTCTCCGGTTCCCCCTCGCGGAGAAGGGCACGGGCAATGAATTCGCGGCAACGGCCGCCGGGCCAAGGCGACGGCCCGGACGACCGAAGCGATACGGGAGCACCGGCACACAGCCGCAACGCACCCGCACTGTGCAGGACCGACCTCCTCCTGTCCGCACGGTATCTCCAGCCGGGGGCTTGGAGCCCCCGGAAGCGACCAGCGGCCGCCACGGCGACCGAAGACATAGTGCCCAAAGCACACGAGACAGCGACCAGCCCAAACTCCTCCTTCGTTGATGCAGTGACCGCAGGGGCGGCGGGACAGCCCACCCGCCGCCCCCCCTTGGACCCCCAGCCTTGTTCCCCCCTTGCAGTCTTGGACATCCGACCCCCTTGCGGAACCCCGGCCACCGTGGCCGGGGTTCTGTTTTTGGCGGTGGCGGGCCGCCGGGCGGGTGGAACGGCTGGTGTCCGGATACACGGAAGGGCAGGCACCCCGTCATGTGGCAAGATGGCGGGCTGGCAGCAGCCCGCCAGTATCTTTGGGGACGGTATCGACCCGGTGATGTTCGCGCGCGTCGCTTCCCCCTGCCCGCGGCCTGCCGGATTCGCCGTGTCGCGCCGTTGCGCCCCGGTCCCTCCGTGCCCCCGTGCCTCGGTCTCTCGGTCCCTCGGTCACGTTGACACCGCTCGCCCCGCGCGACTACCATCACGCGGGATTCCGGGGCGTCCGCACGCTGCCGGAGCTTTAGCCCGCAAATTCCCACAGCCCCAGAAGGACAGGCATGGACAGCTACATCGTTCGCGGCATCCTCATCGGCGGTTCCCTCGGCGTGTTCGCGGCGCTGCTGGGCCTTAGCGACAGCATTCCCCGCGCCTTCGGCGTGGGCATGATCGGCGGGTTTCTGGCGGGCATCACCCTGGAACGCCGCCGCAGGAAGTAGCCCGCGCCCCGCCGTTTCCTTTCGTTTTTCCGCAGCGCCATTTCCGCGCCCTGCGCGTCACGCGGCGCAGGGCGCGCAGGGCCAATGCAAACGGGCCGCCCCGGCAATGCCGGAGCGGCCCGTGTCGCGTCGTGCGCGGTGCGGCCAGCTATTTCTTGGTCTTGGCCGCCGCCTCCAGCGCCATGTCCACGGCGTCGGAGAACAGGTCCAGCGGCAGGGAGCCGCGAATGACCAGGTCGTTGACCAGGAAGTACGGGGTGCCCTGCACGTTCAGCGCGCGGGCCTCGGCCATGTCTTCCTCTATGGAATCCTTGACCTTCTTGCCCTTGATGTCCTGGGCCAGGCGCTTCATGTCCAGCCCGGCGTCGGCGGCGGCCTTCTTGAGGAAGGGCTCGCCCTCGGCCACCAGCTTTTCGCGGTCGCGGAACACGGTTTCGTAGAACGCCCAGGCCTTCTTGCCGTCCTGCAGGCCCGCCGCCACGTGGTATTCCGAGGCCAGGCGCGCGTTGTCGTGGCTGTCCAGCGGCATGTGCTTGAAGACGTAGCGCACCTTGTCCTTGTAGTTGGCCAGCAGCAGTTCCATGGTGCCCGCGGCCTGCTGGCAGTAGGGACAGGTGAAGTCGGAGTAGGCAATGATGGTCACCGGCGCGTTGGCCGGGCCGCGCATGGGCCGCCCTTCCAGGTTGGCCTTCTTGGGCTGGGTCTGGTCCACCTGCCACTGGGCGATGAGCGCCTTCTTGCGGCGCACGTTGGAACCCTGCTGGGCGATTTCCAGCACGGTTTCGCTGTTGTCGCGCAGCACCTGCATGATCAGTTCGGGATTTTCCTTCAGCAGGTCGCGCAGGGCGGCCTTCAGTTCCTCGTTGGAGGCTGCCTGCGCGGGCGCGGGAACCGTCGAGGTGGCGGCAAGGGTCAGCGCCAGCAGCAGGGCAATGAACAGGGTGCGGAGCATGCGTCTTCTCCCGGAAAAGGGGGGGGATGTGGGCAGGGCAGGCGCCGCCGGAGGGCATGGCCGGATCGGGCCGGAGACCGGACCGGCAAGGCGCGGGCGGCGTGCGACGGTACCCGCCTCTTCTACACGCCCGCGATGGCGGGGGCAAGTTTGCGGGTGCTTGCCGACGCTGGCGCGCAAGACGGCGGGCCGGGGCGAAGGGTGCGGGATGGCGCGATGCAGGGCGGGGCGGAGCACGGTGCGGGATTTTGATTGAAGGCGGGCGGCGGCGACAACGCGGCAAGGAGGTGTCCGCGCCGCCGCCGCACGCCCGGTCTACCGTCGGCGTGTGGGTGGGGAAAGAAGGGGATGCGGGGTGATTGGCGGCCTCAAGCCATGCCGAACCACCGTGCACAGGCCACGGCGGCCATGCCCACGGCAATGGTGCCGAAGAAGCTGCCCGTGCGCCACGCCACCAGCGTGGCGGGCACGGCGGCCAGCAGGTACAGGTTGTCGGCGGTGATGTGCACCGCGCCCTGTTTCACGATCAGGTCCGGGGCCAGCAGGGCGGCCAGCACCGCGGGCGGCACGAAGGAGAGCCAGCGGGTGATGACGGGGTTCAGTTCGCGCTGCGACAGCAGTTGCAGGGGCACGGCGCGGGGGATGTAGGTGACGGCAAGCATGCCGCACAACATCAGGAAGAAGGTGGTGGTCATGTCCGGTCTCCTCGCGGCGCGCGGCTACAGGGTGGGGGCGCGGCTCGCGCCGTCGGGTTCCGCCAGATCGGGCAGCCCGGCAAGGCCATTCGCCTTGTCCGGCCCGTTCTGTTCGTTCGGCCCGTTCAATCCGTCCGATTCCGCCGCGTTGGCGGTGTTGTGCCCGCCCTTGCGCTGCGCCGCATCTGCCTTGGTGGGCAGCAGGGTGCACAGGGTGGCCGCGCAGACCGTGGCGATGATCACGTTCCACTGCCCGGCCCCGGCCAGCGCCAGCAACACGGACAGCCCACCGGCCAGCACGGCGGCCAGCGCGAAGCGCCGCGCCTTGCGGCAGTACGGCAGCAGCAGGGCGATGAACATGGCGGGCAGGGCGTAGTCCAGCCCCAGCGGGCGCACGTCGGCCACCAGTTCGCTGCCGAACACGCCGATGATGGTGCCCATGACCCACGCGGACTGCGCGGTCATGTTCAGGGCCAGGGTTTCGGCGCGGGGCGGTTCGGGCCGGGTGTCCCCGGGGGTGGAGGGCAGGCGGCTGACGTGCAGGGCAAAGGTTTCATCCGTCAGCTGGAAGGCGAACAGCGCTTGCAGCGCGCGCGGCCAGCGGCGCAGGGCCGGGGCCAGCGCGGCGGACATGAGCAGGTGGCGCAGGTTGACCACGAAGGTGGTCAGCACCACCGTGGCCGGGGATGCCCCGCCCGCCAGCAGGCTGACCGAAATGAGCTGGGCGGACCCGGCGAAGACCATCAGCGACATGCACACTGCGCCCGACGCGGGCATGCCGGTCTTGCGGGCCAGCACCCCGAAGGCGAAGGCCACCGGCACGTAGCCGAGCACGATGGGCAGGGCCTGGCGCATGCCGGACAGCACGGCGGCCAGGCGGGACGCGGGCATGATGCCTGCTGAATGGCGTGATGACGGCGCGTGGGTCGTGCCGGGCGACGAAGCGGTATCCATGGTGCAACCTCCGGGTTGCACCTGACCATGAAATCTGTCACCTGAACAGATACAGTCAAACGGAAAAACAAGCATAACAGATGGCGCGGGCACCGGGTTTCGACTGGTCAGCCACGCCCATCCCGCGCATCAACCCGCCCCGCCACTGCCCACCGCTCCTGCAAGGAGGCCCCATGCCCGCCCGCTCCTTTGCCGCGCCAGCCCCCGGTATCAATCCGGCCCCCTGTATGGACGGGGACGCCGGTTCCGATGCTTCCGCCGTTACAGGCAGCACGCCCGCCGCCGATGCCGCCGCCTTCCACTACCATCGGGTGGAGCGCCACGTGACGGACATGATCCAGTCCGGCAGGTTTCGCCCCGGCGACCGGTTGCCATCGCTGCGCGGGCTGTCCACCTCCATGGGGCTGTCCATCGCCACCGTGGGGCACGCCTATCTGGAACTGGAGCGCAAGGGCATCATCGAGGCGCGGCCCCGTTCCGGTTATTTCGTGCGCCAGGGCATGCGCGGCCTGCCCGTGCCGCAGGCCCGCCCGGCCCCGCCCACCGGCCCGCGCGAGGTGAACCGCGCCCGGCTCATCTCCACCGTGCTCGAAGCCGTGGGCAACCGCGACCTGGTGCCCTTCGGCGTGCTGTGCCCGGACGAAACGCTGCTGCCGGGCCGGGCGCTGGGGCGCATCCTGTCCGAGGTGATGCGCTCGCGCGCGGGCGAGGCCGCCGCCTACGCCACCATTCCCGGCGACCTGGAACTGCGCCGCCAGATCGCCTGGCGGCATCGCGAATGCGGCGTGGGCGCGGGGCCGGACGACATCCTTATCACCAACGGCGCGGTGGAGGCGCTGTACATCGCCCTGCGCTGCCTGACCCGGCCCGGCGACATCGTGATGATCCAGTCGCCCACCTACTACTGCTTCCTGCAACTCATCGAATCGCTGGGGCTGCGCGCCATCGAGGTGCCCAGCACGCCGGAGGCGGGCGTGGACCCGCGCGACGTGCGGCACATCCTGGACCGGCACCGGGTGGCGGCGTGCGCCTTTTCGCCCAACTTCAACAACCCGGACGGCAGCCTGACCCCCGACGACGCCAAGCGCGAAATCCTGGACATGCTGGCCGGGCGGGGCATCCACCTCATAGAGGACGACGTGTCCACGGACCTGCACTACGGCCCCTCGCGCCCGTCCACCTTTCTGCAATGGGACGTGCACGGGCTGGTCACGCTGTGCTCGTCGTTCTCCAAGACCGTGGCGCCGGGCTTTCGCATGGGCTGGATGGTCACCGGGCGCATCGGCGAGCGCGCGCGGGAGATAAAGGCCACCACCAATGTCTGCGGGGCCACCCTGACCCAGTTCGCCATGGCCGAATACCTGCGACAGGGGCTGTTCGAGCGGCAGCTGCGCCGCCTGCGCACGGCCTTTTCGCGCCAGATGCAGGCCATGCGCATGCACCTTGCGGACTGCTTTCCGCCCGGTACCGGGGTGACCCGGCCCGAGGGCGGCGGCGTGCTGTGGGTGGAACTGCCGCCCGGCACCGACGGGGTGGAACTGTTCTTCCGCGCGCGGCAGGCGGGCATATCCGTGGCGCCGGGGGCCGTGTTCAGCACGCAGGAAAAGTTCGCCAACTACCTGCGCCTTGGCTGCAACGGCCTGTGGAACGAGCGCATGGCCGAAGGGCTGCGCACCCTGGGGCGGCTGGCCGGGGAGTGCCGGACGGGCGCGGGAGCGGGGTAGGAACGGGGCTGGGTGAAGTCGGGGTGTGCAGGGCTGGGGCGGAGCCGGGGCAGGCAGGGCACGGCATAGGAATATGGAAGGCATGGCACGGCCGGAGGAGTGATCCTCCGGCCCGTTGCGTTTGTGCCAGAGAGATGGCGTGGGGGGGGGCAGGCGGCTGTTCGGCTGCCCAGTGTGCGTGTTGCCGGGTACGTGGCGGATTTCATGCCGTGTGCCCCGACACGTCCTTTCGCATCGTTTTATGTTTTTTGCGTCATGTCCGGGCACCCTTGGGACCACCCCGCAACCCCCTTCCGATCCCCCTGTGGCCGGATGTGCCCGCAAGGCATGGGATACGCTGACTCCGCGCCATTGGGGCGTGCATTTCCTCTGGCGGCGGGGCGCCTGCAACCCGCCCCGCCGCTTTGCCTGCGCCACGTTGGCACGCCTTATGGGGTCCCAAGCATCACATCCATCTATACACGGAGGCGCGTATGACCTCCGGCTTGTTCACGTCCGGACTGAAGAACGCTGACGACCCCCGCCGCCGCAAGCTGGCGGGTTCGCTGGAAGGGGCGGTGGGCCGCGCCCGTTCGGCGCGCACCATGCAGGATTGGTATGGAGAACTGGTACAGGGCATCCGCACCATCGACGCCTTTGGCCACGACGGGCAGGGCATGTTGCCCGACGACGAGGACAAGGACTGGCGGCAGCGCTTCCAGCGCACCATGTTCGACGACACCGGCGTTCACGAACTGCAAGATTATGCCGGGTTCCGGCAGCCCCGCGACCGGGGGTACGACGTGTTGCAGGAAGAACGCATGCGCGACATTTTCGAACGCAGGAACGTCCCGCAGTTGGAACGGCAGATTCCGGAGACCGAAAAGGAGAGGCGGCTTCCCAGGCTCCGCGAGGTGACAGGTGAAGAGCGCACCTTGCCGGGCACTGCCGAAACCAGGGGCGAGTTGGTTCCGCTTTCGCACAACGCCGGAAGCGGCTCCGTCCCCGAACGTAACAACGCGCCGGGCACGCGTTGGTGGGAACGCGCCATGGAGGCGGCCTTTCCGCAGGACGTGCATCCTTGGCAGCGGCGTACGCCTTCTGCCGGGCAGGAGCGTTCGCCCCGCGTTGACGCAATGTTGCGGCAATGGCCCGGCGCACCGGATGCGACGAGCGACGACGATCTGGCGCTGCGCGGCGGCACGGCCCCGACGCGGGAAACGCAGGATGATCCCTTTGCGGGCACCCTGATGGCGGCCAACCGCAACGGCAGCGCCCGGCAGAACCGCAGCGCCATGGATGCGGGGGGCGGCGCAGGACGCGGATCAGCAGGCGGCAAGGCCACGCCGGGCCGCCGTACCCCGCCATTGGAGGATTTCGCCGACCCTTCGAAGAACATCCTGCGGCCGGACAAGATACTGGACTACTACCGCAAGCCCGGCGACATCACCGCCTTGCACGAAACCACGGCCAAGGGATTGGAAACCGTATCCCAATCGGGGTCGTGCGGGCCGTACCAGTTGACCGGGGGGACGCTGGGAGATTTCATGAAAAGCCGTGAAGCGGCGAACCTGCCGGAAGAATACCGAGCACTGAAGGACGACCCCAAGGCCATTGCCGCCGCATGGCCGGAAATGGCCCGCAAGCATCCTGACGCGTTGGCCGCCGCCAACGAGGCGTTTATTCAGAGGACGCATTACCAACCGACACTGAAAGCCTTTGAAAAAGCAGGGCTTGATACTGGATCGGAGGTCATTCAAAATGCGGCGTACTCCATGGGGGTACTCAGAGGGCCGAACGCATTTTCGAAAAACGTGGTGAAGCATCTTCCGGATAGCGACACACTGAGGAAGATGGGTGTGGAAGAGCAGTTGGATGTATTGGGTAAGGCGTTCAAGACGGGGTATAAGGGGGATACTGAAGTTGAGAAAAGAGTTGACTACGAGTTTAATGGGAATTTGAAAAATCTCCAGCAAGCATTGGAACCCAAAGCGGAGGCTTCAGGTGGTGAGGAGTAGGATTGCGCATTTTGCAATGCTTGTTTTTTTTCTCTTCTATGCACAAGGCGATGCATCATGTGATGAAGGACATGTTTCCCGCACAGGAATAGTGAGCAGGGGATCGATATATTACTCTGGGACAAGCTCCGGGCTGGGGATTGACCCACGAGTTACGCGTAGTATCCATGCAGTCTGCGCATTCGGTGATCTGTGCCGTATAGTGGGTGTAGAAAAAAAAATAGAGCGCCTTGGCAACGAGTTTGTCCTTGTCAGTTCGGTGCGGCGTCTTGTGGCAGCAACACCTGGGGATTTCGACGTAACAGGCGTTCTTGGCAGGCAGACGGATGGCTATCTGTTTTTGAGCTCCCCGCAGGTCACGGAGGACAATCTGGTAATTCCCGAAGGTTTTCCTCTGGAAAGCAAGGTGCGGGCCGTGTGTGCGGAAGGTGACGTATGCCGGGTCCGAGGCAAAGGCACGCGAGACCCCTCATGGTGGCAGATGGTCATGCCCTCGGAATTGCACGAGGTGGAACTGGTGCGGCGCGCCCGTCTGGTGACGGTGGAAATGACGGGGGCCTATTCCGGCGGCAGCATGGGCAATTTCGATATCGTCGGGGATGAGGAGGGCCAGTTTCTCGACGGGTTGGAGCGGTTCGCGCATACCCCCGTGGGGCGCACCATGCCTTCCTGCGAGCGGTACCGGGTGGTCGCGCTGGTACGGGATACCGACCCCCACCGCGTGGTGGACCTGCTGGCCGTGGGTTGCGCCCGTCCGGACAAGGATGACATTCCGGCGGCGGTGGAGGGTGGGCCGCAATAAGCGGCGCATGCCGGGGACAGGCGGGCGCGGGAAAGGATACCACCAGACGTCCGGACAGGTCGCGTGCGGTTGCCGGACTGGGAACATGGGGTGAAACCACGCAAACGGGCCGGAGGAGTGATCCTTCGGCCCGTGGTGTTTGCAGGAGATGGGGTGACGTGGACGCGCAGGTCGGTGCGCGGGCTACCGCATCAGCGGGTCGGTGTCGCTTTCCGGCGCGAAGAAGAAGGCGGTGTCGAAGGGGCCGAAGCTGCCGGTGTCCGCCATGATGGTGAAGAATTCCACCCTGCCGTAGCGGCGCAGGCGTTCTTCGGTCACGCCGTTGCGGGCGTAGTAGTCTGCGCGGGGCTGCGGGTTGCGGGTTTCCGTCAGGTCGTACACGGCCTCGTCGGTTTCTCCCCAGGCGTGCAGCACCCATTTGCCGTGCAGGTGCAGCCAGGCGTGCACCACGCGGCAGTCCTCGCATTCGCTGGCCACTTCCAGCGCGGCGTCGAAGCAGGACGGACGGTGCGCCCCGGTGGCGCACTGGCAGTCGTGGTCATGGGCGTGATCGTGGCCGCAGCCGCAGGCATCGGATGTGGGGGGCTGGAAAGGATCGTGGCTGTGCATGGGGTATCCTTGCGCGCCGCGTGGCGGCGGTGGTGCGTGACGGTGGTTGAGGACGTCTCGGATGGTTGCGGGCGTCCCGGCAGGATGCGCAGCGCGCGTTGCGGGGCTGCGCGCGGTGGGGCAGATGTCTGGCCCGCTCCGCCCTGCCCAGTCCAGTCCTGTGACGGTGCGCTGAAAGGGGGGCGCGCGTCAAGATGGCGGCATGCGGATGGCGCACCACCCGCGCGGGCTGGGGCGCGGACGCGCGCGGCAGGGATGTCTGTTGCCGTTCGTTGCGGCCCGCTGTTCCCGGCATTGACGCCACCATTGCCGTTGGAGCCGGGGCCACGCCTTGTCCAGTGCCCCCGTGGGGGCCGCTTGGATTTCGTGTGTATTGTCGGCGTGTGTGTGCCCGTCGCCCCGTCATCTTGCCACCCGCAGCGTTCGCGCGGCGGAGCCGTCGCGTCACGCCCCGGCGGCATGCCCTTCACCCAGCGCCAGCAGGGCCGCCCCCAGGGCGTTGCCCACGTCGTAGCGGGCCGGAAAGGTAACCGTTGTGCCCAGCGCACGCGCCACGGCTGGCAGCAGGTGGCGCGATGCCGCGCCGATGCCCACCATGGGCACCCCCAGCGACACGTTGACCCGCAGCAGGGCATGCCGGTGCCGCTGGGCCAGATAGGCCGCGAAGTTGCCGCCCACCTCGCGCCGGGCCACATGCTGGACCACGGCATCCTCAATGCGCTGGCTGGCGGCGGCCAGCACGGCGCGGGCCGCGTCCTGTGGGGTGTTGGGTGGGGTATTGGGCGAGGTATTGGGCGTGGTGTGCAGAGCGCCGGGAACGGTTGCCGACGCGGCGGCGGTCTCCGCCCCGGCCTCGGCATCACCCCGCGCGTCCTTGCCCCGGACATCCTCGCCCCCCGCAACGGGCGGCAGCAGTGCGGCCAGCGCCCGCGCCCCGGCCAGTGCGGCGGCGGCATTGCCCGCTCCGGGCGGCAGATCAGGCACATCGGAAAGATCCAGCAGGCCCAGCACGTGCAGGGCATCTGTGGGGGTGAACCCGGCCACCTGCACGGCACGCTGGCGCGCCAGCCGGTCGATGGCCCGCTCCAGCGTGCTTTCCGGCAGGCGCAGCGCGCGTAGCAGGTCGCCCGCCGGGGTGGGGCCGTGGGCGTTCAGGTGGTCCAGCACAGCGCGTTCGGCGGCGTCAGCGAATGGGCCTGATGGAGCGGACGGGGCGGATGGCGCGGACTGGGCAGCCCCCTCCTTTTCATCGCATGCGTCCTCACGGCGCGCGGGACAGATGCACCGCGCCAGACCCCCGGCGCGCAGCCATTGTGCCGGGTCCGGCAGGGGACCGGCCATGCACAGCGGCACCACCCGCAACGGCCCCACGGACAGCGTGCCGTCCGCATCCGGTCGCACCAGGCTGTCGCCCCCCACGCCCACAGTGAACATTTCCACGGCTTCCACGTGGGTTTCCCAGTCGCCCACCACCATGCCGTCGGCCTGGATGACCGGGCGGCCCCGGCGCAGCAGGGTGACGTCGGTGGTGGTGCCGCCCACGTCCACGATGAGGGCGTCCGGCGGTGGCGGGGTGCCGGTGTTTGCCGATGCATCCGGCGATGTGTTCGGGGCCGTGGCGGGCGAAGCCACGTCCTTGCCCGCGTTTGCGCCTGCCGGTATCGCGTGTTCCTTTCCGTCCGCGTTTCCGGCGTCTTCATCCCCATTTGGCAGCCTGCCGGCGTCATCATTTCCATTTGGCAGCCTGCTGGCTGCATGCGCCGCGCCGTACCCGGCCATGGCGGCGGGGCCGCTGGCCACGGTGGCAGATGCGTTGCGCAGGGCCGCGTCCATGGGCATGGCCGTGGCGTCGCCGCGCACCACCACCACCGGGGCGGCAATGCCCAGATCCTCCAGCGCGGTGCGCACCCCGTCCAGAAAACGGCGCATCACCGGCAGCAGGCGGGCGTTGAGCACCGCCGTGGCCGCGCGCTCCTTCATGCCCGCGCGCGAACTGGCCAGATGCGAGCAGAACACCGGCTTGGGGTCCACCATGCCGATGGCCCGCTCCGCCACCAGTTCGTGGGCCGGGTTCACGAAGCTCATCATGCCGCACACGGCGTAGGCGTCCACCCGGTTCTGCATCAGGCGGATGGCGTCCACCAGCCGGTTCAGCGCCAGCGGCTCCTCTTCCGAGCCGTCCAGCTTGTGACCGCCAGGGATGGCGTCCATGGAGGCGCAGGGCACGGTGATGCGCCCGGCGTAGCCGATGATGAACAGCCCCACCTCGGCCCCCTGCCCTTCCACCACGGCGTTGGTGGCGAGGGTGGTGGACACGGAGACCAGGTCCACGGCGCTGGCGGGCAGGCCGGACGAGGCCAGCGCGGCGGCCATGGCCCCGGCCATGCCCCGGCCAAGGTCGTGATGGGTGGTGGGCCGCTTGGCCGATGCCACCACCCGGTGGGTGGCGGCGTCCACCAGCACGGCGTCGGTGCAGGTGCCGCCGGTGTCCACGCCCATGACGTAGCGCACGGGCCGGATGGGCCGAATGGGCCGGTTGGGTTGGTCGGATCGGTCGGCCCCGGCGATCTGGTCCTGTTGATGGGGCTGATGGGGGGCGTTGCTGGCGGCGGGGGTGTCGGCTTGGCTGGTCATGAAAAAACCTTGCAATGCATGGGGATGATGTCGGAAATCCGTTGGGCTGGAGACGGCGTGCTCAACAGCGCCAACGGGCGAAAGGACAATCCGGATGTTGCCTGGGCCGGCTTCAGGCCGGATGTCGCCTAGGCCAGCTTCAGGCCGTTGTCCACGGGCCGCTCCGGCACGGCCAGCACCACGCTGCCGTCCGCCTGCGCGAAGCCGGTGACCAGGAATTCCGAGCGGAACGGCCCGATCTGCCGGGCCGGAAAGTTCACCACGCCGATGATCTGGCGGCCCAGCAGGTCGTCCGCCTCGTACAGGTGGGTGATGCGCGCGCTGGACTTCAGCACGCCGATGCCCGGCCCGAAGTCGGCCCACACCTTCCACGCGGGGCTGCGGGCCTCTGGAAACGGTTCCACCTGCACGATGGTGCCGGTGCGCAGTTCCACCTTCTCGAAGTCGTCCCAGGTGATGGCGGGCAGGCCGGAAGCGGCGGCCGGGGTGGTCATGGGCGTTTCTCCCGTACTGTGTCGTGACGCGCGGGCGGGGCTATTCCGCCCTGGTGGCGGCGAACAGCATTCCTTCGGTGACGGACGAACTGCGGTAGCCGGTGCGGCCCAGGCAGGCCGCATCGTGAAATCCCGCCTCGCGGAGCATGGCCAGGAACACCGTTCCCGGTACGGCGCCGCCCTGTCAGCGAAACCAGCTGGACACCACGTCCGCGCCCTGCGGGGCGGGACCGTCCAGCATCTGGTCGGCTAGGCGCAGGCGGCCACCGGGCCGCAGCACCCTGTGGATTTCGCGCAATGCGGCGGGCTTGTCCACTATCAGGCTGAACACCCCGTTGGAAATGACCACGTCGAAGCTGCCGGAGGCAAAGGGCAGGCACTCGGCCCCGGTTTCCACGAAGCGGATCCGGGCGGACTGGCGGTCTGGTCCCAACGGGTCTGGCCCGGACAAGTCTGGTCCCAACGGGTCTGGCCCGGACAAGTCTGGCCCGGACGGGGTCGGGACGCGCCCCACCGGGGGCGTGACTGGGGCCGTTGCGGCATTGGTGGCGGCCAGATTGGCGCGGGCGCGGTCCAGCATGTGCGGGCTGGCGTCGGCACCGGTCACCGCGCCGTCCGGCCCGGCCAGCAGGGCGGCGCACAGGGTGTCCACCCCCGCGCCGCAGCCCACGTCCAGCACGGCATCTCCGGGGCGCACCGGGCAGGCGGCCAGTTCCGGCGGCAGGCAGCGGTCGCGGGGGGCGGCGGGGCTGCCGTCACCAGCCGCGTTGTCAGCCCCGTCGTCGCTATTGTCGCCAAAGCGCACCGGGGCATCCAGTTCCGCGTCCGGCATGTCGCAAAAGATATCGCCGGGCACGCCGCTGCCCGCAGCGGAGGGGTATCCGGCGGGCGGCGGTGGCGGCAGCAGGCACACCGGCGGCCACACGCAGGCGTCCACGGCGGCGAAGGGGTTGCCCACGCCGCAGAAATGGGCGCGCACGGCGGCGGGCAGACGGTCGGTCAGCGCCCCGTCATAGCCAAGGCCAGCCAGCCCGGCGTCACCCACCGGATAGCGGAACTTGCCCTCCGGCCCCTGGGCCACGGCGATGAAGCGGTCGCGCACGGCGCGGGCCACCAGCGCCCGTTCCGCCGGGCTCAGTGCGGCAGGGGCATGCCCGCCGGGTGCGCACCCGGACGGGAAAGAAGAGGCGGAAGGGGACGCGGCGGCCCCGCCCGGGGCCTGCGGCGGCGCTCAGACCCCGGTGGCGCAGGAATCGCCCGCGAAGGGCGGCGTGCGGCGGTGCATGGGTTCCTCGTGGTGGAGGTGACGACAAGGGCTCGGGCCGGTCCGCATGGTGTGTGCGGTGCGCGGTCTGCCTGTGGCCGTCATAGGGGGTGGCGCGGCGTGCCGTCAATGAAAGCAGGGAGAACGGCGAATTCGGCAAGGCCCATGCGCCGATGCACGGCGACACAAGAATGAGGTACGATGCTTTGTTTCTCCGCTCCTTTCTTTGAAGAAATTGTTTGTATTTCCTGTACATTTGGGGATCGTAAAATACGGGGTTCCAAGGGGCGGTAGCCACTTGGCCGCCGGAGGCGTCCAACAAAAGACATTACCAACAAGCTGAACCGGGCGCGGGTTTCCCCGCGCCCGGCATTGTGCATCCGGCAGCCCCGCACGTATCAATTTGCCCGGCCTCCGGCTATTCCCCGGCGGCCTCGGCCAGCTGGCGGCCCAGGGCGCGGCAGCGTTCCAGCCCTTCGTCGTCGGGGTTCCAGGCCTCGCGGGCCGGGTCGCCCACCTGCGAGAAGCCGCACTTGGCCAGCCGTTCGGCCAGCACCTTGGGCGATTCGCCGCTCCAACCGTACGAGCCGAAGGCGGCGGCCTTCTTGCCCCGGAACTTCAGCCCTTCCACCTCTTCCAGCAGGCCCGCCACGGAGGTCAGCACGCCCCGGTTCACCGTGGGCGACCCCACGGCCAGCACCTTGGACCGGAAGATCTGGGTGATGATGTCGTTCTTGTCCACCAGCCCGGAATTGAACAGCTTCACCGTCAGCGTGGGGTCGGCCTGCACAGCCCCGGCGGCGATGGCCTCGGCCATGCGCCGGGTGGAATTCCACATGGTGTCGTACACTACGGTCAACTGGTGCTCGGCGTAGTTGGCCGCCCATTGCTGGTAGCGCTGCACGATCTGCAACGGGTCCTTGCGCCAGATCACCCCGTGGCTGGGGCAGATCATGTCCACGGCAAGGCCCAGGGCCAGCACCTCGTCGATCTTCTTGGTCACCAGCGGGCTGAACGGGGTAAGGATGTTGGCGTAGTACTTGATGGCCTCCGCCCACAGTTCGCACTCGTCCACAAGGTCCGCGAACATCAGTTCCGAGGCGTAGTGCTGGCCGAAGGCGTCGTTGCTGAACAGCACGTTTTCGCCGGTCAGGTAGCACATCATGGAATCGGGCCAGTGGAGCATGGGCATTTCCACGAACACCAGTTCGCAACTGCCCAGCGAAAGCCTGTCGCCGGTGCGCATCACCCGGAAGTCCCAGTCCGCGTGGTACTGGCCCTTCAGCGATTTGACCCCGTTGGCAGAGCAGTACACCGGCGTCTTGGGGATGTGGCGCATCAACTCCGGCAGTGAACCGCTGTGGTCCGGCTCGCCGTGGTTGGCCACCACATAGTCGATGGACGAAAGGTCCACCACCTTCGCCAGATTATCCACGAATTCGCGGGCGTACGGCCCCCACACCGTCTCGATGAGCGCGGTGCGGCCACCGGGGTCGCGCACCAGGTAGGCGTTGTAGCTGGAGCCCTTGTGGGTGGAGTATTCCTGCCCGTGAAAGGTGCGCAGTTCCCAGTCGATCTTGCCCACCCAGTGGACGCGGTTGGTGAGTTGCATGGCCTGCCCTCCGTGCGGCGCGCGTGGCCACCCCCGGGTCCGCGCCGCGTGGCCCCAAGGGTGAAGAAGGAGGAGTGTCTACTTTGACAGGCTGGCAGGTTGCGCGGCAGGTGTCAACAGACTGCGATATGCCGGGCCGGAATGCGCCGGACCGGAATGCGCGACCGGGTGGAATGCGCGCCGGGCCGGGATTCCCCGGCGGGCGCGGAACGGGGGGAAGGTGCGGGATTCCCCGGCGGGCACGGAACGTGGGGAAGGTGCGGGGTCCGGCCCTTCGGGTGCCGGGCGCGGCGCGGCTGGTGTGGCGTTGCGCCGCCCGGGGCGGCAACGGGCGCGGGATGCGGAAAACGGCGGAGGGGGTGGCCCCTCCGCCGTCGGCTGTGGCGAGTCGTCGATGCCCCGGGCCGGAATCCGGAACGGCTTCCGTGAATACGGGGCGATGCTGTGCGCGGTGCCGCCGGGGTGCCAGTGCGGTCCGGCGGGCGGTGCGCGGCGTGCTCTCGGGATTGCGGCGTCACGTGACATGTCTTCTTGCGTCGGATGACATGTCTTCCTTACGTCAGGTGACTGCCTTCCTCACGTCAGGCGGCACGCCTTCCCGACGTCGGAGATGGAGCGGAATCAGGCGTGGCACCCGGCGCGCGGCGCGTCTTCTCCGGGCACCCACACGCATTCCTCGGACGAGGCGCGGGGGATGCTGACGGTCAGCACGCCATTTTCAAGGGCCGTGGCTATGCCCTCGGCCACGGCGTCATCCGGCAGCACCAGAATGCGCCTGAAGGTGCCGGTCCTGCGTTCCATGCGTTGCCAGCCGCGCCCCTTGTCCTGCGGCGAGGGGCCCATGCGGCCCGTGATGAACAGCCGTCTGCCGTCCACCCGCACGTCTACCCCCGCGTTGTGGCCGGGGGTGTCGACCGGCGTGTGGCTCTCGTCGCCGATCCCGCCGTTGCCCCTGTCTCCGGCCGACATGCGGACCAGACCGGGCACATCGGCCATCACGAGGTAGGCGTCGTCCTCAACCGCGATGTCCACGGCCAGGCGGCGGGTACCCTCAAACCCGCATTCGGCGGGCTGATGGGGCAGGGTTTCGTACAGCAGTTCTTCCGCCCCTGCCAGTTCCATGAGCCTGCGGATCTTTTCCTTTTCGTTGGCGCATTCCACATCGTAGGGAACGGGAGCCGCAAGGCGTCCATCATCATGCCGGTCGGAACCGGCGTCTTCGCGTTCGGCACTCCTGCGGAACCAGTTCCGGGGGTGCAGTGCGTCCAGTTTCATGGCGGTTCCTCCGTTGTCTTCACCGGCGGCACGGGCGCCGCGCGGCTGGGCCCCGGATGGCCGCGCCGCCGTGCGCAAGGCGTGTCGGAAAGGGGATGCCGCTTCCGGGCGGCGATGACCTGTTCCGGAAGGCGGACGGGCACGGCGGAGGCGTATGCGGGGTCCGACCGCGCGGTGTGCTCCGGTCCATACTTGAAAATAATTCTCAACAATAAAATGGCAACCGTCGCCGCGTGGATTTTTCGGTTCGGCGGCGCAGGCCGGGCACTCGTCCCGCAGGCACGCAAAAAGGGCGGGACGTCCGGCCCTTGCCGTGCGTCCCGCCCCCCTGCGTGATGAATGTGGCGGTGGGTTATGCCTCGTCGTGCTGCATCCGTTCGATGAGCTTGCGCAGCGAAAGGGCCTGGGTTGCCAGTTCCTCCACCGCGCGGGCCGACTGGTGCATGCCGTCCGTGGTTTCGCCCGAGATGCGGTTGATCTCGTCCACGGCGCGGTTGATTTCCTCGCTGGCGGCGGATTGCTGCTCGCTGGCCGTGGCGATGGAGCGCACCTGGTCGGTGGCCTGTTCCACCAGGGTCACGATTTCGCGCAGCGCCTCGCCGGAACTGCCCGCAAGGCCGGTGGCTTCCTCAATGGAGGCCACGGCGCGCTCCACGTGTTCCACGTTGCGCCGGGTGCCCTGCTGGATGCCGGTAATGGCCTCGCCCACTTCGCGGGTGGCCTGCATGGTCTTTTCGGCCAGCTTGCGCACCTCGTCGGCCACCACGGCGAATCCGCGCCCGGCGTCACCGGCGCGGGCCGCCTCGATGGCGGCGTTGAGCGCCAGCAGGTTGGTCTGGTCAGCGATGTCCGAAATCACGTTCATGATCTTGCCGATGCCGTCGGCCTGGCGGCCAAGGTCGGCCATGTCGTCCTTCAGGGCCACGGCCTGGCGTTCCACGGTGCCGATTTCCTCCACCACCCGGCCCACCACGGCGGCGCCGGTATCGGCCTTGGACCTGGCGCGCTCGGCGGTGTCCGCCGCCTGCGAGGCGTTGCGGGCCACCTCGAGCACGGTGGCGTTCATTTCTTCCATGGCGGCGGCGGTTTCGGCCACGCGCTGCGATTGCACGGCGGCGCCCTGGGTGGACTGGCCTATCTGGGCGGAAAGCTGTTCGGATGCGGACCCCACCACCTCCACCACGCCCTGCAACTGTCCGGCGGCGGCCAGCATGCCCTCGCGCCGGGCAGACTGGGCGCGGCGGGTGGCTTCTTCGGCCTGGGCCATGGCCGCGCGGGCGCGTTCCGCCTCTGCCCCGGCGTCGCGGGTGGCGGCCTCGGCCTCGCCGATCTTGGACTTCAGGTTGTCCACCATGGTGCGCAGGCTGTCGGCCAGTTGGCCCACTTCGTCGCGCTGGTTGATGTCCAGCCGGGTGTCCAGCCGCCCTTCGGCCACGGCAGAGGCAAACACCACCCCGCGCCGCAGGGGCCTGACGATGGAGACGGTCAGCAGCACGCCCGCCAGCAATGCCAGGGCGGGCACGGCCACCATCAGCACCGAGATCACCGTGCGGCGCCCGGCGGCGGTCTGGGCGGCGGACTGCTGCTGGGTCTTGGCGGAGGCCATGTTCACGGAGATGACGTCGCCCAGTTCCTTGAACAGCGCGCGGCTGCGCTCCGTGACCGGACCCAGCACGAGGGTGGCGGCCTTGTCGTGTGCCGCGTCGTCCGAGGGGCTGCGTTCCCAGTCGCCGATGAGGGCGGCGGCCTCGGCCATGTCGCGCTCGAACACGGCAAGGCTGTCCAGGAATTCGCGCCATTCGGCCTGTTCGGAGGCGCCGTGCTCTATGGCCTCGTACCGGGCGATGCCCGATTTGTAGGCCGCCACGGCGTCCGCAAGGTTCTTGTACTGGCGGGGCCGGTCGGCCAGGTCGGGGATGAGCAGGGTGCGGTGGGCCACCGTGACGTTGCGCAGGTTGAAGCGGGCCTGGGCCAGCGCCTCTATGCCGGGCAGGTACACGTCGGAAAGTTCCGTCTGCGCGGCCAGTTGTTCGCGCATGCTGACGTAGCCCGCGATGCCGAGGCCCATGGACAGCAGGGCGACGAAGATGAAACAGGAAACGAGACGGGTGCCGATTCTGACGTTGCGCATCAAAGCCCCCCTTGCTGCGGTACGTACATGGTGTGTCCCATCCCGCAGGCGCCGTGGCGCGGATGCGGAGGGCGAAACTGCGTTGGCGCGGGATGCGCCGTTTTTTTCGCAGGATTCCGGCTGCGGGTGGGCATGCCGTCAGAAGGCAGCGCTACACCGGATGCCGGTGCCCGCGCAATCACTTTCGCATGCCCGCGCCAGAGGGCCGTGACCTGGGTCACGAACGGGCAGGGCTTCCGCATGGGGTCGGATTTGGCCGGATACCGGGGCGCCGGTGCGGAACCCGGCGGAAGCGCCGGGACGTTGCATTGGGCGGGCTGGCCGGGTATCCTTGAAAATGGGGCAGATGTCCGCGTTGCCGCGCCCGGCTTCCGCCCCGTGTGGTCAGGGGCTGGTGCCCCCGCCCGGCTGCCGTCCGCCTGCGTCGGTTCATGCCGCGCATGGCCGTTTCCGGCCAATTCTGGATTCGTCCCGTTCCGCCAACGTACAGGAGTGCAACATGACGCAGCGTGTTCAGGTGGGTGGCTTGCAGATCGCAGCGCCGCTGTATGACGTCATTGTCCGCGACATCGCGCCGGGTACCGGCGTGGACCCCGACCGGTTCTGGACGGCCCTTGAGAACATGGTGGAAACCATGGCCGACAGGAACCGCGCCCTGCTGGCCAAACGGGCGGAATTGCAGGACGCCATCGACGCCTGGCACCGCGAGCGGCGGGGCGCACCGCACGATGGCGCCGCCTACGAGGCCTTTCTGCGCTCCATCGGCTACCTGGTGCCCGAAGGGCCGGACTTTGCCGTGACCACCGAAGGCGTGGACCCGGAAATCGCCCTGGTGGCCGGGCCGCAGCTGGTGGTGCCCATCACCAATGCCCGTTACGCCCTGAACGCCGCCAATGCCCGCTGGGGCAGCCTGTACGACGCCCTGTACGGCACCGACGTGATTTCCGAAGACCCTGCGCAGGGCGGCGCGCCGCGCGGCGGCGCCTACAACCCCGCGCGCGGGGCGCTGGTGGTGGCGCGGGCCGCCGCCTTCCTGGACGAGGCCTTTCCGCTGGCCACCGGCAGCCACGCCGATGCGGCGCGCTACGACGTGCGTGGCGGCAAGCTGGCGGTCATCCTGAAGGACGGCGCGGAAACGGGCCTTGCCGACCCCGCCCGCTTCGTCGGGCATGCGGGCGACCCCGCCGGGGGCAACGGCGCGGTGCTGCTGCGCAATCACGGACTGCACGCGGAAATCCGCATCGACCGTGAACACGCCATCGGCAGGATCCATGCCGCCGGGGTGCGCGACGTGGTGATGGAGGCGGCCATGACCACCATCCTCGACTGCGAGGATTCGGTGGCCGTGGTGGACGGCGCGGACAAGGCGCAGGCCTACCGCAACATGCTGGGCCTGTTCCGGGGCGACCTTTCGGCGGAATTTCCCAAGGGCGGGCGCACCGTGCTGCGCACCCTGAACCCGGACCGCGAATACACCGGGCCGGACGGGGCCGCGTTCTCGCTGCCGGGCCGCAGCCTGCTGCTGGTGCGCACCGTGGGCCACCTGATGACCACTGACGCGGTGCTCGCCCGGTCCGGCGAAGAAATTCCCGAAGGCATGCTGGACACCATGGCCACGGCCTACATCGCCCTGCACGACCTGCGCGGCACGTCCAGCCACCGCAACAGCCGCACCGGCGGGGTGTACATCGTCAAGCCCAAGCAGCACGGGCCGGAAGAGGTGGCCTTTACCGTCGAGCTGTTCCGCATGGCGGAAGACGCCCTGGGCATGCCGCGCAATACGCTGAAGATCGGCATCATGGACGAGGAACGCCGCACCACGGTGAACCTGAAGGAATGCATCCGCGCGGCGGCGGAGCGGGTCATCTTCATCAACACCGGCTTCCTGGACCGCACCGGCGACGAAATCCACACCTGCATGGAGGCGGGCCCGGTGGTGCGCAAGAACGCCATGCGCGGCGAACGCTGGATCATCGCCTACGAGGACTGGAACGTGGACACGGGCCTTGCCTGCGGCCTTGCCGGGCGCGCCCAGGTGGGCAAGGGCATGTGGGCCAAGCCCGACATGATGCGCGAGATGGTGGAAACCAAGATCGGCCACCCCAGGGCGGGAGCCAATTGCGCGTGGGTGCCCTCGCCCACCGCAGCCACACTGCACGCCATGCACTATCACGCCGTGGACGTGGCCGCCGTGCAGAAGACCCTGGCGGGCCAGCGCCGCGCCACCCTGGCCGACCTGCTGACCCTGCCCCTGATGGGGCCCGCATCCCGCCCCACGCCGCAAGAGGTGGAAGAGGAACTGGCCAACAACGCCCAGTCCATCCTGGGCTACGTGGTGCGCTGGGTGGAACAGGGCATCGGCTGCTCCAAGGTGCCGGACATCACCGACGTGGGGCTGATGGAAGACCGCGCCACCCTGCGCATTTCCAGCCAGCACATCGCCAACTGGCTGCACCACGGCATCTGCACCCGCGATCAGGTGGTGGCGGTGCTCAAGCGCATGGCCGCCGTGGTGGACCGCCAGAACGCGGGCGACCCGGCCTACCGGCCCATGAGCGCCGACTTTGACGCCAGCGTGGCCTTCCAGGCCGCGTGCGACCTGGTGCTGCTGGGGCGCGAGCAGCCCTCGGGCTACACGGAGCCCATCCTGCATGCCCGCAGGCAGGAGGCGAAGGCGAAGTTCGGCATCATCTAGGGCGGATGGCGTCTGCCGCCGCCCCCGGCGCCCAGGCACGCCCGATACGCCAGACACGTCAGACACGCCAGACACGCCAGACACGCCCGATACGCCTGATATGATTGTCCCCGCCGGAAGCCAGCTTCCGGCGGGGTTTTTCGTCGTGGGCGGGCCGACCGCCGGGTTGGTCGGAAAATAATGGCGCTGCACGGGGGCTGCGGTATGGCGCGAAGAGGGGAAGGCGCACGCGCATACGGGCCGGGCCGCGCCCGGCGGGGATGGAAACCGTCATGTCGGATGCCAACATTTGCGGCAAGGATACCAAGATCCTGCAACAGTTCCGCACTACCCTGTCGGCACAGGCCGGGTTGCTGGCGCGCGGCCCGTTCAAGGGCACGGAGGTGCACGCCGCCGTGGCGGCCCGCCTGGAAAAGCCGGATTTCTCGTGGGACGATGCCTACTTCGTGGAGCAGAGCCTTGCCCCGTTCCATACCGACGAGCGCGTGCTCATCGAGATAGAGCGGCTGTTGTCGCAGGCCCGCGGCATCATGGACCCGGGCACGGCGGGGTTCTATGCCGATGTGGACCCCAAGCCCATGTCGTCCCAGTGCCGGCGTGAACTGTTCGCGCGCATCCTTGTGGACCTGCAACTGGAATCGCAGAAGCGCGAGCGGCGCAAGTGGCTGCTGGAACGCACCTGCAAGTATCTCGTGCGGCTCATGCTGGGCACCTTTGCGGTCATGCTGTTCCATGCAGAACTGTCCGCCATGGCTGCTGCGGTGTTCTGGGTGGTGGCCGGGTGGCTGGTCAACTGGATGCCGGGCGGCATGGGGTCTGCGGGGTTGCCGTGGCGGGGGCCGGGCATCGGCCAGGTGATGCTGCTGGCGCTGGCGGGCGGCTGCGCGGGCGCGCTGGTGACGGTGGCCCTGCGCATGAACAACTATTTCAAGACGTCGCGCCTGCGCGAGGTGGAGGCGTACGCGTCGGTCTGGTACATCGGCAACCGCATGCTCATCGGTGCGGTGGGGGCGCTGGCGGGCTGCTATCTGGTCAATGCCAAGATCATCTCGCTGTTCAACATCAACGACCTGTTCCTGCCGTTGGGCAGGGGGGGCGGCATGCAGGGCGGGGCCACCGTGTACAGCATCGACGTGCTGAAGACGGTGGTGGTGAGCATAGCCTTCGGCTGCTCGGAATACTTCATTCCCGCCACGTTCGGAAAGCTGCCCGGACTAAAGGCCGATGCGGGCGGGGCCACGGGGGCCGCTGCCGGGGCCAGCGTTCCGCATCCGCAGGCGGGCACCGCGCCGCATCCGCATATCGCGCAGGCCGCCCGTTCCGGCAAGGCCGCCGGAGCGGACCGGGATGCGCCGCCCCAGAAACGGCCCCCGGAGCAGGCACCGGAACAGCCGTCAGCGCTCCCGCCAGCCCCCCTGGCCCCTTTGGACCCTTTGGACCGGCTGGACCGGCTGAATCTGGACGAACGGCTGGAAGCGGAAGTCACGGAGGGGGCGGGTACGCCGGACAATGCCCATCCAATCCCCCGCCCGGTCCCCCGTCCGGACAAGGGCGCGGCGGGTTCCGGCGGCGGCAGTGCCGGAAGCGGAGCCTGACACCGGGACGAGAGCAGACATCCGGGCCACGTGCGGGCAACGCGCCGCCCGCGGATGACGCCGCCGCCGCACCTGATGGCGGCGGCGTTCGTGCGTCCTGTCCCCGGCCCCCCATTTCGCGGCCCGGCGGCCCGCCGCACGTCTTTCCCCTTGCTCCCTCCCCCGGCCTTCACTATTTTGTGATAATGGAAGATCAGCCCCGCCGTTGCCGAAGGTCGGCCCGGCGGCGCGCCGTTCGTCCCGGAATTTTCCGCATTGGCCACGGCTGGCCGCATGCCGCCGTCACATAGGGAGGTTGCCATGAAGGTGCTGATGATCGTCACGTCCAACGACAGGCTGGGCGATACCGGCCACAAGACCGGGCTGTGGCTGGAGGAACTGGCCGCGCCCTATTACGCGTTCACGGATGCCGGGGCCCGGGTGACCCTGGCCTCGCCCAAGGGCGGCGCCGCGCCCGTGGACCCCCGCAGTGAAACGGAAGAGGCCCAGAACAGGACCACCCGCCGCTTCACGGCGGACCCGGCGGCCATGGCCGCCCTGAAGGACACCGTGCCCCTGGCCGAAGTGCGCCCGGAGGACTACGACGTGCTGTTCTATCCCGGCGGGCACGGCCCGTTGTGGGATCTGGTGGACGATGCGCGCTCGCTGGCCATCATCGAAAAGATGCACCGCGCGGGCAAGCCCGTGGCGGCGGTCTGCCACGGCCCCGCCGTGCTGGTGCGGGCCACCACGCCCGACGGCAAGCCGCTGGTGGCCCGGCGCAACATGACCGGGTTCTCCAACGCCGAAGAGGACGCGGTGGGCCTGTCGCAGGTGGTGCCCTTCCTGTTGCAGGACGAGCTGACCCGCCTTGGGGCCAAGTACGAGCGCGGCCCGCTGTGGGAACCGCACGTGGTGGCGGACGGGCTGCTGGTGACCGGGCAGAACCCGGCCTCTTCCGAGCGCACCGCCAAGACGGTGCTGGAAGTGCTGGCCCGCTCGTGCGGCTGCGCGCCGTATCCGGGCGAACCCATCAGGGAACCGGGGGAGCCGGGGGAAACGGGGGCGCAGGGGGCGTAGCCCGAAGGCGATGGGACGGAGGGGTGGCCTCGTGACGGGACGGCAACTCCGTCGATCCGGAAAAAGGAAAACGGCAAGGGCAGGTGGGTCGCCATGGCCGCCTGCCCTTTGTCGTGTCTGCGGTGCGGGCGGTGAAAAACAGGGAAAGGAAACGGCGAATGCCTGCCGAGTGGCGCCGACAGTGGTGCTGCGGGGGATGGTGTCGGGCAGCGCGGCCTTGGGGGCGGATTGCCGTCGCCTCGGTGGCTACCTTGCCCCGTTGCCGCCGTTGCCGCCATTGGTGCCATTGCCATTTGCCGTGGGTCGCAGCAGGCAGGCGATGGCGTGGAACACGGTCTGCACGTAGCGACCGGACAGCACCTCCGGCAGGGGGAAACAGGGGGGATCTTCGGACGGTTCGCACCCGGCAAGGGCGGTGAAGGTGCGGCGCGACAGAGCTTCCAGCGGTTGTTCCAGCATTTCGATCCACAGGCGTTCGCTCTCGCTGGGGCCGTCGCCGGGGCCGTCACCGCAAGGGCCGGTGGACGGCGGGATGTCTGACAGGCGGCAGCGCAGGGGGCGGCGGGCAAAGAGCATGCACCGCCCGACCGGTTCGTCCGGTTCGTCTGGCATGCCCGGTGTGCCGGGTCCGCCTGCTGTGCCGGACGCGCCAGATACGGCAGATACGGCAGATGCCCCGGATGCCCCAGACGCATCCGCCTTTTCGGTCCTGTCGGCCATGTCCGCCGTGCCGGGCCGGACGGCAGTGCCTACGACGCCCGCATCCGCCATCTGTGGCGTCCGGGCCAGCAGCGGACAGGCGGTCCGGTTAGCCGGGGCGTCACCGCCACCCTGCCCACCGGCAAGCGCACCTGCGCCCGTGTCCGTGTCCCTGTCGTGAGTGGGGGCGGGCGCGGCTCCCATGCGGTGCGCCCGGCAGGCCTCCTGCACGGCCCCGCGCTGGGCGGCGGTGAGCAGGGTGTCGGCGCTGCGGGCCAGCGCCGCCGCCTCCACCAGCGTCACAACCGGGGGCACGCGGCAGCAGCGGGCATGGTCGCGCCCGCACTGCGGCGCGTCCGCCGGACTAGGCATGCCGGGCATGCCGGGCATGGCGCGCAGGGTGGCGTCCAGACGGGCCACCAGGGCCTCGTATTCGGCCAGCACGGGCAGAAGATCATCGTGGCGGGCGGGTTCTGGCGCGGGTTCGCGCAGGGTCAGGGCGCGGTTGCGGCGTCCGTAGCGGCGCAGGGCGCTCCACTGGCGGTAGTTGGCGGGCTTGGAGCGCAGGCGGCGCATCAGCCGTTCGGTGCGGCGCTGGCCCAGCCCCCGGCGCAGCAGGTAGGCGTTCAGCACCGTGCCGGTGCGACCAATGCCGTAGCGGCAGTGGATGTATACCCGGCGGCCCAGGTACACGGCCTCGTCCAGCCAGTCCAGGGCCTGTTCCAGGGCGGCTTCGTCCGGGGCGTGTTCGTCCTCTATGGGCAGGTAGAACACGTCGAAGCCCTGTTCCTGCTCCAGATCGGCCAGCACGCACAGTTCCTCGCACAGGTTCAGGATGGCCTGTATGCCCTGTTCGCGCAGGGCGTCGAGGTGCTGGCGGGTCACCGGCGCGGGACCGGCGGCGATGTGCTGGGTGACCCAGGTGACGGGAAACGCGGGATGCCCCGAAGGGGCCTGCGTGGTCAGGGCATTGCGCAGGAAGGCCGCCACCCCTCGCGCGGCGCGTTGCAGCAGGCCGCCCCGGCGGGGGGCGTCGCCGCCGCTCCCCCCGGGCGGGCTTGCCGGTGGTGCCGCGTCCGGGCCGCTCATGGCGCGCCCTCGCCCGCCGTGTCCAGCCGGGCCAGGAAGTCGTCGGCCATGGCCTCGGCCTCGTCGGCATCGCCCAGGCGCACGTCCAGCAGGCGCGTTTCCGCCAGCAGCATGCCCAGCATGGCCAGCCGCTTCTGGATCACGGCCTCTGCGTCCGGGCCGTGCCGGGCGTCCAGCAGGTCGCCACGGGTCTTCACGGCAAAGCCCTGCCGGGCCAGGACCCGTTCCAGCACGCGGATGCGCAGTTCGCGCCCTTCCGCCGCCGCGCCGCCGCCCTTGAAGCGGAACTGGATGTAGTTGGTGCGGTCCTCGGGCGAGCACAGGGTGTCCACCAGCGCGAAATGATAGCCGAAGCGCATCATCAGGTGCGCGTAGTGGGCGGAAATGACCGCGTAGCTGGCCAGTTGGGGCGCATCGCGCCGGAAGATGCCCGCGCTGATGCGGTCCAGCTCGTTCCAGTCCGCCGCCGGGGGCATGTTGGCCCACAGCTCGCGCGCGGCGGACAGGCCGAACCACAGCGCCCACATGGGCGTGGAGCGGAAGTCGTCGGGGCCGATCTCTTCCTTGCCCGCCGCCGTGGGGAACAGCCCGTCCTCGATGTTCAGCACGTACATGATCATGGGCACGTCGGTGCGCAGCTTCTTGGCGCCGCCAAGGCCGCGCCCGCCGCGCCCCACGAGGGAGAACATCTCGGCCACGCCGCGTTCGTGGGCAAAGCGCACCAGGTCGTGCATGGACCGGCAGTTTTCCGGCGCGAAGTCGCTGGACGCCGGGTCCGTCAGGTTCAGCTTGGCGATGTGCTGCATGGCCCGCGCAAGGCGGCGCATGCCGCCGCGCCGCTCGCGCGCCGCTGCCGCCGCCTTGCGCCGGGCGCGGGGCCGCGTGCCGTCCCCCTTTTCCTGGGGCGGCCTGCCCGCGTGCACCCGGCCCGTGGCGCCGTCCACGGTGACCATGGCCCCGTCCGCGATGGCCGTGAACGGATCGGCGATGCCGGTGACCACCGGCAGCCCGAATTCGCGCGCCACCGAGGCGAAATGACAGGCCCGGCTGCCGGTCTGGGCCACCACGGCCTCCAGCCGGTCGATGATCCGGGTCAGCGAGGGGCCAAGGGTGGTGGTGACCAGCACCGTCCCCTGGGGCATGTCGCCGATTTCGCAGCAGATGGCCGCGTGGCGGGCCGTGCCGCTGCCCACCCCGGCGGAGACCGGCTCGCTGCCTTCGGCCAGCAGGGCGAGAGATTCATGGGACGCGGGTGCCGTGCCGTCCGGCCCGCCTTCCGCGCCAGCCGTCTGCTCCGGCACGATGCCGTGCTCCGTGCCGCCGGGCACCGGGCGCGACTGCACGATGAAGATGCGCCCCGCCGTATCCAGCACCCATTCCACGTCCTGCGGCTCGCCGAACAGGTTTTCCAGCTCGCGGCCATAGCGGGCCAGGCGCTTCATGTCTTCGGTGGTCAGCAGGGGCGTTGACGGCACCGGCTGGGCAAGGGTGGCCCCCACGGCTTCGGGGCGTTCCAGAATGCGGCTGCGCGGGCGGCGCGACAGCCACGCCGACTGCGCGGGGGTGTCGCCGCTGACCAGCACGTCTCCGGTGCCCGCCACGGCGTGCACGGCGGTGACGCCCTCGGTCAGTTCCTCTGCGGGCAGGCGGCGCGGCGGATCCGGGTCGCGGGTGTAGATGACCCCGGCGCAGGCCGCGTCCAGCATGGGCATGAGCAGCGCGGCCATGGGGGTTTCCGCGTCGGCAAGGCCGTGCAGGATGCGATAGGACAGGGCGCGCGGCTGGTACTTTGAGGCCACCACCCGCTTCCAGGCCATGCCCGCATGGCCCGGCTCCACCCCCAGCACGCTGGCGTACTGCCCGGCGAAGGACACCGGGCCGTCTTCCGCCACGGCGCTGCTGCGCACCGCCAGCGGGGTGCGCTGGGGGCTCATGGCGTAGGCGGCGCTAAGGATGTCCTCTTCCAGCCGGGGCGGCAGTTCCGCCTCCAGGATCATGGCCCGCAGTTCCTCGGAAATGGCGGCCAGTTCGTCCGGGCGCGACAGGCGCAGGCGGCGCAGGCGCGCGTCGATGGGCTCGCGCAGTTCGTTGTGCTCGATGAAGTAGTGGTAGGCGGCGGCGGTGACCACCGTGGCGTCGGGCACGGGCAGCATGGACTGGCTGCGCACGGCGGCCAGGCGCGCGGCCTTGCCGCCCGCGCGGTCCGGGCGCTGGTGCGCCTCTGCCAGCGGAATGACGTAGGGCGGGGCCAGGTCCGGCTCGGGCACGCTGACCGCCATGCGCATGTAGAAGGCGATCTTGTTGCAGTAGTCGGCCAGGCCCATGTACCGGGCGGGGTTCATCTCCATCAGCTGGCCCAGCATGGCGCGCACCGCATCGTCCAGCTGATCGGCCAGCTCGACCACGCGCGACCAGTCCACCTTCTCGTTGCCGTAGTGGATGTCCTCCAGCTCGGCGATGAGTTCGAGGCTGCGCGAATCGTGCCGCAACAACTCGCGGAACGCGTTGTACTTGCGCCGCAGCAGGGTGCCGGGCGCGAAGACCTGGTAGGTCCAGTGACGGAACAGTTCGCCGATGGCCATTGCGCTCCCTTGGGCTGGCTGGGGTGGAAGTGGCGGACGCATGCGGAACCCCGGTCTGCCCGGTAGCCCGCCGGGCATGACCGGCTGTCCGGCCAGACGGGTCGCCCGATTCGTCCGATTCGTCCGGTTCGACCGGTCCGTCCGGTTCAGGCGGTCCGGCGGCGTCAGCCGCCCAGCACCTCTGCCACCTTGCTTTCCAGTTCGTCCTTGTCGATGGGCTTCACGCAGTACTCGTTGGCGCCCAGGCGCAACGATTCGCGCGCCGTTTCCAGTGTGGGGTAGCCGGTCAGCATGATAACCCGGATGTCCGGGCGCAGTTTTTTCATCTCTTCCAGCACCTCCACCCCGGTCATGCGCCGCAGCTTCATGTCCAGGATGGCCAGGGCCGCGCCCTTGTCGCGCACGTGGGCGATGGCCTCTTCCTCGTCCGTGAACACCGAGACCGCGTGGCCCTTGCGCTCCAGGATGCGCTTGATAAGCACCCCCGCGTCGATGACGTCGTCCAGCACGATGATGTCCGCCATGGGCTTCCTTCCTTGTTGTCTCTGCGGGCCGGTTTTTTTGTAAGCCTCCGGCGGGCAGGGGGTATACCCCCTGCACCCCCGAAATGTTCTTGAGGGGAGCCCCAGCCGTTGGCGAGCGCGCAGCGCG
Source organism: Nitratidesulfovibrio sp. SRB-5 (assembly GCF_019931275.1). Classification (NCBI taxonomy): domain Bacteria; kingdom Pseudomonadati; phylum Thermodesulfobacteriota; class Desulfovibrionia; order Desulfovibrionales; family Desulfovibrionaceae; genus Nitratidesulfovibrio; species Nitratidesulfovibrio sp. SRB-5. Next base: position 39,404 of record NZ_JAIOTY010000003.1, on the reverse strand, counting down.
AACCTTGCGGATGGGGACGGCAACGCGGGGTTAGGGGTGGGCGACCCTTCGCCCCAGCCCTTGGCGAGCCTGCGAGCCTTACGGCCATCGTGCGCAACGCGCGAACCTTACGGATGAGGACCGCACCGCGTTAAGGGGTTCCCTCTCCGGTTCGTTCTTCAGTATTGTCCACCCCGTTCTTTTCTTCCTCCTGCACCTTGGCCCTGGGGTCGGTATCGGGCAGGTCGGCGGCGCCCAGAGGTTCCAGAGGCAGAACCACGCGAAACACGGCGCCGGGGCCGCGCGTGGCGCCCTGAGGCATGTCTTCGTCGATGAACCCGGGGGGCAGGGGGCTGTGTGCCTCGATGAACCCTTCGTGGTCCTCGATGATGCCGAAGGACACGGACAGGCCGAGCCCGGTGCCCTTGCCCACGGGCTTGGTGGAAAAGAACGGGTCGAAGATCTTTTGCAGATGGGGTTCGGGAATGCCGATGCCGGTATCGGCGAACCAGGCGGTGACGGTCATGTTCATGATGTCCAGCCGGGTGCGCACCTTGATCAGCCCGCCGCCGGGCATGGCGCCGGTGGCGTTGTGCAGCAGGTTCATCCAGACCTGCTTCAGCTTTTCGGGCGCGCCGTAGATGACGGGCAGCCGGTCGTCGAGATCGGCGAGGATGGTCACGTTCTCCAGCGAGAAGGTGTGGCGCACAAGGGTGACCACTTCCATGATGGAGTTGTTGAAGCACATCTCCTTCTTCTGGCTTTGGGTCTGGCGCGAAAAGCCCAGCAGGTCGGAGACGATCTTGCGGCAGAACTTGGCCTGCTTTTCGATGATCTGCAGGTCCTGATGCATCTGGGCACCCGGGGGCACATCCTCTTGCAGCAGTTGCGCGTAGCCCAGGATGATGCCGAGGGGGGTGTTGATCTCGTGCGCCACGCCACCGGCCAGCTTGCCGACCGATTCCATCTTCTGCGACTGGATGAGCTGGTCCTGGTAGCTGCGGATGGCGGTAATGTCGCGCGCGGTGGACAGCACGCCGATGATGCGCCCGGTCTCGTCGGACACCGGCACCTTGACCAGGTGGAACCATTCGTCGCGGCCATGGCCGAAGTCGGAGGCGGCGTCGCTTCCGCCCGCTGCGGAGGCGGCGTCGCGGCGGTCCTGCGCCTCGCGGTACACGGGCTGGCCGCCGGTAAGGATGGCGCGGTTTTCGGCCACGCGCAGTTCGGCCTTGTCGCGCGGAAAGATGTCGAAGTCGCTCTTGCCGATGATTTCCGCCGGGGACAGCCCCAGCGAATCGGCAAAGGCCTTGTTCACGGAAAGATAGCGCAGGTGTTCGTCCAGCAGGGCCAGCCTGTCGGGGGTCACTTCCAGGATGGTGCGCATGATGCCCTGCTGCCGGGTAAGGTCGCGCTCGGTCTCGCGCAGTTCGGCGATGTGGGCGCGCAGGGCGTGGGCCATGACGTCGAAGGTGTCGGCCAGTTCCTCTATCTCGTCACCGGCAAAGGTTTCGTACACCTCGCACTGGCGGCACTGGGCAAGCTTTGCGGGATAGGCCCTGCCGTCGCACCCGGCGCAGGCGGTGCCCTTGACGTACCAGCAGCGGCGTTCGGTATCGCCGTAGGCGGGGCAGTCGGTGCGGCCGCACAGCCGCTGTTCCCAGCAGTTGCGCCGTGCAGAGGTGGTGGCGGGCAGGTGCAGGTTGCCGCGCACGATTTCTTCGGCGTGTTCCTTCAGCGCGCCGATGCGGGCGGTGATGCGCTTGGCGAAGTGGGCGCTGATGACCACGGCCACCAGCAGCGCCACCACCGAAAGCCCGCTGATGGCGAAGATCATGCCGTTGACCACGTCCAGCACCTTGGTGCGCGAAAGGCCGATGCGGATGGTGCCGAACTCGCGCCCGCCCACCATCACCGGGGCGGCAAAGTCGTAGATGCGTTCGCGCCCGGTATCCAGCAGGCGCACGGCAAGGTGGCCGTCCTCGGATTCGTTGGCTTCCAGCAGGTCCAGCGGAAAGGTGCGGCCAAAGGTGTGGGCCAGCACCTGGGCCCGGTCGTCCATGATGAAGGCGTAGACGATGTCGCTGTCCACGTTCAGCAGTTCGTCCACCAGGTTGCGCAGGCGCAGGAAGTCGGTGGACAGCATGGGGTCTGCCGCGCGCAGGGCCAGGTTGGTGGCCAGCACGGCGCCGCGCCGCTTGCTTTCCTCGATGAGGGCGTTGGCCGCGATGCGCGTGACGAACAAGGCCAGCAGCGCGGCCACGAACAGCACGATGAGCGTGATGCCGAGGTTGAGCTTGCGGCGGAAGTTCAGGCGGCGCAGCAGGTTCATTCCAGCCCCACCTTGGAAGGGTCCAGCCGCAGCTTGGAGAACAGTTCGCGGCAGGGGTCGTAGTCGCGGTCGGTGGTGGGAATGATGCCGCGCATGCCTGCGGCGGCCAGGATGCGCTCGTGCTCGGGGTCGTTTTCCGAAAGCGCGAACAGGGCACTGGCGATGCGCCGCACGATGTCCGGGTCCAGCCCCTTGCGCGCGGCGTAGACCCAGCTGGGATATTCGCGGGTGTTGGCCACCACCTTCAGGGCGGAAAGGTCCACCTTGCCTTCCAGAATGCCCAGGGTGCCTTCGCGGATGGAGGCGATGTCGTAGCGGCCCGCGTACACGCCCAGCACGGCCTTTTCCTGCTTGCCGCCGGGGCCCGGGGCAAAGGCGATTTCCGAAAAATCCTTCTCCGTCAGCCCGTTGTCGTGAAAATGGCCGAGCACGAACAGGTAACCGCCCGCGGAATAGGGATCCACGGCGATCCACCGTTTGCCCCGGCAGTCCTGCTCGTTCCTGATGGCGGTGTTGTCGGCGCGGGCGATGATCTGCCCCCGGAAGGTGGCCCGGCCAGAGGGCTCGACGATGCCCGCGAAGGCCCGCGCGCCGCTTTGCGCCAGCAGCACGTAGGTCATGGGGTTGGAAAAGGAGATGTCGATCTCGCCGCGCTCCACCATGCGGCGGTGCGCCTCGAAGGTATCGGGGAACACCTGGCGGATGGCGAGGCCGGTGGCCTTTTGCAGGTATTCCACCAGGGCGCGGTGGCGCAGGTACGAGGTGGAGTGCGAATACTGCGGCAGGTAGGCATAGGTGATGGCGGGCACGGCTTCCGGCGCCTTCACCTCTGCCCGGCGCGTCATGTCCACCGGGGTCACGGGTTCGCTGTCCCACCACAACTGGATGGCGGCGGCAATGACCATGACAAGGGCGGTTATGGCGAGAAAGCGCGTGCGCACCGTGCGGCTCCGGATGGAAAGAGGGGCCTAGCCGCCCCGACCGTTCTGGGTGGTCCCGCTGGCCCCATGGGGCTGGTTGGCCCCTCGGAGTTCGCGGTTGGCGGGATCGTCAGCGCCAGCGTCGGAGAGGGCAGCGCCGGAGATGGCGGGGCCGGAGGGGGCCGCGTCGGGAATGGTGCCGGGCGGCGGCGTGGCGGCCCAGGCCTGCAAACGGGTGAACCACCCTATTCTGGACATGACGTTGGCATAGGTGATGCGCAACGGAATGTACAGAAGCAGGAACCAGAACAGGGTGGAGGGCTGCTGGCCGATGAGCGGGGCGTCCCATGGCAGTTCCGGGGTGGCCACGGCAAAGCGCATGTCCATCCAGGCCAGGGCGAAGGGCAGGGGAATGATGGACACGCAGAACATGGCCCCGCCCAGCGAGAAATAGTGGCCGAAGGCGTCGTGCGCCTGGCTGTTGACGGCCTTGTAGCTTTCCTTGTCGCCCGCGCGCAGGGCCGCTTCCGACAGTTTGTGATGATGCTCCATGCCGTGGCGCAGTTCCGCCAGGCGGCGGCGGTTGAGGCGCGTGGCGCACAGCGAAAGCCCGCTGCCGAGCGCGATGCACCACAGGGCCAGCACGGCCGTGCCCAGCACGAAGCCGACCAGGGCGTTGCCGGGCAGCCGGTAGGGCGCGATGAACAGGGGGTCCAGCCATGCAAGGGCGGCGTGCAGGGTATCCATGATGCGTCAGGTTGCCTTCGTTTGCGGGAAAAGGAAAGGGGGCGGGGCTTGAGGCCCCGCCCCCCGGCGAATCGGGATGGAGTCTCGGCTAGCCGAACATCTTGATGTTGAAGAAGCCGCGCAGCACGTAGTCGATGCCGACGTACAGGGCCAGCACGATGAAGATGCGCTTCAGCCAGGTGTCGGAGAAGTACTTGGAGGTGCGGGGACCGATAACCGAGCCGATGAAGATGCCCACCAGTTCGGTGCCGATCATGGTCCAGTCGAGCGGGGTGCCCTTGCTGACCAGGGTGGCGATGGAGGTGACCATGGACACGAGCACGGCAAGGGCCGAGGTGCCGGCGGCCAGGTACATGGGCAGCTGCGAGATGCTGGTCAGGAACGGCACCAGCAGGAAGCCGCCGCCAACGCCCAGGAACGCGGCGATGGCGGAGATGACGATGCCGCCCACCACGGGCAGGACGGGGTTGAACGAAAATTCCACGCCCGAGAAGGTGAACACGCACTTGGTCAGGCTGGTGGAGATGACGTGCACGCCGATGGCCTTTTCATCGACCTGTTCGCCGCTCTTGATCTTCTTCACCGCTTCTTCGAAAGCCTTGGCGGCTTCCTTGGCCTTCTTCTTGGAAGCCTGGCCGGCGGGAGAGGTTTCCCAGAACAGGTACAGGCCCAGCACCAGCACGAACAGGCCGAAGTAGCCCTGGTACTGCGAGAACGACACCTTGCCCGCGAAGAACGTGGCCGAACCCCACGCGCCAAGCAGCGAGCCCGCGCCAAGGGCAAGGGCCAGCGGCAGCACGAGGCGGCCCATCTTGTAGTAGTTGAACGAGGAGATAAGGGCCGAGAAGCCCACCAGCCACTGGTTCGAGGCGCGGATGGAGTCGGTGGCCACCTTGTTCAGGGGCAGGTCCTTGCCCAGCGTCTTGACGTAGCCGCCAAGGCCGAACACCGACATGTGGCCCACACCGGCCATGACGCCGCCGAACGCGCCCACGGTGGAGAAGATCCAGCCTACCCACACGGCCCAGGCAAAGGACAGGATGGGGCTGACATGGGGGGCGCCGGGAATGCCGAGGAAGCCGGCGGGGGCATCGGCCTTGACCTTGCCTGCCTGCACGGCGCCGTCAATGGCGTCGGACAGCTTGTCGGCCCAGGCGGGCTCGAACCACAGAAGGCTTACGGCAACGACGGCCGCGAGCAGCAGCAGATGTTTGGTGTGCTTGGACACGGTCTCTCTCCTTGGGATGGTGTTTCGGTGCGCTTCCGAAATGGGAACGGGGGCGCCGCCTACGGGGGGGGCGACACGGCGGCGGCCCCGTCGTGCCTACTTTTCTTTCTTGAAGATGATCAGCGGACAGTTCTTGCAGATGTCCGCGCCGGGGAAGTTGTCGCCGGGGCGGGTGATGGCGCCGCTGCCCAGGTTGCGCTTGCGCTCCAGCAGGCGTTCCACGGTAAGGCCCATGTGTTCGCCGGGGATCACGAAGTTGATTTCGCCGCGCTCGGTCTTGCCCGCGTTGTAGCTGCCGGAGCAGGCGGGCAGCATGTTGGCGGTCTTTTCCAGGTACGAGAACACGGTGCCGCCGCAGGCGGACGAGTTCATGGTCACGTTGGTCTTCAGCGGATGCTGGTCGGTGGCGGCCATGTAGTCCACGGCCAGGTGGTAGGCCTGCATGTTGTCGCAGTAGAAGTGGACCACCGAGGGGTCGACCACGGCGTCACCCAGCGGGCCCACGGCGATGGCCTTCAGGCCTTCGGGCAGGCGCGGCTTGGACCGCACGAAGCGTTCGGCCTGGGCCAGGTCGCGCACGTACTTGGCGTGGCTCTTGATTTCGTTGTCGTCGATTTCCTTCCAGCCGAAGGACACCAGGGCGTTGGAGCAACCCAGGCCCTCGGGGCCGGAAAGCACGGTCTGGCCCTTCATGCGCGCGGCGATTTCCCACTGGCAGAAGGTCATGGGCTTCACGGGCAGGTAGAATTCGGCCTTGTCCTTGAAGGTTTCCAGCTCCGCCTCGTCGAAGAAGAACTTGACGGCGATGGGGTAGTGGTACAGGCGCAGTTCGTCCATCAGGACCTGCTGCATTTCCTTGTAGCTCAGCGACATGTGCGATCTCCTCGGGCGTGCGGCCCGCGTTGCGTGTAGTGCCTGCCTGGGCGCGGCGTGGCCGCGCGGCCTGTGGCGGGTACCGCCGCCGTCCGTTCGATTCCCGGTCGTCCCCCGCGTGTCCGCACAGGCGGGGGATGTTTCAGGGGGGCCTCCGGCGAAGGAGGGTGCATGCCTTCGCGGGATGCCCGGCATGCGCATCCGGTGGTTCTGCCTGGGCCTGCCAGCCGGGGCAGCCGGATGCGGGACGGTGGCGTCTCGGTAGGCCGCCCCTACCAGCGGTGAAAAAACCGGGCAACGGAAAACGGGAATGCGAAAAAATGTACTTTTCGCACAAGCGGAACGGGTCTGTGACGTGTATTTTTGAGAGGTTTATGTGAAATAAATAATGATTATATATTTTATATAATTGAATGATGAAAAAGACGGCGCGTCAGGCGGATGAAAGAGGCGCAAAGGGGTATTCACCCGTTTTCATACCATGCCCGGTGTGGAATGAACATATGAATCAAGTGTAAAATAACCACGGCAACCTCGTTCGCTTCGGCGGGCACAAGGGCTGGGCGGGCAGGTTTCAAGGGACGGCAAGAGGGGCAAATGCAACCCGGTTGCATTTGCCCCCTGCACGGGGTATGCGGGCATGGCGGCATGGGTATTGGCGCAGTTGCGGACAGTCCCGTGCAGCTCGTACCGGATCGGCTCCGGCCCTGCATTGCCCCGGGTATTCAGGGCCTTGCGCCGTCGCGGTCTTGCCCATGGCGCCAGCCACGGTGCACCCCGTGCATCGTTCCCCGGTCATGTTGCCGCCCTGCAATCGCCACCTTGCAACCCTTTCCCCACCCTGCCGTTTCCATGGACGCACGCCTCATCCATCTCGCCCAGACCGCCCTTGCCGTGTTTCTCGAAGCCCTGCCCTTTCTGGTGCTGGGCTCGCTGGTGTCCGCCTGCATGGAGGTGTTCGTGCCGCGCGCCTGGGTGGAGCGGCGGGTGCCCAAATCGTTGCCGGGGGCGCTGGCCTTTGGCGTGGCGCTGGGCACGGTGCTGCCCACCTGCGAATGCGGGGTGGTGCCCGTGGTGCGGCGCATGATGGGCAAGGGGGTGCCGGTGCCTGCGGCGGTGGCCTACATGCTGGCCGCGCCGGTGGTGAATCCGGTGGTCATGGTGTCCACCTGGGTGGCCTTTCGCGGCGACATGCTGATGACCGGGCTGCGCGCGGCCGTGGTGGCCGCCACGGCTGTGGCGGTGGGCATTTCGGTGCGCCGCATGTCCGTGGGCGGGGCGTTGCGCGCTCATGTGCCCGGCGGTCCGGATGCCTGCGGGTGCGGTTGCGGGCATGACGATGCCGAGTTCGGGCATGAGCATATCCCTGCCGAACCCGTCAGCGGTCCCGTAAGCGGACAGGGTGGCGCACAGGCCCAACGGCTGCCGTGGTTTAACGAGGTGCAGGCCGCCATGATGGCGGCGCCAGCGGCTTCTGCGGCGGCTGGTGCGGCGTCCCCCACGCTCATCGCGCCTGCCGCTGCCGTATCCCGTGCGGCGCAGGTGCACGGGGTGGCCCGGCACATGACCGCCGACCTGCTGGACGCCTGCGCCTGGCTGCTGCCCGGCGCGCTGGCCGCCGCCGCGTTCCGCACCTTTACCCCGCCCGAGGCGCTGTTCCTGTTCATGGATACCCCGGCTCTGGCCATACCGGCCCTGATGGGGCTGGCCGTGCTGCTCAGCGTGTGCTCCGAGGCCGACGCCTTCGTGGCAGCATCGTTCGTGGGATTTCCCGCCTCGGCCCGGCTGGCCTTTGTGGCGCTGGGCCCCATGCTGGACCTGAAGCTGATGGTCATGTACGGCGCGGCATTCCGGCGCGGGCTGGTGCTGCGGCTGGTGGTGCTGCCCACCCTTTGCGTGTGGGCGGCGTGCATGCTGCTGGCCGGGCTGGGGGTGCCGGAATGAGTGCCGCCCGTACCGCATTCCGCCTGCCCGCAGCCGTCGTCCTTGCCGACGTGGCCCTGCTGTGGGGCATGGCGCTGATCATCGCCTGGCTGGGGTGGTCGGGCAGCTATTCCATGTTCCTGAACCCGCGTTTCCTGTGGCTGACCCTGCTGACCGGCGCGGCGCTGGCCGTGCTGGGCGCGGCGGTGCTGCTGCGCGGCATGACGGGCGCGGCATCCCCGACGACTCTGGGGGCAGGGGCCGTGGCGCGGCCCGTGCCGCTGCGCCGGGCACTGCTGCTGGGGCTGCTGCTGGGGGTGAGCCTGACTGCCACCGTGGACTGGTGGGGTACGGATGCGGCCCTGTATGGCCGGGTGACGGCTCCGTCTGGCGTGACGACGGCTTCGTCTGGCATGACGACGGCTTCGCCTGGCATGACGACGGCTTCGCCTGGCATGACGGCGGCTTCGCCTGGCGTGGTGACGGGCAGGATCGGCGGCGGCGCGGCGGATGCGTCGGCACCCGCGAATCCGCCCCGTCTGTCTGTTCCGGCCCGGTCCGGGTCACTGGGAACCGCCGCGGGGCCGGGCATGCATCCCGACGCACGATCCGATGCACGGTATGACGACCCGGACGCCTTTGCCGGGCCGCCCGACATCTGGGAGCCTTCCGGCAAGCCCGGCTCCCGCCCCGGTCCGTTTGACGATGCCCCGATTGAGGATGAACTTGGTCCCCGCGCCACCTACGCGGGCAAGGACTACGTGCGCATCAACGTGGCGGAGCTGTTCCTGCTGGAGCAGCGCAACAGGCCGGAGGAACTGGCCGGGCGCTACGTGTTTCGCGGCGCGGTGACCCGCCACCCCACGCTGGATGCCCAAGGGGCGGTGGCCGTGTTTCGGGTAAGCCTGTACTGCTGCCTGGCCGATGCCACGGCGGGCGGCTTTGCGGTGCGGCCCGGCGTGCAGGAAGACGACCACCCGGCCACGGGACAAACTTCTGGCGCGGCCCGGTCTGCCCCGGCTCCCGTCACCTCGCCGCCCGCACCCGGCGCTGCCCCCACGCTGCCGGTGCCCGCATCGGGGGGCGTGCTGGCCGGGCTGCGCGATGGTCAGTGGATAGAAGTGTATGGTCGCATGACCCGGGAAAAACTGCCCGCCAAGCTGGCCCGCCTTGCCCCGCGCGACGTGTTTGCCGGGTCGCTGAACCCCGGCTGGGTGTTCACGGCGGACGCCGTCCGGCTCATTCCGCCGCCCGGCGATCCGTTCATCTTCCAGTGGCGCGAGGCCGAACCCTATTTGTGGTAGGCCCCGCCGCCCGTGCATCATCACCCTGTCCCGTTCGCCTTCCCCCTTTCATATCGCACACATGACAAGACCGGGAGCGGCCCTGCGGCCACTCCCGGTCGTTTCGTTCATGTGTCGGCGGATGCGGTATTGTCCGTTTCCGTCAGGCGAATGCCAGCGGGCGGAAAGACAAGCCGAAGTCTCTACGCGGGCTTCGGCGTGGTCACCTCATCCACCAGATACAGGATGTTGCGGTACGGAATCTTGCCGTGCAGCGAAAGGCCGATTTCGCAGGTGCGGCTGGTGGAATAGCCTTCCTCGCAGATTTCCACCTGCCGCCGCAGTTCCTTCAGCGCGCCCGCGTTCAGTTCCGGGAAGCTGAAGCCCCGGTCCCCGGCGAAGCCGCAGCAGAACACGTCTTCCGGCACGATGACCTGTTCGGCGCACAGTTCGGCCAGTTGCTTGAACTTGCCGGGCAGGCCCAGCTTCACCGCCGTGCAGGTGGAGTGAATGGCGATGGTGCGTTCCGCCTTGCGGAAGTCCAGCGCCTGCGTCAGGTGCTCCAGCGCGAATTCGATGGGCTCGTACAGCCTCAGGCGCCTGTCCAGGGTTTCCTTCATGCGGTACAGGCAGGGGCTGGTGTCGCACAGGACGGGAATGGCCCCGTTGTCGCTGACCTTCAGCAGGGCCTCGGACAGCTCCTTGGCCTTCATGTCGGCCTGGGCCTTGAAGCCCTTGCTCTCGAAGGGCTGGCCGCAGCACAGGTCGCCCAGCTTTTCGGGGAACAGCACGTGGTAGCCCGCCTTCAGCAGCAGGCCGATGGTCTTGGCGGGCAGCGGGTCGCGCTGCTCGTCGTCGCGGGCCGGGCCCATGGAGCGGGCGATGCAGCTGGGGAAGTAGACCACCTTGCGGTCTGACACCGGGCCGCGCGGCGCGTGCGCCGGGGCCGATGCGCCGGTGGGCATGGCCCGCGTCCACAGGGGGGCCTTTTTCAGCGAGACCACGCGCAGGAATTTGGCGCCCTTGTCCATGACGTCGGTGCCCAGCACCCGGTGCAGCAGGTCCGCCCCGGTCAGCGCCACGGACACGCTGCGGCACACCCCGCCGTAGTGGCGGGCCACCCAGTCCGCCGCCTTCTGCGCGCGCGCGCCCACCTTGTCGGCGCGCAGTTCCTTGATGAACGCGCCGGTGTTGATGCCCACCGGGCAGCGCGTGGCGCACAGGCCGTCGGTGGCGCAGGTGCTGTCGCCCAGGTAGTCGTAGCCCGAGAACAGTTGCTTGAGCAGGCCGGACTTTTCGTCGCCCGCCTTCATGCGCGATATTTCGCGCCAGCCCACGATGCGCTGGCGCGGGGTGAAGGTCACGTCCTTGGACGGGCAGATGGGTTCGCAGAAGCCGCATTCGATACACTTGTCGATGACGGTGTGCGCGGCGGGCAGCGGCTTCAGGTTGCGGATGTGCGCTTCGGCGTCGGGGTTGATGATGACGCCGGGGTTCAGCAGGCCGTACGGGTCGAACAGGGTCTTCAGTTCGCGCATCAGCAGGAAGGCGTCGCGCCCCCACTCCAGTTCCACGAACGGGGCCATGTTGCGGCCGGTGCCGTGTTCCGCCTTGAGCGAGCCGGAGTAGGTGCCGACGACCATGGCCGCCACGTCGTCCATGAAGGCGCGGTAGCGGTCCACTTCCGACTGGGTGTTGAAGTCCTGCGTGAACACGAAGTGCAGGTTCCCTTCCAGGGCGTGGCCGAAGATGATGGCCTCGCTATAGCCGTGTTTGGCGAACAGGGTTTGCAGTTCCAGCGTCGCGTCGGCCAGCGAGGCGATGGGGAAGGCCACGTCCTCGATGATGACCGTGGTGCCCACCTTGCGCACCGCGCCCACGGCGGGGAACAGGCCCTTGCGCACGTTCCACAGGGTGCCGAATTCGGCGGGCACGTCGGTGAAGGCCACCGGGCGGATTTTGGGGATGGCGTCGATGGAGGCGGTGATGCGGGCGATCTGGTCGTCCAGGGTGCCCTTGTCGCCCGCGCGGGTTTCCACCAGCAGGGCGGCCGCGTCATCGGGAAGGCCCTGCAATCCGTCGGGCATGCCGGGCTTGTCCTCCACCGAGCGCAGGGAGGCGCGGTCCATCATTTCCACGGCGGACACGGGCTGCTGGCGCAGGATGATCGTCGCCTCGCACGCATCGCGGATGGTGGGGAAGATGACCAGCGCCGAGGCCTTGTGGGCGTGCTCCGTCACCGTGTGGTAGGTCACCTCGCTGATGAAGCCGAGGGTGCCTTCCGAACCCACCATGAGGTGCTGGATGATGTCGAACGGATCGGCAAAGTCCACCAGCGCGTTCAGGCTGTAGCCGGTGGTGTTCTTGATCTTGAACTTGCGGGTGATCAGGTCGGCCAGTTCCGGCTTGTTCATGATCTGCGCCCGCATGGCGGCCACGCCGTTGACCATTTCCGGGTGGGTACGCTGGAAGGCGGCGCGGCTCTTGGTGTCGGACGTGTCCAGCACCGTGCCGTCGTGGAACACGACGCGCATGTGGCTGAGCGTCTTGTAGCTGTTTTCGGCCACGCCGCAGCACATGCCGCTGGCGTTGTTGGCCACGATGCCGCCGATCTTGCAGGTGTCGATGGAGGCCGGGTCCGGCCCGATCTTCTTGCCGAACTCGGCCAGCAGCCGGTTGGCGTGGCTGCCGATGATGCCGGGTTGCAGGCGTATCTTGGTGGCGTTGTCGAAGATGGCGTACTTGCGCCAGCCGTCGCCCAGGCGCACCAGGATGGAATCCGTCACGGCCTGGCCGGAAAGGCTGGTGCCCGCCGCGCGGAAGGTCATGGGCAGGCGGTGCTTGTTGGCCAGCTTGATGACGCCCACCACCTCGTCCTCGTTGTGGGTGTCCACGACGATCTTGGGGATGAGCCGGTAGAAGCTGGCGTCTGTGCCGTAGGCCAGGGTGCGCAAGGGATCGGTGAACACGTTGCGCCGGGGGATGAATTCCAGAAGATCCTTCAGAAATGCCTGGTACGCGGCGGGGAGCATGCATGCCTCCTGTTGGGCGGTTGGCGGGCAGCCTTTGGGGCGGGAGTGTGTCTAGTGTGTCTGCGGTTACGGGTTCGTGCCGTGCCATGTTTCATGGCGGCAGGGGCAACGTGCGGACAAGTATAACTTGCCGCATTGCCTGTCCCCCGCTGGTCAGTCCCGGGCGGCCTGGCTCCATTGGACTGCCACGGACGGCGCACGGGACACCGGGAATCCCAACCCTAGCATGGGGGCGCGGACGTGGGAAGGGGGGACGCGCCAAAGGGGTGGGCGCTCACGCGGCGGGGGCGGCGCGGGGGAACGCGGGAAGGCGTGGATGGCGGGAAGGGATGCAGTCTGGAGGCAGGCGCGGAAAGGGGCAGACGGTCAGCCCCATGCCTGCATGAGCATGGGGCGGCGTGGGGGTGGCAGACGCCGTGCGGCGCACGCGCGGGAAGAATGTCCGCAGGCTGGAAGTGCCCGGCTCAGGCCTTGGGGTTTGGGCCGTACATGTTGGCTTCCGGCAGGCCGGGGATGCAGGCCATCACCACGCCCACCAGGGGAATGACCGACCACCATCCGCTGCGCCCGATGTCGTGCATGCGCCGAAAGCCCACGCCTATGCTGGGCATGAGCCACAGCAGCGAGGTGTAGTTCATCAGGTCCAGGTGCATCAGCACGTCGGCAACGCTCATGACCACGCCGAACAGGATGGTGAACAGGGTGAACCCCCAGTACTCCTTGCGCCGCGCCCGACCGTGAATCATGTAGAACAGCCGCACCGGCTCCACGGCAAGCAGCCAGAAGCCGGTGGGCTTGCCGTTGCGCAGCCGTTCGGGCGGCAGGTTGTACAGGATGCGCCAGTCGTGGGTGCGGCGCGCCTCGTGCCGCTCGAGCCTGTCCGCCAGGTTCGTCGGGTCCGCCTCGTTCGGCGTGGCGAATCCGTTCGACGTGGCGGCCATGCCCGGGGGCGGCAGGGGGCGGGCGTCGAAGCGCTCGATGATGGCGGCCAGCACCTCGGCGTTGCGCAGGTGCAGGGCCTGGTGAAAGTCGGCGGCGTGGTGCTGCGCGATCCACGGGATCAGAAAACGCCGGTCGCCGCGCGGGTGAAAGAACGAGAGCACGGCGGTGCGGATGACCTTGTCATGGAGCAGGGTGTGGTTGTCCGGGGTGAGCAGACCGTGCCGGGCCAGCAGGTCGAACAGGGCGCGGTCCTTGCCGGAGGTGCGCACCCCTTTGATGCGCCCGCGCGCCAGCGCGTAGAACAGCAGCAGGTTGAGCAGCCTGCCCATGTGCATGTCGCGCAGGGCATCGCGGGCAAGATCAATGGTGCCGGTCTGTTCGAAGAAGTCGAGGATGTCGAGGGGCGGCAGGGGCTGGGCCAGGGCCAGGGTGTCGGACCGGTAGCGCGAAAGACCGTAGTGCTCGGGGTCGCGGGCGGTGTCGCCTTCCGTCTCCGTCAGGGGCAGCAGGCGGGCGCGCAAGGCCACCACCACGCTCATGATCTCCTGGTCGGATGCGACGCGCGTGCGGAAGAACATCAGCCACACCAGCAGGCACAGGGCGCAAAGCACAAGGAAGAAGAGCAGGAACGCCATGGGAGCCTCCGCACGCAATGGTTCATTGTTGCATAGCAGCGGATGCGGCGGAGTATCAATGGGGTGATATTGCAGGGGGGAAGGTCTGGACGGGACTGGGCCTGTCGCCCGGCACCGGTGGTGCGGCAATGGCGCGCCGGAGGCATGCCGGACCTGCGCCGTGCTGGCGCGGACAATCTACCACGCCACCGGCACCCGCACGGCCTGCCCGGCCTTGTTGGTGAACAGCAGGTAGCCCTTTTCGCGGCCATGCAGGAACAGGGCGCGGGTGATTTCCACGTCCTTGCGGCAGTATTCGGCGATGAGGTCGAGGCGCTTTTCCTTCCACCATTGCAGGGCTTGCAGGCCGTCCGCCGATTTGGGCGTGCCGAAGGTGGCCTGGGCCAGGTTGTCCAGCGAGATGCGGTAGGACAGGCGGTCCTTTACCTTGGTCAGCATGTCCAGGGTGGGCAGGGTGTGCAGGTCGTAGGGGGCGAAGGGCGAAAGCACCGCGTAGTCGAAGCGCGAGATGTTGAAGCCCACCACAAGGTCCGCCGCGCGCAGACGGTGGAGCATTTCGGGCACGGCGTCCTGTTCGTAGGGGGTGTAGGAATCGTCGGCGGCGTCGTACAGCACGGCCACGCTCACGCCCATGCGGTCGGCCCGGTGCCAGCCGCCTACTTCCGCCGCCGCGCGGCGGGTTTCCACGTCCAGCACCATGTAGCGGCCCACGGGGGCGATGATCCTGCCGTCCGTCTTGCCTGCCGCCGGTGACGCAGGCAGCGGCCCGGCATCGGGGGGGGATGTGGTCATGGCGTGCTCCTTGGAGGCGTTCTTCATGGGGCGTTGGCCCGAATCCGGTCCATTGTCGGCAACTGTTCCGGTTCCGGTGCGTTCTGTAGGCATTGCACGATGCGGTACTGCCCCCTCTTCCATATATTGGTAATCGTGGCGTGCTGTCTCGTCCGGGCGATGAGGCCCGCTTCGGGCGTCATTGCCCGGACGCAGAAAGGGGGGTCGGGGGGCGGCAGCCGTTATGCGAGCATCGCGAGCATTACGGATGGCGACCGCAGCGCGCATATGTCCCCCGGCGGGGTCCGGGGCAGCGCCCCGGCTCTCTTCCCCCACCCTATCATCAGAAATAAAAATCCCCCTGTCCGCCTTCCCCCCCTGCTCCAGCCCGGGCTGCACCGGGTCGGATTCCGGCGTGCCGCTGGCCATGCGGTCCAGCAGGAACAGCGCGCCCGCCTTGTCGATGGGCCGGTTGCCGGAGCCGCACTTGGGCGAATGCACGCACGAGGGGCAGCCGGTTTCGCACGGGCATTCCGCGATGGCGGCGCGGGTGGCGCGGAACAGCCCGTCGGCATCGGCAAAGGCGGCGCGGGTCAGCCCGGCCCCGCCGGGCAGGCCGTCGTAGATGAACACGGCGGGGCGGCCCACCTGCGCGTGCATGGGGGTGGAGATGCCGCCAAGGTCGTTGCGGTCGGTCATGACCAGCAGCGGCAGGATGCCGATGGCGGCGTGCTCCAGCGCGTGGATGGCCCCCATGAAGTGTAGCAGTTCGTTCTCGGTGGCGATGCGGGCGGCGTCGGGAATCTCGAACCACAACCCTTCAGTCTCGAAGACGAAGGGCGGCGCGTCCAGCGGCACCACGGACAGCAGGCGCTGGCCGGACACGCTGCGCTTCTCGTAGCCGGTAATGGTTTCCGTCACCCGCAGCTTGCCCAGAAACACGCGGGTGCCACAGGCCACGCACTGGTCGTGGATGTCGAGAATTTCCGTGGTCTTGTTGGCGCGCACGCGGGTGAACCACGATACGCGGGCCTGCTCCGCCACCACCTTCTGCGCGCCGGGGTCCAGCCGGGTGATTACCCAGCTGCGGCCCCGGTGCAGGTACACCGCGCCGGGGTGGGTTTCGCGGTAGGCACGGTGGCCGTCCACGCTGCCGATGACGTTTCCGTCGCCATCCTCGATGGTGAAGGTGTTGCCGCTGCCGCGCAGGTCCACGTGGCGGTGGGGCCGCTTGCGCGCGGCCAGCAGCGTGGTGCCGTCGGCGCTGCGCAGCACCAGCCCTTCGGCCTCCAGTTCCGCCAGCGCGGTGGCGGCGCCCGGTGCGGCCAGCCACGGCTCGTCCGCAGGAAGGGGCAGTTCCGCCGCAGCGCATTCGATGTGCCGCTTGGCAATGACCGGGTTGTCCGGGTTGACCACGGCGTGCTCGGCGGGCCGGTCGAAGAATTCGTTGGGGTGCCGCACGAAGTACTGGTCCAGCGCGTCTTCTCCGGCCACCAGCAACACTGCCGATTCCTGCTGCGCCCGGCCCACACGGCCCCCGCGTTGCAGGGTGGACATGACCGTGCCGGGGTAGCCCACCAGTATGCACAGGTCCAGCCCGCCGATGTCGATGCCCAGTTCCAGCGCGCTGGTGGAGATGACCGCCAGCAGGTCGCCCCCGGCCATGCGCGCCTCGATGTCGCGCCGCTCTTCCGGCAGGAACCCGGCGCGGTAGGCGCTGATGCGGTCGCGGTACGGCCCGGCCTTTTCCGCGGCCCACATGCTGATGAGCTCCGTCATGCGTCGCGATTGGCAGTACACGATGGTGCGCAGGTCCCGTGCCAGTGCCGCGCGCAGCAACTGGATGGCCGCCGTGGACGGGCTGTCGTCCGGGTTCACGAACACGAAGTGCCGCAGGCCCTGCGGCGCGCCGCTCTCGGTGATGACGTTGATGGAAGATGCGGGGCTCTGCCCCGCGCCCCGCAGCTCTGCTGTCCCCATCCGTAATACTCGCGCTTCGCGCTCGCCCAACGGCTGGGGCAAGGGGACCGCGTCCCCTTGACCCCGTTTTGTGGGGTAGGAACCCTGTTGAAAGGTTTTGGGGGATGGGGGCGCGGGGGAAGGGGACCTTTTGCAAAAGGTCCCTTCCCCCGCAGGGTTTTCTTCACCAAAATCCCCACCCAGCCCTGTCAGGTTGGCGGCCAGTTCGCCGGGGTTGCCCACGGTGGCGGAGCAGAACACGAAGGTGGGGTGCGCGCCGTAGCGGGCGCACACGCGCAGCAGGCGGCGGAACACCTGGGCCATGTGCGCGCCCAGCACGCCCCGGTAGGTGTGCACCTCGTCCACCACGATGAAGGCCAGCGAGGCCAGCAGGCTGGTCCACTGCTGGTGGTGCGGCAGGATGGCGAGGTGCAGCATTTCCGGGTTGGTCAGCAGCACGGTGGGCGGGTTCTGGCGGATCTTGCGGCGGAAATGGTCGGTGGTGTCGCCGTCGTAGATGGCGGCGCGGGGGCGGGCGTCATCGGGCCAGGCGGCGGTAAGGCCGGTGAAGGTGGAAAGCTGGTCCTGGGCCAGGGCTTTGAGCGGGAACAGGTACAGGGCGCGGGCGTCCGGGTCGGACAGAAAGCGTTCCAGCACCGGCAGGTTGTACACGTAGGTCTTGCCGCTGGCCGTGGGCGTGGCGACGACAACGTGGCGCCCGGCGCGGATGAGGTCGGTGGCGCGGGCCTGATGGGTGTACAGGTCGCCTATGCCGTTGCGGGCAAGGATGTCGCGGATGGCCTTGGGCCACGGGCGGCGGTTGGGGGCGTGGTAGGCCTCGCGCGCGGGCAGGGCGCGGTGATGGGTGACCTGCCGCCCGAAGGGCGAGGCCAGCAGCGCGGTGATGTAGTCGCGCACGGGGTTGTCCGCGTCGAGGTGCAGGGGGGCGCGCGGCGCGGCAGGGGCGTCGGGAATAGTGGCGGTGTTGCCGGGCGACGACGCGGCGGCTGGCGCGGCGGTGGCGGTGCCTTGCCCCGGCGTGTCCGTGGGGCTGAAGGACGCGGACGTGCCGGGCAGGCGAGAATCTTCGGGGGCGTGGGGCATGGGCTGGGGGTGCGCCCGGCTGGCCGGGGGCGGGTTGCGAACGGAAGCGGAATGCGCGGTCGGCACGGGGGGCCTTGCCCCGACCTAGGGCAGGGGGGCGGGGGTTGTCAACGTGGCCGCGCCTGCGGGGACAGGGGCGAAACGGCAGAAAACGTGTCGTGGGTTGTGTTGCCGCGCCCGAGGCGCGTCCGGAATCTTCGACAGCCGGGCAGGCATGCAGGCAGTGAACCATGAAAAAGGGCAGGCCCATGGCCTGCCCTTGTGCGTTCGTGCAGAGGCGTGACGCTAGTCCGCCGCGCTTTCGTCCTTGTCCTTCTTCTTGTCCTTTCCGTCCTTCGCGGACTTTTCGGACTTGCCGGACTTGCCGGATTTGTCGGACTTGTCGGATGTGGACTTCTTTTCCGGCTTGGCGTCCTTGCCGGGCTTGTCCTTCTTCTTGTCCCCGTCGCGCTTCTCGTCCTTGTCGCGCTTCTCGTCCTTGTCGCGCTTCTCGTCCTTGTGGTCCTTTGCCTTGGCCTTTGCGGGCTTGTCGGCCTTTTTGAGGGCCACGTCCAGGTCGATGTCGCCCACTTCTTCCACGTCGGCACAGCCAAGGGGGGCCAGATGGTCGCGACCGGGCAGGTTGGCCACTTCTTCGCAGGCGGCCACGGTTTCATCGTCGGGGATGCGCCAGGAAATTTCGATCATGAACTTGCCGCGCCCGTCGCGCACCTTGGCTTCCACGTCCACGTCGACGGCTTCGGGCGGGCTGAGCACCAGCGTCTCGTCGCCCTTCTGGACCTTCAGGCAGCGTTCCTTCAGCCCCTCGGCCAGCGCCTCGACGACGCCCGCCGCGTCCGCGCAGAGCAGCCGGGTACTCAGGGATATCTTCTGCTTTTCCATGGGAGACCTCCGTGGTGCGGTTTGTCGTCCTTGTCGACTATGCGGCGGCCATGACCACCCGTCAAGGCCGGGAAATTCGAAGAGGGTGCGCCGTATACGCAGGGCTTGCAGGGGAGCTGAGAGCAACAGGAAAAATAACGCCCACCCCTACCAAAGAGTTTGGGAGGTTGGGGGGCCGGGGGAAGGAACCTTTTTACGCTTTGCGGTCGCCATCCGTAAGGTTCGCCCTTCGTGCTCACCTAACGGCTGCCGCAAAAGGTTCCTTCCCCCGGTTGTGTCATTTGTCTCTTTAATGCCCGGTGATATTGTATTTTTTCAGCTTGTACTGCAGCAGGCTCTTGGAAATGGCGAGCAGTTCTGCGGCCTTCACCTGCACGAAGTCTGCGCGGACCAGGGCGCGGCGGATAAGGGCGGCCTCGATGCGTTCCAGGGTATCGGCCAGGTCCAGTTGCACGGGCAAGAGGTCCACGGCGCTTTTCAGCTGGGCTTCCTCGTCGCGCAGTTCGGGGGGCAGGTCGTCCACGCGGATGGTATCGCCGGAGACGAGCACGAGGCAGCGTTCCACCACGTTCTGAAGCTGACGGATGTTGCCGGGCCATTCGTAGCCGGTCATGTAGTCCAGGGCTTCGGGGGTGAATGTCTTGGGGGTGACGCCGTTCTCGCGGGCCAGCTTGTCCACGAAGTGGGCCACCAGCAGGGGGATGTCCTCGCGGCGTTCGCGCAGGGGCGGCAGGGCGATGTGCACCACGTTCAGGCGGTAGAACAGGTCTTCACGGAAGTTGCCCTTTTCCACTTCTTCCTGAAGGTTCTTGTTGGTGGCGGCCACGATGCGGATGTCCACCTCGACCTCTTCGGTGCCGCCCACGCGTTCGAAGCGGCGTTCCTGCAACACGCGCAGCAGCTTTACCTGCAATTCCGGGGTCAGTTCGCCGATTTCGTCCAGAAACAGGGTGCCGCCGCCCGCCTGTTCGAAGCGGCCCCGGCGCATGGCCACGGCCCCGGTGAAGGATCCTTTTTCGTGGCCGAACAGTTCGCTTTCCAGCACGCCGGGGTTGAGGGCCATGCAGTTGACGGAGACGAACGGCCCCTTGTTGCGGGGCGAGGAAAAGTGGATGGCGCGCGCCACCAGTTCCTTGCCGGTGCCCGATTCGCCGGAGATGAGCACCGTGGAGCGGCTGGGCGCGGCGCGGTCGACCATGCCCAGGGTTTCGCGGATGGCCCTGCTTTTGCCGATGATCTGGTGCATGCCGTAGCGTTCTTCCAGATTTTCGCGCAGCACGCGGTATTGGCGGTGCATGCGCGAAAGTTCCGCCGCGTTGTGCACGGACAGCAGCAGTTCGTCGTTGGAGAAGGGCTTGGTGATGTAGTCGAAGGCGCCGTACTTCATTACCTCGACCGCGCTTTCGATGGAGCCGAAGGCGGTCATGATCAGCACGGGGATGTGCGGCCAGTTCTTCTTGACCTGTTCCAGCACCTCGCGCCCGGTGATCTTGGGCATCTTCATGTCGGTGACGATGACGTCGACTTCCGACTCCTCCAGAAATGCCAGGCCGGTCTCCGGGTCGTTGAGCGCGGTGACGGTGTAGCCCGCGTCGGTCAGCAGGGCCTCGAGCACGAGCAGGTAGTTCTTCTCGTCGTCGAGCACGAGCAGATGCGTCTTTTCGTTCATGATGGATCCGGTTGCGGTGTGGTGGTGCCGGGCGCGCGGGCACGGCGGTGTCAGCAGGGTTCAAGGGACAGAAATAGGGCCGGAAGGCCGCGCGCGCAACCCGTGCGAGGGGCTTTGGCGCGCGTGAACGGGGCGAAACGCGTAAAAAAGGGCCGGGCCGCAAACGCAAAACCGCAAAACGGGTCGCTCGCACGGGGCAATGCGGCGGCTGGACGCCCGTTGCCTCCGGCCTTACCCGTCGCCACTCATTGCCGATCAGCCGCCGCACAACCCAGACAGCCCGTACTGCCCATACAGCCCGGATACAGCCCGGACACGGGCCGCACGCCGCAAGCCCGCAGGCTATTCGGCGCGCAGGGGCAGGCGCACGTACACCACGGCGCCGCCTTCCGGCGCGTTGTCGATGCGCAGGCTGCCGCCGTGGCTGGTGATGATGGAATTCACGATGGGCAGGCCAAGGCCGGTGCCGTCATCCTTGGTGGTGAAGAACGGGTCCAGCAGTCGTTCGCGGTTGGCGGGGTCGAAGCCGGGGCCGCTGTCGCGGAAGGCCAGTTCCACGGCATCACCGTCGCGGCGGCTGGTGACGGTGATGGAGCCGGGGCCGTCCATGGCCTGCAACGCGTTGACCATGATGTTGTAGAAGGCGCGGTACAAAAGATCCCCGTCGCCGGAAATGGTGATGCCGGGCTCCGTCTCGCGGGCCACGGCGACCTCGCGACGGGCCAGCTCGCCCTCCAGAAATCCCAGCACGCGGTCCAGCACCCCGTCGGCTTCCACAGGATCCTGCCGGGGCTGGCGGGGGCGGGCGTAGTCCAGAAAGTCGTTGACCGTCTGGCTGAGCCGCTTGGCCTCGTCGTAGATGGCTTGCAGGATGCGCGCGGTGACCGGGTCGGAACTGCTGGGGCGCTTCAGCAGCAGTTCCGCGCTGGAGCGGATGATGCCGAGCGGATTGCGGATTTCGTGGGCGATGCTGGCCACCACGCGGCCCATGCCCGCCAGCTTTTCGTGCTGGTGCAGTTCGCGCTCAAGGCGCTGCTTTTCCTGCATGCGTTCGGCCATTACCCGTTCGGCGCGGCGGATGAACACCAGCAGCATGCCGAACAATACCAGCGACGAAAGGCTGGCTGTGCCGATGATCAGCCACTGGAAGGCGATGATGGACCGGGTGTCGTTGGTGATGTCCTGGGTCATCTCCAGTACGCCCATGATGGGGCCGTCGTCGTCATCGTCGATGCGGCCCAGGCGGTTTTCCACGCGCAGGGGGTAGGTGGTGCGCAGGATGAAGCTGCCCGGCTCCAGCCGGGGGGTGAACAGGGCCTGCCAGAACGAGATGTTCGCGTCCACGGTGTAGCTGGGGTCTTCGTCGCGCAGCGCCACGGTGACCTCCGGCCCGGCCAGGTCGGTGCGGCCAAGGTCTGCCCGGTCGGTGGAATAGGACACGATCTTGCCGTGGTCGTAGATGCGCACCCGCGAAACCTGCAACCCGTGCACCACCGACTGCACCAGCTGGTCCAGCCGTTCGTACTGCACCGGCTGGCGCAGGGCGATGCGCCCGAAGCCCACCAGCGTGGGCAGGGTGAAGCGCCGGTAGATCTGGTGGTTCAGGTTTTCGGCCAGCAGCGAGGCGAATTCCTGCTGCTTGCGGAACATGGTGTTGCGCGCCGAATCGGTGATGATCACGGACATCACGATGCTGGTGGCCAGGATGAGCACCAGCGATACCCACGACAGGAAGCGGGCGAAGCCGAAGGGCAGGCCCCCCGGCAGTTCGAAACGGCGCGGCACCGGCTAGAACTCCTGCGATTGTTCGGCCCGGCCCAGGAAGGCGGCAAGGTCTGCCTCTTCCGCCGGGTAGCCGGGGGCGCCCAGCCGGGCGTTGGCAAGGCGCTTGCCAAGTTCCACGGCGGGCTGGTCCAGCGGGTTGATGTTCATGAGCCAGCCGGTGAACAGGGTGGCCAGTTCCAGCAGGCCCATCAGGCGGCCCGCGGCGGCTTCGCCGGTGCTGCCCATGCGCAGTTCCACAAGGGGCGTGCCCTGGCTGGCCAGGGCCATGCGGGTGCCCAGGCCCTCGGCGTCCAGCAGTTCGCCGAAGCGGCGGCCCTTCAGGAAGGCCCACTTGTCCGGCAGATCGGCGGGGAAGGTCCGGCCCTGCGGCAGGCCGGGGCAGGTCAGGAACAGGCAGCCCTTGTCGCGCGGGCCGTCCAGAAACATCTGCTGCAGCGAGTGCTGGTCGGTCACGCCCACGGCGGGCAGGGGCATGGTGCCCTTGCCTTCCTTGCCCAGGCTTTCGGCCCACAGCTGGGCGAACCACGGGCCGAAGGGCGCCCACAGCGGCACGTAGCAGAAGAAGATCAGCTGCGAGTAACGGGCATCGGCCAGGGCCATGTTCCACAGGGCCAGCTGCCACGCGGGGTGGCCGGGCAGGGCGTGGGCCGGATCGGCCACAAGGGGGGCCCCTACGGCCTGCGCGCCGTCCAGCAGCCCGCGCCAGTCCAGCCCCATGAACGCGGCGGGCACCAGACCCACGGCGGACAGCACCGAATAGCGCCCGCCCAGATGGTCGGGCACGGGCAGCGAGGGCAGGCCCTCGGTCAGCGCTTCCTGCCGCAGGAACCCGGCCTTCTCGTCGGTGACCACCAGCATGTGCTCGCGCCAGGCGTTGCCCAGCGTTTCACGCAGCCACTCCTTGGCCAGAAAGTATTGCGCCAGCGTCTCGATGGTGCCGCCCGACTTGCTGACAGCCACCACGATGGTCTGTTCCGGCGGCAGGTTGGCGAACCAGGCCTCCATGGTGTCCGCATCCACGTTGTCGGCTATCCACAGCCACGGGCCGTCATGGCCGGGCCTGTCCTGCTGCGGAAAGAACGCCCGTTGCAGCGCCCGCGCGCCCAGCGCGGAACCGCCGATGCCCAGCAGCACCATGTGGCGGTAGCGGGCAAGGGTGGGCTGCAACGCGGCAAGGCCCGCCTCCAGCGCGTCGCGGTAGGGCATGTCGATGAACGGCAGGTGCCCGGCGGCCAGTTCCACCTTCAGGCGGTGGGCCATTTCGCCCTTGTGCAGGTCGTGGATGGCGGCGGCGTCGGGCGTCAGGCGGCCCAGCGGCGCGGCGGGCCAGGCGTTGGTCCAGTCGAGGCGATGGGGCTGGGGCATGGTCATGCTCCTTGCGGGCCGGAGAAAAGGCCCATGGCGTGCGTGCCGGTGATGCGCGGCGTGGCCGCGCGGGGCGCGACGTGGAATATGGGGGGCACCTCGCCGTCGCGCGGGCGGGGCCAGCGAAGCGGCGGCATGCCCCGGTCGGTCGCGTGCGCGAGCCGCGCGGGACATGCCGCCGTCATATCGTACTTTTCAGCGAAGGGCGAGGCCGGTGCGGCAACGCAGGATGTTATCCGAAGAGAACCTTGGCCACCTTGTCCAGCGCAATCATCAGGGTGTCGTCCGACACAGCGTACGAGAAGCGCAGGCAGGCATCGTCGCCAAAGGCAACGCCGGGCACCAGCGCCACGTTGGCCTGTTCCATGATGTGCGTGCACAGGCTGGCCGAATCGGGCAGGGCCGGGGTGAACAGGGCGCGCATGTCCGCGAACAGGTAGAAGGCGCCGTCCGGCTTGGGGCAGACCACGCCCGGCCACGAGGAAACAATGCCGTGTGCCAGGTCGCGCCGACGGCGGAAGGACTTCTTCATTTCCTCCACCGCGTCGTAGGGGCCGGTAAGGGCGGCCAGCGCCGCCTTCTGGGCCACGGAGCAGATGTTGGAGGTGGACTGGCCCTGGATCTTGGTCATGGCCTTTATCAGGTCGGGGTGGGCCAGGGCGTAGCCCACGCGCCAGCCGGTCATGGCAAAGGTCTTGGCCAGGCCGTTGACCACCGCCACGTTCTCGGGGTGGCGTTCCCACCAGTCGCATACGCTGACGGCTTCCGCCGGTTCGTAGACGAGGCGGTCGTAGATTTCGTCCGACACCACGAACAGGTCGCGGGCGATGGCCCATTCCATGATGGCGTCGGTTTCCGCGCGGCTGTAGCAGGCGCCCGTGGGGTTGGAGGGCGAGTTCAGCAGCAGCACGCGGGTTTTGGGGGTGACGGCGCGGTCCAGCTCTTCCGGCGTGACCTTGAAGCCGCGCTCCGCCGGGGACGCCACGAACACCGGCACGCCGGCCGCCAGTTCCACCAGCGCGGGGTAGCTCACCCAGTAGGGGGCGGGCACCAGCACCTCGTCGCCGGGGTTGAGCAGGCACTGGAACAGGTTGTACAAGGCCTGCTTGCCGCCGTTGGTGACCACCGTGGCTTCCATGGGGGCTTCCACCCCGTAGAAGCGGGCAAAGTAGCCGCACACCGCCTGACGCAGTTCGGGAATGCCCGGCACCTGCGTATAGCGGGTAAAGCCTTGGTCGATGGCGGTCTTGGCCGCCTCGCGCACGTGTTCCGGGGTGGGGAAGTCGGGCTCGCCCACGGCAAGGCTGACCACCTGCACGCCCTTGGCCTTGAGCTCCAGCGCCTTGGCGTTGACGGCCAGGGTGGCCGAGGGCTTGATGCGGGTGAGACGGTCGGAGATTCTCATTACGGTGCGTCCTGTTCGCGTGGTATGGGGTGCGCTGCCGCCTGCGTGCCACGTGATGCGCAAGGCACGAAAGGCACGGGTGGCACGGCGGGCGCGCATGAGAACATCGTGCGGCAGGGCGGGCCGTTGGGCGCGTCTGCTCTCGGCGGCTGGTTACCAGCTTACGGGGCGACTGTAAATTGCGGAAACATCAAAACATACCGGCAGGATGCGCGGGCAGCTGGCCGTGCCGTGGCGCACGGCGCGTACCATGCGCCAACCTGCCGTAAGGAATGGCGATGTCGGGCGACGGAAAACGCCGTGGAAAAGGGAAAGCCGCAGGCGCGCGGGCCGGGGGCGGGAACGTGCCCGGTGGCGCCAGCAGTGCCGAGCGTTCCGCGAGTAACGGTCGTGAAGGGGAACGGATGACCGGAGCCACGGGCACGGCGGGGGACAACATGGAGGACGATTTGCCGATCATGGGCACGGCGGGCTACGGCGCGCCGCTGCTGCCGTTTCCGCTCGGCTGCATCGTTGGGCGCTTCGTGCGGCGGGTAAAGCGGTTCAGCGTGGAACTGGAAGTGGATGGCGCACCCCTGTGGGTGCACAGCAACAATTCCGGGTCCATGCTGGGGCTGATGCGCCCCGGCGCTGCGGTGCTGGCATCGCCTGCGCCCAACCCGGACCGCAAGCTGAAATACACCCAGGAACTGGTGCGCTGCGACGGCGACGGCCCGCGCGGCTTCTGGGTGGGGGTGAACACCTCCGTCCCCAACCGGCTACTGGAAGCGGCCTTCCACGCCGGGCGGCTGCCGTGGGCCGCCGGGTACACCACCCTGCGGCGCGAGGCCAGGCGTGGCGAAAGCAGGCTGGACGCCCGGCTGGACGGCCCCGGCCTGCCCACCCTGTGGGTGGAATGCAAGAACGTGACGCTGGTGGAGGACGACGTGGCCGCCTTTCCCGATGCCGCCACCGAACGCGGGGCCAAGCACCTGCGCGAAATGATGGATATCGTGGCGCGCGGGGAACGCGCCGCCGGGTTCTACCTCATCCAGCGACCCGACGGACGCTGCTTCGGCCCGGCGGACTACATCGACCCGGCCTATGCCGAACTGTTCCACGAGGCCCGCGCGGCGGGCGTGGAAATTCACCCCCACCGCGCCCTGGTGGGCATGGCGGGGGTGGACATCGGGTGCGAGATGGCGGTGGTGGGGAAATAGCCGGGCGGTCCCGGTGGAAGGCGGGCGAGACTGACCGAAAAACGGGTGTTGCGAAATCAGGCCGATTCGGCGGCCTGCGCGTTCTGGCCCTTTTGCAGCCGCTCCAGCGCGGCCTGCTTGCGGGCCTCCCACACCTTCATGCCCACGCGGCGGCCAAGGTCGGACTGGCGGGCGCGCAGTAATGCTTCTGCCGCCTCGCGTTCGCCCTGCTGGTTGAGCATGGCGACTGATTCCAGGTCGCGCAGGTACTTTTCGCATTCGGCGATGATGCCGGAAAGGTCGATGGCCGAAAGCTCTTCCGGCACGCGGACCGATTTGACCTTGCGGGGCATGGCGTTCTCCGTGGGGCGCGAGTGGGCGCGGGCACGATGGACAGACAAGCGGAACCGTACTGGTGCAGGGCGGCAGGCGCCACGAGCCAGATGCGGAAGCGGCAGGGTGATGCCTGCGCGCGCGGCGCTTGCCGGAACGTGCGCGCCAAGTGGTCGATACACGTTCTGTCGTGCGGTCAGTAATACAGATGGTATCCGGAACGTCAACGGTCTATCGGGGCAGGAATTCCGGTTTTTTTAGAAGGCGTCTCCCACTGCGGGGCAAAACAGTGGGCGCGGGTGGGCCGTGCGTCCCCCCTTTGTCCCACCTGCCGCCATCGCCGGTCCCCCGTTTTCGTCGCCTGTCCGGGCGGGCCGCGCGGCCTTTCTGCGGTTGCTGCGCCTTGACGGGCCGCGCCCAGCCGCGTATGGGGCCTGTTCCGCCATGCCCGGCGAAAATCCGGAGCAGGCCCGTTGTCGCCTGTCGCCGCCCGTAAATGCCCGTTCGTTGATGACGCGGGCAGGGCGTCCGCACCCCATATTCCTTTGTCACATTCTGTCCGGCCATCGGCCCTGCGTCCTGATCGGAGCAGGTTCGGAGCAAGTCCGGAGCAGGCCCGCGCCCGGCCCGGCGTCCGGTTCGTGACTGGCCCGGCATTGACCGGCCCGCACCCCGCACGTCCGCCAAATTTTCCCGCCGTTCCTTGACGCACGGCCCGTGCTGTGGAACATGCGGCGGAGAACACGACTTTTTTTCCGCAAGGAGCATATATAATGACCAAGACCGAACATCGCTGCGGCTGGGTTGCCCTGCTGGGGCCGCCCAACGCGGGCAAGTCCACGCTGCTCAACTCTGCGCTGGGCCACAAGGTGGCCATCGTCACCCCGCGCGCCCAGACCACCCGCAACCAGATCGTGGGCATCCTGTCCGAGCCGGACGCGCAGGTCATCTTCATGGATACCCCCGGCATCCACCAGCAGCGCGGCCGCATGAACAAGATTTTGTTGCAGACGGCGTGGCAGTCCATGCACAGCGCCGACGTGATCCTGGTCATGCTGGACGCGGACCTGTACATCAAGAAGCCCGACTTTCTCGAAAACGACGTGAAGCCGCTGATGGACGCCGTGGCCGCCGAAGAGCGCCCCGTCATCGTGGCCGTGAACAAGGTGGACCTGTTCCGCGACAAGTCGAAGATGCTGCCCCTGTTCATAGAGTTGCAGAAGCTGTGGCCCAAGGCAGAGGTGTTCCCCGTCTCGGCCCTGACGCGCGACGGTCTGCCCGAACTGGTCAAGCTGCTGAAGTCCAAGCTGCCCGTGGCGCCTGCCATGTACCCGGAAGACCAGCTTTCCACCCTGCCGGTGCGCTTCATGGCGGCGGAAATCGTGCGCGAAAAGCTGTTTCTGGCCCTGCGCCAGGAACTGCCCTATTCCGTGGCCGTGGAAATCGAGAAGTGGGATGAAGAGGAAGGGCGCGACCTTGTGACCATCCACGCGGTGATCTACGTGGGCCGCCCCTCGCACAAGTCCATGGTCATCGGCAAGGCCGGGGCCACCATCAAGGACCTTGGCACCAAGGCCCGCGTGGATATCCAGACCCTGCTGGAAAAGAAGGTGCACCTTGAACTGTGGGTCAAGGTGCGCGAAGGTTGGACAGAGGACGTGGGCTTCCTGCGTTCGCTGGGTCTGGCCGACGAATAGCGACGCACCACCGGCAGGCTGCCACCGCATGGCACTGCCGGAACGCCGTCAGCGGTTTTCGCGCCGTCCGTCCGCCGTTTGTCGTGCGGCGGGCGGCGCTCACGCTTTTTGCCATCCGGGATGCTGTCATGCCGCACGATATTGCCGCCGCCTCCGCCTTTCTGCCGCCCGAAGCCGCACAGGCCCTGCTGGACCGCTGGGCCGCCGTGCGCGCCCGCGTGGACGGCGCCGCCCGCGCCGCCGGGCGCGACCCCGCCGGGGTGACCCTGGTGGCCGTGTCCAAGTATCACCCCGCCTCGTCCGTAGCCGCGCTGGCCGCTGCCGGGCAGCGTGATTTTGGCGAGAATTATGTGCAGGAAGCACTACGGAAACAGGCCGAAGTTGCCGATATGACGGGCATGGGTCCGGATGCGGCCGCCGGGACGATGGCGGCGGGGGGCGCAACCCCGCGCTGGCATTTCATCGGCCATCTGCAAAGCAACAAGGCCAAGGACGTGGTGGGGCGCTTTGCCCTGCTGCACACCGTGGATTCGGAAACCCTGGCCCGCAAGCTGGACCAGCGCCTGGCCACCCTGCCCGCGCAGGGGGCCGGGGGCGTTGCGCCCAGTCAGGACATTTTGTTGCAGGTGAACATCGGTGACGAGGAGCAGAAATCCGGGGTGGACCCGGACGACCTGCCCGCCCTGGCGGACGCCGTGCTGGCCCTGCCGCGCCTGCGCCTGCTGGGGCTGATGTGCATGCCGCCCATTTTCGACGACGGCGAGGCCTCGCGCCCGTACTTTGCCCGGCTGCGCGAACTGCGCGATGCGCTGTCCGCCCGTGTGGGCCTGCCCCTGCCGCACCTGTCCATGGGCATGTCGCACGACGTGGAAGTGGCCGTGGCCGAAGGGGCCACCATCGTGCGGGTGGGGACCGATATTTTCGGCCCGCGTCCGGTCAGGGGATAGTGGAAAGAGTGAGGGTCGCAGGGATGGTGGGCATATGGGGTGGCGGTCAAGGAGCGGGCAGGGCGCTTTTCTGCACGCCTCCGGCGGGCAGGAGGCCATGCCCCCTGTCCCCCCGATACTCCGGCAAGCGCCCGGCGACCGTCTCCCTTTGATCGTTGCGGGGTGAGCCGGCCACATCCGTCCGGACTTTTCCGCCGGGCTGGCCCGAACCGCCCGAAACGCCCGCCACACACGGGGCGCGCACCAACCGCCCGCGCACGCAGCAGGGGTACCGCATGGATCTGGCAACCGTACTGGGCATCCTCATCTCGTTCGGGCTCATCGGCACGGCGCTGTCCATGGGCGGCAACCCGCTGTTCTTCGTGGATTCGGCGGCCCTGCTCATCGTGCTCGGCGGCACTCTGGGGGCCGCGCTGGTGCATTATCCCCTGCCCGTGGCCCTGCGCGTGCTGTCCATCACCCGCAAGGCCTTCGCCACCCGGCTGCACCGCATCGACCTGGTCATCGACCAGTTCATGGAATTCGCCCACCGCGCCCGGCGAGAAGGCCTGCTGTCGCTGGAGCCCGCCGTGCGCAACCTGGACGACCCCTTCCTGCGCAAGGGGTTGCAGCTGACCATCGACGGGCTGGAACCCGACGCCATCCGCGAGATCATGGAAAGCGAGATCGCCGCGCTGGAGACGCGCCACTCCATGGGGGTGGACATCTTCAACGCGCTGGCCTCGTATGCTCCGGCGCTGGGCCTGGTGGGCACGCTCATCGGCCTGGTGCAGATGCTGCGCTCCATGAACGACCCCTCGGCCATCGGCCCGGCCATGGCCGTGGCGCTCATCACCACCTTCTACGGGGTGGTGCTGGCCAACCTGGTCTTCCTGCCGCTGGCGGGCAAGCTGCGCCACCGCAGCAAGGAAGAGGTGCAGCTGATGGAAATGCAGCTGGAAGGCATCCTGGCCATTGCCCGGGGTGAGAACCCGCGCATCATCCTGGAAAAGCTGAGCTGCTATCAGCCGCCCCGCGAGCGGCGCACCAGCTAGGCCCCTCACCCCGGAGCACCGACCATGGCGCGCAACAGGCGGAAACCGCAGCCCGCAGGCATCACCCAGCCGCCGTGGCTCATCACGTATTCCGACCTGATGACCCTGCTGCTGACCTTCTTCGTGCTGCTGGTGGCCATTTCGGTCATCGACGAGCGGCGCAGGGTCATGGCCGTGGGGTCGGTGGCGGGCAGCTTCGGGCAGGAGCAGGGCACCGCCACCCTGCGCGAACCGGCGGACGGGCGGCCCGTGCCGGGCATCGTCCCCATGGGTGACGCGCCCCCGCGTGGCCGCGACCTGACCCCCCTGCGCGACATGCTGTGGGAAGATGCCGAGCGCGACATCAACTATCAGGAAAACGGCTACATCCAGATTTTTTCCATCAACGACGAGGTGCTGTTCCGCACCGGCGCGACGGAACTGACCGAGCGCGGCGCGGCCCTGCTGGCGCGCATCGCCCCGGTGCTGCGCGGGGTGGAACACCCGGTGCTGGTGGCAGGGCATGCCTCGCCCGCGCGCGACGAGGAAGGCATCCTGTTCCGGCTGCGCGGCGACGAAAAAACCCTGCCCACGCCGTGGCGGCTTTCGCTGGGGCGGGCCACGGCGGTGTACCGCAGGCTGGCCGACCTTGGCGTGCCGCGTGGTCGCATGCTCATCGAGGCCCACGGCGACACGCGCCCCCGCTTCGACAACCTGACCCCCGAAGGGCGGCGCGCCAACCGGCGCGTGGACATCGTGCTCGACCGGCGCAACGCCGAATGGGCGCGCCGCATGGAATCCCTGAAGGAGGGTGCACCCGTGCGCGAGACCTTCCAGTACAAGGGGTTCCGGTTCGATTTCGCCATGCCCGGCGGCGCGGGAACCGGAGCGGATTCAGGCCCCGGCTCCGGTCAGAATCCCGGCCAGAACCCCGGCCCGGACTCCGGCCGGAGTGGCGGGGGGAACTGAGATGGCCGACATTCCTTCCGTCCCCCCCGGCCTTCCCCGTCAGGCGTCTTCGCCGGTCCCTCCCCATGCGCCCCCGCATGTGCACGGACCCGCGCGCCGTCCGCGCCGTGCCCCGGCGGAGGACAAGCCCCGCCAGCCGTGGCTGCTGACCTACTCCGACCTGGTCACCCTGCTGCTGACCTTTTTCGTGCTGCTGCTGTCCATGTCGTCCATGAACCGGGTCACCCTGTCGCGCATCGGCAGCCATTTCGGCGAGGCTGGCGAGCAGGCCCCGGGCGTCACCGGCTCGGTGCCGGAGCGCATCCGGCTGCTGGAGCCGCTGCTGGCGCGCCCCGCGCAGGTGTTCGCCCACCAGCGCGAGATCAAGGAACTGCTGTTCCCCGGCGCCGAGTTGCCCCCCGGCATAGACCGAAGTACACTGGACAAGAACCTGCGGATACTGGAACATCCGGAGGGCGTGGTGCTGGCCCTGACCGACGACCTGCTGTTCGCCCCCGGCCAGTGGCAGCTGCGCGAGGCATCGCGCCCCCTGTTGGGCATGCTGGCCGAAGTGCTGGAATACGTCACCGCCGACGTGGCCATTGCCGGGCACAGCGACCCGCACACCGAAGGCGTGTCCGCGCTGGAGCAGGCCGCCGGAACGGGAGGCGGGGCAGGAACCGTAACGGGTGACGCCATCGGTTACGAACTGGCCGGGCGGCGTGCGTTGACGGTTTTGGAATATTTCGTGCAAAGAAAACTTGACCCGGCCCGGTTTTCCGTCGCGGGGTACGGCCCGGACCGGCCATCTCTGGCCGGGCAGCCTCCCTCTCCCGGTGCTCCGGGCGTGCCGGAGGCCTCGGGCGAGCCGGACGCGGCAGCGGGGTCCAGCGATCCCGACCGCAACCGCCGGGTGGAAATTCTGGTAAAGACCACGCCGAGACTCGGCGGATACTAGCAGGAACCGCAAGGCGCGGCCCGGCGGGCGGCCAGCCCCGCCCAGCCCGCCCAGCCCCGCGATGTCCAGTTGCCCCAAGGAGCGAGCGCAGTGGCGGAAGAAGCCGCACCCCCAAAGAAGAAGTCCGGCAAGCTGAAGTGGATCATCCTCATCCTGTTGCTGTTGTTGCTGGGTGGCGGCGGCGGTGGCGGGGCGTACTGGTGGTTCGTCATGCGGCCCGCCGCGCAGAATGCCGAGGGCGCGCCCGAACCGGCCAAGGCCGAGGGCAAGGCCGACGCCAAGGGCGGCGAGGCCCCGGCCCGCAATGCCAAGGTTGCCAAGTTGCCGACGTTTCTGGTGAACCTGGCTGACCCCACGGGCCGTCGCTACCTCAAGCTGACCATGGAGGTGGAGGTTGGCTCCGACGCCACGGTCAAGGAGCTGGAAGGCCAGTCGGCCAAGGTGCGCGACGCGGTCATCCTGCTGCTGTCCAGCAAGTCGTACGCGGACCTTGCCCCCATCGAAAGCAAGCTCCAGCTCAAGAACGAGGTGGCCGAACGCCTGAACCAGATTCTGGGCGGCCCCAAGGTGCTGCGGGTGTATATTACCGAAATGGTCATCCAGTAGGCGCGGCGCGCGCAAAAGGAATACCCATGAGTGACGGCAAGGATGTCGATCAGGATCTGCTGGCGGCCCAGTGGGCTGCCGCCCTGGAAGGGGAAGACGACGAGGATGGCGGCGGCAAGGCCTCGTCCGCTGTCGGGGGCGGCGAGGACGACGCCCGCCTGGCCGAGGAATGGGCCAAGGCCCTGGCCAGTGAAGAGCAGACCCAACTGAAGAAGGAAAAGGAACAGGGCTTCTTTGCGTCTGCCGCGCGCGAGGCCAAGTTCAAGGATTTGACGGAAGAGGCCAAGTCGCCCCGGCCCGACAGCGGTCGGCGCGAACTGGACTTCATTCTGGACATTCCGCTGGACGTCTCGGCGGAACTGGGCCGCACCCGCCTGCTTATCAACGAACTGCTCCAGCTGGGGCAGGGGTCGGTGGTCGAACTGAACAAGCTGGCTGGCGAACCGCTGGAAGTGTACGTCAACGGCAAGCTGGTGGCGCGCGGCGAGGCCGTGGTCATCAACGAAAAGTTCGGCGTGCGCCTGACCGACATCATCAGCCCCATCGAACGGGTGAAGCAGCTTGCTTAACGCCACAGAATCCGCCGTGGGTGCCGCCAGTTCCGTCGCCAGCCCCGTCACCAGTCCCGCCGCCGACATGGCCGCTCAGGCTTCGGCCCAGGCGGAGGGCGCCGTGCGCGCCGCCATTTCCGCCAACGCCACCCTCGGCGACGCGGCCCAGTCCCTGCCCCATGCGGCAGGCCAGGTGGCGGCCAGCGCCGCCGACGCGGTGAACGCCACCATGGCGCACGCCAACGCGACAGTGGGGGCCTCCGACGGGCTTGCCGCCGCCGCCGTGCCCGCCTTTTCGTGGGGCGGGTACATCCAGGCCGTGGGTGTGCTGTTCCTGCTGGTGGGGCTGCTGTGGCTGGCCCTGTGGGCCGTGCGCCGCCACGGCGGGCTGTTCCGCGCCGTGCCGGGCGCGGGCGGCTTTTCGCGCGACGACCTGCGCCTGGAGGCGCAGTTGCCCATTGGCCCGCGCAAGGGGCTCATGGTGGTACGCTTCTTGAACAAGCGATTGCTGCTGGGCGTCACCGACCAGCAGATAACGCTACTCACGGAGCAGGACCTTGACCATGAGCACGGCAGCGACGACGCAACTTCCGACGCCGGAAGCCTTTCCGATCAGCCTGGCGGGCGCGGCTCCGGCGGCTTCTCCTCGGTGCTGGGGCGTGCCCTCGGCAAGGGGCGCACACCTTCGGGAAACTGACGCTCCCGTCGTCAATTCCGCCCCGGCATCCGTCCGCCGGGGCGTCACCGGCCTGACGGCGGACATCGCCCGGGCCCCCGTCCAGACCGCCGCGCCGGACGCCCCCCGTCAGGACGCCCCCCGTCAGGGTTTCACTCGTCAGGACGCCACGTGCGTGGCAGCCGTCCGCCCCCTTGTCCCGGCTTCCTGCGACCTGCCCGTGGGCCACGCCCCTCTGCCGGGCAGTCCCCAACTACCCGGCGCCACCCGTCCCGCCTCCGCCTGCCGCCTGCTTTCCCTGGTCACCGCGCTGCTGCTGCCCCTGTCGCTTCTGTCGTTGCTGGGCGGCGGCGTGGCCCATGCCGCGCAGGACCTGGTCATGCCCACCATGCAGCTTACCCTTGGCGCGGGCCAGACCGAGCCGGAAAAGGTCTCGCTGCTGCTCGAAATCCTGTTCATGCTCACGGTGCTGTCGCTGGCCCCGGCCATCATGCTTACCGTGACCAGCTTCACCCGCATCATCATCGTGTTTCACTTCATCCGTCAGGCGCTGGGCGTGCAGCAGCTGCCGCCCTCGCAGGTGCTGGCCAGCCTTGCCATTTTCATGACGGTGGTGATCATGATGCCCGTGGGCAAGCAGATCAACGACACCGCCCTGCAACCCTACCTCGAGGAGCGCATCGGCTTCAACGAGGCGCTGGACAAGGCCCAGGTGCCGCTACGCTCGTTCATGTTCAAGCACACCCGCGAGAAGGATCTGTCGATCTTCTACGCCATCACCAAGATGGAGCAGCCGCGCACCAAGGAAGAGGTGCCCACGGTGATGCTGGCCGCCGCCTACGTCATCAGCGAACTGAAGACCGGGTTCACCATCGGCTTCCTGATCTACATCCCGTTCCTGGTGCTGGACATGGTGGTGTCCAGCATCCTGCTGGCCATGGGCATGATGATGCTGCCGCCCATGATGGTCTCCATGCCCTTCAAGCTGCTGCTCTTCGTCATGGTGGACGGGTGGGCGCTGCTGGTGGGGTCGTTGGTCAACAGTTTCGCGGTCTGAAGAGGTACGTCACATGACGCCGGAAATGGTCATTGCCTTCGCGCGCCAGTCCATTGAAATCGCCCTGCTCATCTCTATGCCCATGCTGGGCGTGGGGTTGGTGGTGGGCGTGGTGGTCAGCATCATTCAGGCCGCCACCCAGATCCAGGAGATGACCCTGTCGTTCATCCCCAAGATCGTCTCCATCTTTCTTGCGCTGCTCATCTCGTTTCCGTGGATCATGGATAAAATGATTACCTACACGCGCGAGGTGTTTCTGAATATTCCCAATTACATCCGGTAGCATGCCCCGCATTGCGCGGCCACGGCCCGGTATGGCCGGGCATGGCCGGGTATGGCCGGGCACGGAAAAGCCCCTGTCCTTCCGGTGGAAGGGCAGGGGCCTTTGTGTTGTCGCGGGTCGGGTTTCGGAAGGCGGCGGCAGGGGAGGGGCGGGGAATCACCCAGCCCGTCCGTCCGTTACCCTCCGCCCGGCTGTAAGGGCGCGCTTCGGCTATCCCTTCTGGCGGCGCGCCGCGAAGCACCCCACCAGGATGGCCCCGGCCTGGGCCACGTTCAGCGAATCGAAGTCGCGGGCCATGGGAATGGACAGGGTGAAGTGGCAGCGCTTGGCCACGTTGGGCCGGATGCCGCTGTCCTCGTTGCCCAGCACCAGCACGGCGGGGGTGCGCAGCGGCTCGGTGAACGGGTTGCGCGGCCCGCTGCCGGGCTTGCCGTCCGTTTCCGGCGCGGCCCCGCCAGCAGCATAGATGGTGTAGCCCGCCGCGTCGGCTTCATCCAGCGCGCGGGCCAGGTTGGTCACCTTGGCCACGGGCAGCTTTTCCAGGGCACCGGCGGCGGCGCGGGCTGCGGCCCCGCCCAGGGCGGCCCCGCCATGGCGCACCACCACCAGCCCCGCCGCGCCCAGCGCGTATAGGGTGCGGGCCAGGGTGCCCACGTTGCCGGGGTCCTGCACCTGGTCCAGCGCCACGATGAGCGGCAGCGGAGCGTCGGGGGCGTCGCGCAGGATGTCGCCGAATTCGGCGAACCCGGCGTCGAACACCCGCGCAATGACACCCTGATGCGAAGAGTGGGAAGACTGGGCGGCGCGTCCGGCGCGTCCGGCGCGTGCCCCGGTCCGATCCGCGGAAAGGTCGTCATCGTCGTCACCGGCGTCGCGTGCCGCGCCCCGGCCTTCCAGAATGTCCCAGGCGGCATCGTCATCGGCAAAAAGGTCGTCGTCGGCGTGGGGTGCGGCCATGCCCGGCTCGGCCATGTCCGGTTCGGTCGTGTCGCTGCCGGTCTGCGCGATGGCCTTGCCCGACGCGAACAGCCGGTCCAGGGCGTGTGCCTCGGCAAAGATGAAGCGCACCCGCGCCTCGCGGCACAGTTCCACGATGCGGTCCACCTCGCGCCCGCGCTTGCCCTTGCGGATAAGCACGGTCTCCACGCGGCTGGGGTCCGATTCCAGCAACTCCAGCACCGGCTTCACGCCGGGCAGGATGGAGCAGGGAGACTCCGGGGCGTCGGGCAGGATGTCGCGGGTGTCCGTGTGCATGCTGGGGCGCGCGTCGGGGCGGACATCGGAACGGGCGTCACGCCGTCCGTCGGCGGGTTTGCCCCGGTGTGGCGGACGGCCAGGCCGCTCGGGCCTGCCGTGCCGGTCATCACGAGGACCGGGCCGCGAGCCGGGACGGGAGTTGCGGCGGTCGTCGCCACGGCCTTCCGGGCGGGCGTCACGACCCGAACCGGGGCGGGAGTCGCCCCGTTCGCCCCGTTCGTTCCGTTCGCCGGGCTTTCCGGGCTTGCCGCCGTGGCCGCGCGGGGCATCGCCGCGTCCGCCCTCGCGTTCGCCGGGCCTACCCGTGGGGCGGCCATCCTTGCGGTTGCGGTTGGCGGAACGGGAACGGCTGTCACGCGTATCGTCGTTGCGGGCATCGCGCGGCGCGTCGTCGCGCGCGTCGGTGCCCCAAATGGGGTGCTTCTTGGGCATGTGTCGCTTTCGCCCGGATGGGCGCGGGTAGACGGGTTGCGTTGGATGGGCGGCATGAGGTAGGGTCGGGATGCCGCATACACCGCAGGTACCCTTGAACGTGCTTCCACGCAAGGGGCCACGGTGCCGCACCCGCCGGGCCGACAGGCGCCGGGGCCAGCCGGAACGCGGCGGACGACCCGACACACGCTCCTTCTCGCGGCCTTCTTCCGCCGCTCCCAACACATCCGGAATATCCATGCAGCGAACCAGACTCCTGTCTTCCGCCCTGCGCGCGCGCCGTGCCGTCCGGCACGTGCTCGTGCTTGTGGCGGTGGCGTTGTTGGCCGCCGGCTGCGCGCCCAAAAAGAATCTTCCTCCCATTCAGCCCGCAGAGGCCTGCCCGGTGCCGCCCAGCGCCGCCGCCACCGCCGCCGAACCCGAAGAGGTGGTGGAACTGCCCATCCCGCCCGCCGACGACGGCGTGCCCCTTACCCCGCAGGAATGGGCGGCCCTCAATTCCACCGGCGAACTGGACAAGAACCTTTCCCCGGAAGCCCGGCGCGACGTGGAATTGCACTTCAAGTACTTCACCCACCGCGCGCGCGGCACCTTCGAACGCTACCTGAAGCGTTCGCAGAACTACCTGCCGCACATCCGCGAGGTGTTCCGCCAGCAGGGCATCCCCGAAGAGATCGCCTATCTCGCCATCGTCGAAAGCGGGTTCAACCCCAATGCCGTGTCCTCGGCGGGCGCGGTGGGGGTGTGGCAGTTCATGCCCTACACCGGCATGCGCTACGGCCTGTCGTACAGCTGGTGGATGGACGAGCGGCGCGACCCGTACAAGTCGGCCCGCGCCGCGGCGGATTATCTGCAAAAGCTGTACGGCGACTTCGGCGACTGGCATCTGGCCATGGCCGCGTACAACGCGGGCGAAGGCAAGATTTCGCGGGCGCTGGAAGGCACCGGGGCCGAAGGGTTCTTCGACCTGCGCACCAAGAACCACATGCTCGACGGAAAGGCCCAGCTGAAGGACGAAACGCGCCAGTACGTGCCCCGGTTCATCGCCGTGGCCAAGATCATGCGCAACCTGGAGTCCCTGGGCTTTCAGGCCCCGGATTACAGCTGCCCGCCCAAGCTGGAACAGCTGCGGGTAAAGCCCGGCACCGACCTGATGGCCCTGGCCCAGGCCATGGGCCAGAGCTGGAGCGACTTTTCCGCCAACAACCCGGCCTTCCGGCGCTACATTTCGCCGCCCGATGCCCACACCACCGCCTACGTGCACCCCATGCACCTTGAAGCGGCCACCGCCTTCCTGACCAAGCCGCAGCAGCGCAGCTACGCGGGCTGGCGGGTGTACAAGGTGCGTCAGGGCGATACGCTGGACCGCATCGGCAAAAGGTGCGGGGTGCCCGTTTCGGTGCTGAAGCGGGTCAACAAGGCCAGCGGCAAGTTGCAGGTGGGCCAGGAACTGATGATCCCCGGCGGGGGCGACGCAACGGGCTTCACCGCCCAGGCGGAGGCGCCTGCGTCGAAGTCTGCGACTTCGGCCAAGGGCGGCAAGGCCGTTGCGGACAAAACGGACAAATCGGACAGGCCGGACAAATCGGACAAATCGGACAGGCCGTCCCCTGTCCGCACCCGCGACATCGCCGAGCGCCGCGCAACGTATATCGTCAAGCAGGGCGACACGTTGTACGGCATCGCCAAGGCTCAGGGCAGCAGCGTGGAAACCCTGCAAAAGGCCAACGGCCTTTCGGGTATCGCCCTGCAACTGGGGCAGAAGCTGTACATTCCCGATGCCGGGGCCGAGGCCACGGCCATCGCCCGGCAGGAAGCGGAGGCCGCCAACAAGGCCATCGTGGCCAGCGCTTCGCGCGGCGGTGCCGAGCGGGCCGCCACGCCCGTGGCCGTGGCCACCGCGTCCAAGGGCGCGACGACCAAGTCCGCCGCCCAATCCTCCGCGCCGTCGGGCCGGGCCATCGTGTACAAGGTGCAGGAAGGCGACACCATGTGGGCCATTGCCCGCAAGTTCAACGTGCCGCCCAAGGATCTGCTGCGCTGGAACAACCTGGAGCGCGATGCGCAGCTGAAGCCCGGCGACCAGATCACCGTGCACGCCGCCCAGTAGCGTCTGCCGATAGCGCACCCGGAGCCTTCCGGGCGCCGCCCGATAGTGGTGCATGACACCATGCTTGCCTCAGCGCCCCGGTTCTGCCGGGGCGCTTTCGTTTGGCGGGCGCGTTTTTTGTCGGTGCGCAAATCCACGGCTGGCGCGGGCTGGCGGGGCTGAGCGAAAATAAAATCAGCGGGCTGACGAAAAACCTGTTGACGCCGGGTGGCGAAGCGCATAGATACCCCCTTCGCCGCAACGGACAGCGTTCGACGCGGCTCGCTCTTTCAGCCGGATCAATAGGTTGCCGCTTTCCTGAACCCACTGCGGGATTCACGGGGTCTTCGAGAAAAAACGAAGAAAACGAAAAAAGCGGTTGACACCTGGCAGGGCGCTGGGGCATACATGCTCCTCGCCGCGGCGGGAAGCCCCGGCGGGGCGACGGACCGCAGAATGCTGCGGTTTACGGAATCGGTTCTTTGACAAGTAAATAGCGAGTCGGGAAGGAATCAGCCTTTACGATAGTAATCAATCGTACGGGT